>CAADGK010000100.1 GCA_900696515.1 uncultured Nitrosospira sp. | reverse complement strand
GGGAGTCATACTCACAGAATACGCCACATAGCATGCAAAGTTCTACGCCAGATATTTTACAAAGTGATACTTGTTTCATGGCTCTTTCCCACTGGATTATAGTGTATGATAACGTCCTTTATCATACCTCACTCGACTCGGTTTGACCACTTAAATCATAGAATTACTGAGATGGGTGAAAGTGTATGAATTTGAGCGCGGCAAAAATGACGCCGGCAGACTTTTGAGGATATTCGAGGTAACAACGAAGTCCTTCTTCGTTAAGCACATTTTATAAAGCTTGTCTTGAGTCATCCATCCATCCTGCCGATGTGCGCCTACCAAGAGCGATTCGGCCAACGACGGAATTGCCGTTAAGAGAGTAGACTGCACCGATATGCCTACGCTGGAGTCCGAATAGCATACGCATTTCAGCACATACGGCAAGATGTAATTTATCTGGAGAGAGTGCAGCGGAAACTATTCGGCATCGTCCTTTACCGAGAGCCGCTTCAAGTTTTTGGGCCATTGTGGTCCATCTCTCGGGATCATCCTCCGTTCTTCGGTTACCATCAAGTAGATTGACGAGCACCTCAAGTGAAGGGTATCTCCCAGATGTAGCAAACTCGAAATGCAAGGGGACGCCAGTCAGCCAACAATTGCGAAGGTCGTCAGGGTGGCATCGACGTCCACTCCACAGACAGGATTTTGCTTCAACAGGGGCACAAAACTTTCCAATTCCCGATCTAACAGCAACTTGTTCTAGAATTCGCGCTTCAGACAAACTGCTGGAAACAAGAAATTGTTTTAAGGCTCGCTTCCCAGTTTCTGCGCACCGCTCCATTTCTCTTGGGAGAACCCGTTTCTTCGAAACGGGGCATTCTTCTAGTACTCCTGACCTAACGTAGGCATTGGTTATTGCGCATTGCTCGGCCTCCGACACGAGAATCGGCTGTCTAGTTTCTTCACACAGTATGAACTCAGATGTGTGCCCAGACTTCCCAGACACCACAGAGCGCAGCTGCTCGTCCGATCGATAGCGCTTGCCCGATACTTCACTTATACCTAGCTCCGTTATTAGCACCTCAGCCCCAGTGAAATCACAGCGGCCAAAATACTCTGGTTCTGCTTGCTTCCCACTTATAGTCGATGTTATTAGCAGCCATCTAGAGATAGGTTGACCCGTGACCGCGGATATTACAACTTCATCATTTAGTAACCGTTTCTTGGTTGCGGCACAGAGAACCATGAATTCAGGTAAGGCGTATCTCCCAGACACATCGGACCGCGCAAGAAGTTCTTCAAGCACAGATTGGCCAGATATTTCGCACTGCTTGAAACATACGGAGGGAGCTTTCCGTCCGGTCTTGGCACAGGTCAAGAGCGGAGGGGCATCGACTAAAGTCGGATCGTGCGGGACGAGAGTAATCGTGGTGTTATATTCCTTCTCCCCTTCCAGTCTAAAACGAACTTGTACCTCGGCTCGCCTATAGACTTTTCCTTCCAAGGCGACAAGATTCATCTCAAGTCTGGGTGTGAATTCATCTTCGAGCTTTTTGGCTCTGCGCCGATCATCTCCTGCCGCTCGAATCTCTTCGTCTCGTCGTTCTAGATAAAAACGGATAAATTCAGAAATCCCGGCGTCCTCCTTGGCGTCTCTGACAATACCTTCCAACTTCAGTCCTATGTCTCTTGGATACTGAATTATTTGTGGTATTGGATCGAACCCTCTACGCACAAAGGGGGTCATGTGTTCCGCTCCCAAACATCTGACGGCGACAAGCCTTTCGTAACTGTCATGCGCGACTGTGGCCCGAACCCGGACTACGGCATGGCCATCAAAGCATTGGCTTACCAACGGAATATCTATTCCGGCTAATGCGGCATTGAAGGATCGAAGCCAACTGGTTGAGATTTCGCTGCATCGGATGGCTGGCTGGTTATCACGGTCCTCTAAATTGTACAACGCAGAGCCGACGACTCGATGAACAAGGTCGAGGAATGGACCTGTCCCCGGTTCGTATAGGACACTTCTCTTCTCCTTGTTGGACTGATCGCTAAAGGAGATGAATTGGCGGCCGCCATTTTCCTCAACAAGGACCAGCCCGTCTTCGAGCTCAGTGACCTGCGCCCCAAGGACACGAAGAGCCGAGATTGTAAACTCACGGGGCTCCATCGCTCGTGTGACCGCTGGCAACCTCGGGGCTCGTGGACCGGCGTAAGCGGCACCATCCATTCCGCCGAGGAGTGAATTGATGTGTTCTTCCTCCCGCGCCAAGGTCTGTTTTGCATCTTCAATACTTTGTTCGGCCTGACGAGTCGCTTGCTCGAAGTCTTTTCCTGTAAGGGCCGCAATTACCAGTTGGCGAATTTTCTCATCGAAGCCAGTAGGGCCTTCCTCCTCTCCCTCCTCGATACCAGCGGCCTCAAGGAGAGCCTCGATGTCTCCAATCGCATGTGAAGCCAATTGGAGTTTCTCCATGAGCCGTCCGACAATGAACTCTTCAAATGTCCCGCTCAAGATAATGTTAAAGATGGCGACGCTGGCATGGTCAGAGGCAAGACGCTGGATTCGGCCGATCCGCTGCTCAACGATCATGGGATTCCAAGGCAGGTCATAATTAACCAACACGTTCGCGATCTGAAGGTTGATGCCTTCAGACCCTGCTTCGGTCGAGACAATGACGTGGCAATCCGGCGGCGTTTTGCGAAACCCGGCGAGCGTTTCCTGGTTACGAGGTCCAGAAGAGCCATTGATCACTCCGACCTTTAAGCCATGTTTTTCCAAGAAGGCTTGAATCGTCGTTTGAGTCTCACGGCGCCCCGTGAAAACGACAAGTCGCCAGCGCTCAGGATTTTCACCTTTGAGTCTCTCAATTAATACCCCCAAGCCTCGAAGTTTAGCGGTCAATGGCATGTGCGTAACCAGCGTGCTAACCGTCTGTGCAAGCTCGAGCGGAACAGTGCCATTTCGAGCCATGTTCTCGAGTTGGGCCTTAAGAGCTTCAGGGCTACTCGTGAGTGCCTGCAATATCGAAATTTGTGCCAGCCGATTTAGCTTCTGGATTGGCTTCGCAATTGTTCGAATGAGTTCGAGCTCGGCCGGGGTCGGTTCAACCTTATGCAGCTGTACTTTGCGGTCGGGAAAGGACAGGTTGGCATCTGCGCGACGAATTCGAGACATGTAGCCATAAATAATGGAGCGAAATTCCTCCCTGGCTTCGAGCTTCAATTGGCGCGCCTTCTCACGGTTGTCGGCGATAAATTTGCGAGCAAATATGCCTTCGCTGCCAAATGGGTTTTGATGTCCTCTCGCGACTGTCAGCAGATCGACGAGCGAATAGAGATCCCAGAGACGATTTTGGATCGGTGTGGCAGTTAGCATCAGGACATAGCGAAACCGGCGATCTTGGAGCGCCGCTCGAAAGCGCCGAGCGACTAGTGGCGGAGATTCAACTCCATACAAATTTCGTAGCTTATGAGCCTCGTCCAGAATGAGCATTTCAAAACGATCGCGTGGGATTTCGTCCAGGTACAAGCGGGCGGAGTTATACGTCGTTATGACGGCGCCGTGCTCTTGTGGCATTTCACGGATAAGATCTCGACCTGTTGCGATCGTCGAAGGGATGTTAAATTTGGACGCGAGCTCTTCTTGCCACTGAGGACCCAATAACTTTGGGCAGACAACCAGGAACTTGGAAAGGCGCGACCGAGAAATCAACTCGCTAACAATTAACCCAGCACTAATTGTTTTTCCAAGTCCCACGTCATCCGCGAGTAACGTGACGGGGAGCCGACGACAGAATGTGATGAGATTGGTGACCTGGTGCTGGTATGGACTAACACGGTCGTGCCAACGTGATTCTGACTTGAGATCGTCGCGCTTCTCTATGACTATGGGGTCGAGTAAGTCCCATTCAAGCCCCGCCCTATAGACATTGTATTCGAGAGGAGTGGCTGCTTTATGAAGGACAGGAGTTTGGAGGTTCACCTCTGACATAGGGTTCAGGCGCTGTTACGAACTCTCTTACGGGTGATGAATTGCGCCAATTCGTACCCCTAAAGGTTGTGGAAAGCAACAATACAAATGAGGGATTGCGGCTGTAACTTATGGAAAGCGCGCAATAGACGTCTTCCAGTATAGAGCAGCACTCTACGGTTAAAGTCCAAGAAGTCCTGTCGCCGATTGACTGCTAATTGCGGACCGATCATGGGCTGATGAAACGGGTCTAGGTCGCGTTCGCCAACACACCGCATGTGAATACGACTGGTGATTGGGTACACACCATGCTCGCCTGCTAAGAACCTTCACGTTCCGTAGGACTACAGCTGTGCGAGCTAGCGGAGACGTGCTCGAAATAGTCCTTCACTGCGACCATAGCCAGGCAGTCATCCTCGTTGTAGGCTAGAATCCGTTGCAGGGGCGCTTCATCGGTCGGATTGGCAAGGTATTGGTTGTACCAGGCAATGGAGTTGGCTCCGGAGGGGTCTGGGTCTCGCCACTTGAATCCAATCTGCTTCGCAATCTGTTTGATCCCGTAGGAATAGGTCGGCCAGTCGGAGTATTTCACGATGAGATCAGTATATAAATCGTATTCCTTGCTCTTATAGGTTTCCAGCACCGCTGGATCGAGGTCATAGCGTTCCATCAGCTGCTTGAGGGTACTCCTCTCTTTATGCGAATAGACATAATAGACCTCCTCGCCGGCCGTGCGCAGGAACTCCCAAAAGGCCCGCACGGTCGCTTCTTCATCGTCCGGCCGCTTGGCGAGGAAATACTGAAAGTCTGGCGCCCTCTCCTGCTCCTTGATCAACAGCCCAAACAGATAGGTCACGCCGCGTGTCGGATCATCCTCGATATCGAAATAGATTTCGCGGGTCCGTGCAGGAAAGCTAAAGCCCGGTCGAATCTCCGGTTTCCCAGCCAACCGGACTCTCGCCCGCTCCTTCATGCGCATCAATGAGTCTTTCCCCGTGCGTGGGATCTTCTTCGGCGGTTTCAGATATTGGTTCACATCCATTGCGGCGATATCCTGGATTGTCGTAAGTCCGACCTCCTTGAGTCGAAACTTGACCTTCCCCACAAAAAACAGCCCGGTGGGATCCTCCTGCTCGGTGACCCAGCGCTCGCAGCGACGATGCCACTGGCACAGCTGGCAGTGACTCCCAAGCACGGGCTCGGAGGTGTTCTGTCCGGAGATCAATCGCTGTGCCTCGGCCAGCGCTTCCTGAAAGTCTTGTTCGAAGTCGGCGACCGGGAATTCTTCGAGCTGTTTCTCGACATTCACAATGCGCCCGATGGGGAGAGACGCGCCCTGAATCCGCTCTAGCAACAGGCGGTAAAAGAGAATCTGGAATGCATAGTGATCTTTGAACTTCGTCCGTTTCCCATCCCGTTCTTCCCAGCCCTTCCCTGCCTTGATGTCGATTGGCTCGTAGCCATACACCCCAAACCGTGAGGCAAGATCCCTCCGTTTGAGCAACAGATCAGGCCGCCCTACGAAGGAGACGGCCACGTCGTCGAGCGTGCCGATGTATTCCCGTTCGGTTTGAAGGCCCAGCTCCCACAGCAGCTTGACGAACGAGCCGACCTCGCTGCGATCCTTGGGGTCCCCATTTGCATCCAGGTACACGCGATGCGCACACTTGGTGATGTTGTAGAGGGCTTGAGCGGTTACGCGCATGGATGGGCTTGCTCCATGAGACATGACGTCAGTCGATTACTGGAGGAATGACGGTCACATCAATGGGGCCGGAACTAGAATGAGGTCCTGACTTCCTGCCGGATGATGGGAGTGCATGACGAGTTCTGTCTGATCTGTAAGCTGGCGTTCTCCCGTCGTAGTCGAATCCGGTTGCTGTCCGTTGCCTGTGCAGGCAGGGGTGTCACGATCACTGGTATTCGACAACCGCCGCAATGGCGGCCACAAGTTCTTCCATCACCGCCGATGGCAGGTTCCCAAACTTCTTTATACATCGGGAAGTATCCACTCCCCTAAGTTGCAAGGCATCGATAGAAGAAGCCTTTGAGAGGCCGGTTCTACCGTCAGGATCGACACGGATATGCCAGATACTTCCCTTGAAGTAATCTTTCCATTCCGTAATGGGGGCAATCAATCTGAGAGGGAGCCGACCCAATGCATCAGAACTGACAATGACAGCTGGCCGCGTTTTCTTTATCTCAGAACCTACGGTCGGATCCAAATTGACGAGCCAGATTTCCCCGCGCTTAGGCGATGGTGGGTTAGTACTCAACGAAGTCTCCACTCTGGAGATCACTTCTTTCTGCGCCCTCCGAATAGTGTGACTTCAGTTTTTCAGCTTGTTCAGACAAAATTCGTCTGCGCTCTTCAAGCGGTAACTTCATGAAGGCTCGTCGTTCTATTAGACTGAACGGATCCTCGACATCAAGAGACTCACCAAGTAGCCTTTCCACTTCTTCACGGCCAATGAGTCCCTCTGCATAAGATCGAAGCGCTGTTTGCCGAAGCCATTGTGATTGTTCAGGTTCCAATTCGCCCGGCTCTTTCCGTTTCCATTTCAAGCGGTTGATGAGCATCATCCATTGACGGTAGTATCCGTCTGAGATGATGTCCAAATCGAACAGTCGTCGAACAAGAGCTTGCACGCTCATGCCAAACCGCTTCTTAAAAAGCAGCAGTTCTTCACTCAGAATGGTGTCTCGCCTCGTACCGATCTCACGATAGACGACTTGTGCGGGAGCAAGGAAAGCCGCTCCGAAGCGAAATGCCGCTTTTTCCTCATCGAGGGTATGCCCTATCTTTAAGACAAGATGACCTAATTCATGCGCAAGACTCAGCCGCTGTCGCTCTCCAGATACGCCTTTGGAGGTGACGAGTCCCGCTGCTTGAGTCTGGGTGGCTTCATCAACAGCCACTGCGCAAATGCCATCGAATTTGTCGATGGCGTCAAGCTCAATGACATGAATGTGGTGGTCTTCGAGCATACCAACCATGCTTGCAATTGGATCCTGTCCAAGTTTCCAATTCGTACGCAATTCTTCAGCGGCCGACTCGGTATCTTCTATTTTGGAAATGCGATATGCGTGGATCGGTAGGTGATTCCCGTTTGGCCAGCCAGTCATGGCCTGAAGGCGCACTCGGTCCTCTAAGACCTCCGTGACAAGGCTCTCAATTCTTCCCTGATCTTTCTTGAGCAAAGTCGAAGCTTTTCTGTAGCCGATGAACTTAACACTGACTTCAGGCTCTCTCAGAAAATAGGACGCCTTAACCTTGAAGGTATCGGCAAGCTTGTTCAGAACAATGGGCGATGGGCTCGCCTTCGCACACTCATATTTTGAAATCGCCTGCTTTGTAACAACATGGCCCATGGACGCAACAAGCGCATCGAGCGAAAGGCCTCGCGACATCCGGAGCCGCTTCAGACGATGAGCGATGGTTTGTTTATGAGACATAGATACAAGTTAGGTTGACAAAATATAACAAATAAATCACGTTTGTCAACCACGAACATATTTGGAATTATTGATACTCTCGATGTTAATCCCATGCAATCACTACAAGCCATGTGGCACCTACACACGTCCAGCGTTGGCCCATTGCCTTGCACTGGGCGAGTGTCCAGAATGTTTCTGATAGCTCCCGAGCACAGCGCGACCGCTTCAAGGAACTGCCACCGTGACCCGCTTTCCTCCTGCGCGAGCAAGGCCCTGGCTCTGAGGTGTCGCAGGCCAAGCCTTTCTTGCCTCGTGTGTTCACTCTAATCTGCGCTGCTGCTGGTGCGCTGAGACCGGCATCGGTGTTGACACGTGGTGCCTGTGCGGGTCCGGCCTCCGCCCTGGCTTTCCTCCTCCGGGCTGCGTCGATCACGCCAACACACTGTCATTCCTCCGCTGCGCGCCCGTCGGTCCGCCAGGTGGCCTCGGCCTGGTTATCTCCTTTGTCGTCGCTGTGTGGCCTCCACGCCTCGTGAGAGGCCAACACATCAACTCTAACTAAAGGAGATCAGCCCATGGCACCTCAGACACTCAAACCCAAGCCGGTGACCACACTGCGCTGCAGCAGCATCCAGGCAAGCATCTGGAAGAACGAGGGCGAGAAAGGTCCGTTCTACAACGTGACCGTCGCTCGCTCGTACAAGGGCCCAGATGGGGCTTGGAAGAACTCCGAGTCCTTTGGCTTCGCCGACCTGGAGGCCCTCCTGGTCGTCGTTCAACAGGCGAAGGTCTGGGTCAGCGAGCATTCGAACCGTTGAATGCTCACCGGAAGCCCCCGGCTCTCGCGTCGGGGGCTTCCGTCACATTATGAAAGGAAACATATGATGAATACCTATCGAGACTTTGCAACACACTTGGGCCAACTCCTTGACGGTCATTCCGCTGTCCATATCACGGTGTCAGGCTTCATGCCGTTGAGCGTTGACGAGATCGGCATCGACGGAGAAGGCCACCGCCTTCTGTCTTTGTGTCACTATGGCGAGCAGAACGGCGACCTCATGCGCGACCCTGATCTCGTGTTCATGTTTCAGGATGCTCCATACGGTTTCATCGCTGAACCGGTGTCATTCAGGAATGATTATCTGGGGTTGGATCAAGAGGTGTATCGCTATGACGAGGCTGGTACGCGCACAGAGGTGTGTCATCAGTTGAAACAGTCCTTGAAAGACTTTGCACAGACGTGGTTTGCCAATCTGGTCCTATGCCCGAATTGGCACCGTTGTTGGAATTTAATCATTCTCTTGAAGAACGGATCGTTCTCCGTCTCGCCAGCGCCCTTGCCGCCAGGTTTGTTCTCTTCAATCCTTAACCGCGGTCTCTCTAGTATTTTGTCCTCACGAAGGTTCCGAACGTGCCGTAACATTCGTAGCCCGTTCGACTGTTCTTGTGTTTGTTCAATGCTACGTCGTAGCTCTTCTTATTGAAGATCTTTCCGCAGACTGAGCATTTGAATACGTAGGTTGGACCGTTTGCGCCGGCAAAACTTTTGCTGCGCGTCAGCCTGCGAGTGGGCGAACGGCGAATAGCTGGTGCAAGCTGCACGCCGAAGCCCCATCCTGAGCCAGAGCTCGCAGCCTGCGGAATGCTCTGAGGGCCAGACGGCGTAAGTTCAATCGGGTAGCGCGGCGAGAATGGCGTCTGGGTAGTTGTGACTCCAAGGATGCTATCGACCAGATAGCTGCGCGATTGCCCGTTGTCCGCGCGGACGGCCATGAGGAGTACCTCGCCTGCGTGCGAGCGGCGGAGGGAGTAGGCTTCGATCGCGCGCGTGGAGCGGTTGCCTTGCTTGTCTTGGTAATCGATTTCCACAAGGAGCCTGTTAGCCGCAGCGAAGCGAATCATCTCAATATAGTTCTGACCTCGGCCGCCGGAAGGCAGGCCGATGATGCGTTCGCGGATGAGAGTGTTACCGGCACTGAGAGGCATCGCCGCCAGGGGCTGCGGGACGGCGCCTTCGAGCCATGCGAAGATTTCTGGGAGCGCGTCCCAGAAGGTCGCCACCGGCAGGAGCGCAGGAAGCTGGTGTTCCAGCATGTGGATCCAGCCCGTCTCAAGATCCGCACGGTGAGGCTCAAGGTCAGCTATGCGCGGAATAGCGATGCCCTTGAATTCGCATTTGGCGCGCAGAACTTCCATGAAACGACGTGGTTCCGGGCGCGCCTCACCGTTTCGGTAGAGGTTGACCACGTCGTACAGGTCACGAGGACGCGTGCGCTCGGCGAGCGCTCGGAATTTTTCGGCGAACGCCTCGATGTAGTCGTAGGCCAGGACGTTGATGCCGTCGTTCGGAGCGTCGGTGTAAGGGTGAAAAATCTGCGCGCGAACGGGCGGTAGAACGACACGCTCGTCAGCTGTCAGGTCGAGTTTAATCCGCGGAAGACCGTGGGTCGATGAGACGGGACCCTTGTAGCTAATCTTGCCCTGGCACGAGATTTGTCCGCGCGGGTTCGGATAGATCTCGAACTCCTGCTTGTCGGCTGGAATCTCGATACCGGTTTGTTCGTAAATCCACTCGCCGATTTCAGAAAATACGTTCTTCAGAAAGTCGGTGTCGATGTGCTCCGGCTTAATAAGCGTGAAGTCGAGGTCTTCGGAGAAGCGATAGGTCTCGAAGAAACACTTTTTCAGGCACGTGCCGCCTTTGAACACCCAACTTTCCGCGAGATCTTCGTGGCTGTAGATGCCCGCGAGCATCCATCCGAGGACATAGTCCTTCTCAACGACGTGTGGCGTGAGGGACGTCTGCTGGGAGACCGCGAGGATTTCGCGCTTTTCGATCATGTCGTTCCCTCGCGAGCCCAACGTTGGGGCACGCGCAGTCGCCACTCTGTCACCACATGCGACCCATCCTGGGTAGGGTCGAGCTTCGCATGGCCGCCACTGAGATGGTGCTCGCAAAGGCGGGTGATCTCAGCACCATCGGGCAATCGCTCGGCCAGAAACCCGAGGCGTTTAAAGACAGCGCCGTTGCCGAGACGCACTGCGTACTCGATGAGCCTCTCGTTGTCGCTATCGCCGCGCCGCAGATAAGCGGCAAGGCAATCGGCTACGTGCTGGATGCCGCCGCCGACCGTGGGGTCATCCAGCATGTCGATGACCGTGCGGTGCACGTCGGATACGGGCACGCGGGTCTGATGCCGCCAGACGCTCTTCGTGCCAAAGAGCTTCCGTTCGTCGATGTGCTTCAACGAAAACAGCGCGCCGTGTCGCTCCTGGCGTTTCTGACGCACAGCCTGTGCCGTCATCACCACGATGTCCTTGAAGATTTGCTCGGTGAGATCCCAATGCTCAGCCGCCGTACGCCCGCCGATATATGCTGGTGCGAAGAGCGCGGGGACCAGCACCCAAGGATCGTCAAGAACGCGGTCGGATCCCATCGTATCAATCGCCGCTGCGACATAGGCTCCCCGGCCGACCCGTCTCAGCCAACCCTGCTCGGTCCAGCGCGAAAGGCGCTGGGCGGCCGCGGTGCGGCCAAGTTGCAGAGCGCTGGCGACGTCGTCCACGTGGATCACGTCTCCCGCTGCGGATAGGACACGGACTAGCTGTGCTCGACCTTGAGGAAGACGCGGTTGGTTTTGCTCCATATGCAATAATTTGCAGAAACTGCGAATTGTAGCGTCTACAATAACACATCATTTGCGAAAAGGCTATTGCGTTTCCATCACCAATTCGCAGAAACCGTGAATTACTGCATATATACGAACAACCCGTTGGGTCCACACGCAGAGGACGAGCGGCGAGCCACAATCCCTCAATGGGGTTCCCGTACACTTGAAAGAATTTGTCGCGGTTTGAATGAAAAGGCTCATAAGATCAAAATGTCGCGTCGTCCTCGGCTCCAGACACTGTACGAGCGATAACTGACTGAAATAGCATAGTATGCGACGTGAAACCGCGACTGTTTCCGCCAATTGTACGAGGACCCCTTGAAGGACTTTGCGCAGATCTGGTTTGCCAATCTCAACGAACAAGGATTTTTAGGAGACCAGGCGGTTCGTATCATCCTGTCACCGTAATCGTTCATAGGGCATGATCTTTTAAGGCGAGGGTCCTGGGTTCGAGATCCAGCCGGCGCACCACTACAATCAACCAGTTCTAACAGTCAACTTGCCCCACCAGACGTCTCGATCTTCGCGCTGCGCTCATCGTCTTCAGAACCGACAGAATTCCGGTAATTCCATCGAATCAGTCGCAAGCTACCAATGACCGAATTGTCCTGATGACACGGGGAAAGCTGTACTAGACCACGCCTTTGCATGATTGAACTTTCAGAGCTGAACCGATCATGCCCCTATCGCTTGCTGAGTCGATCGACAAAACGAACAGTCGTAAATCGCGCGGAGAGCCAATCGGCCCACTTCGCCGCTTTGCGCATCACACTGGATCGGTAGCGAGCATTCCGTGTCGGGGTGCGTGAGTGGTAATTGGCCACGCGTGTCCAGAGATCACCTCGATCATTGCGGATGTGGGATCGTAATCGCCACGCGGCCAATTCATAGGGATAGCAGCCTGCCTGCTCGACATCCGCCACCGTAATGCCGTACGGCTTCAACTCTTTCAGATAGGACGTATTGAACTGCAGGGGGCCGACATCATAGGTGCCGTTGGTGTTTCTCACCCATTGCCCCGGCTTGCCTCCTTCTTTATCCGCCACTGCCAGCACGATATTGGCCGGGACTTCGTACTTTACCGCTGCCACGATCGAGCAGACGACCCGTTCTTGGCCCTGAGGTGGCAGATCCGCAGCAATCATTGCCGGCCTCAGCGCACCAGCGGACAGGCCGCGAGAAAGGCGGGACCGCCGCCAAACATCTGCACCGCGTGATATTTGGCTAACGCTGACGCGCACTCGGCGGGAGCGGACCCGATCGCGGACAGACAGAGCAGGGCTTCGCAGGCGTCACGAGCGGTCCCGGTGAGCAGCGACAACGCGCCACTGTTCGGGCTCATCCCAGGAGGCAACGGCGTGACTCCTGGTGTTGCCGGTGTGACCGACATACGCGGTGCTGGTGGCGAAACACCTGGACTCTCCGCTTCTGCCGACAGTGTTCCAAGACAGAGCAGTGCAAGCGCAGCAGCCGAGAGGATGACCCAGTAGCGTGTCATGTTTTTCCTCCTTTCGCTCCAGTGGATGGCTCTTTTCGATCACGAAACGCGGCAATTTCTTCTTTCGGATCAAACGCCGTGTTGTCGGTCTTGCCCTTCGATAAGCTCTCGCCGCCGAATGTGGGTTCCGATGACGACGTTGACGTGTCTGGATGGTTTTTAGTGACACTGGGATAGGAGCGACCGGTAAATTGCGGGCCTGGGCTCACGCCATCCATAGCTGCCGCTAATGGCATGGCCCCGGCTGGACTCCCGCTTGGAGGAGTCTTGTTTGGGC
>CAADGK010000099.1 GCA_900696515.1 uncultured Nitrosospira sp. | reverse complement strand
GTGCCCCCAATCCACACGGGCTTTGCTGGTCCCGTGGGATTCACCATCGGTTCCAGCCGGCCGTAAAACTTAGGGTCGTACCAATCTGAGACCCACTCGAAGACGTTTCCGGCCATGTTGTGGAGGCCATAATAGCTGACCCCTTCCCGATATGAATCGACCGGCATGGTCGCCTCATGAGTTTTTCCGAAATTGGCTCTAGCCGGATCAAAATCATTCCCCCAGGGATAGAGGTTGCCGTGCGGCCCTCTGGCCGCCTTCTCCCACTCGGCTTCTGTCGGAAGTCGCTTGCTTAAGTACTCACAGTAGGTCTTTGCATCGTACCAACTGACCCCGACCACAGGCTGATCCGGGCGATTGAGGCGAGGATCATCCCAATAGGCAGGGGCGGGATAACCCGTCGACCTGAGGAAGTCCCTATAGTTCTGGTTCGAGACTTCGTACTTATCAATGAGGTACGGGTCCAGAAACACCATGTGAGCCGGACTTTCATCGTTAAAAGTGCCAGCAGGCGTCCTGTTGCGTTGCTGATATTCGGCAGAAGCATTCCCGGATGTTACCGGTGCTTCCTTGTCGAGCCCCATCACCGACGGGACATATCCGATGTAGACCATATTGGCTGGGATCAAGGAATCCTCTGCTTGTGCGGTAGTAGTCGACGCCATGAAGCCCATCATCAGCAGGAAACCCATAATTGTTTTAGCTATCCGCATCGTATCCTCCACCGAAATCGATTCGCCGGACGAGAACGCCACCCTGGTTCTTCCAGCGGATTGTAAGACTATTTCTTTCTCTTCATGCTCTTCTTGAGCAAATCACGTGTCGCCAGATATTCCTTGTTGTTCGGGTCCTCGGCCAACGCCTTCTCGATCGCGGCCAAGGCCTCGGCATTCCTTTCAGCCCCCATCGCGACGAGGGCCTGGATGAACGCGTCACGTCCCGATTGCACGGCTTCGGCCGACACAGTCGCTGCTGATTTCGCGCATCGGAATCCCAGACCGACCCCGTAGGAGTTGTTGTCCGGCTGATTCCAGAATCGGTGGCTCGTATGGAGTGAAGTTTCTGGGGCAAGCCATGAGCCACCCCGCAGTACCTTGACTGGTCCCTGGTTCGCGTAGTTGTAGCCCTGGTCGGCACCCTTTGGATTCAGGGCAAGACTCTGTTTATAGTAGGAGGGGTCGTACCAATCCTCGACCCACTCAAAGACATTGCCAGCCATGTTATAGACACCAAACCCGCTCACGCCTTCGGGGTACGAGTCGACCGGCATCGTGCGACCCACGTTCTGTCCATAGTTGGCCTTCTTCGGATCCAGCTTGTGCCCCCAGGGATAGTGATTGTCCCCGTCGGGGCCTCTTGCTGCTCGTTCCCACTCTGCCTCCGTTGGCAGACGCTTCCCGTCCCATTTGCAGAAGGCGTTCGCATCGGTCCAGCTCACTCCGACGACCGGCTGGTTCTGCTTGTTCAGCCGAGGGTCATCCCAGTAGGCGGGTGCGGGATGACTGGTGGCCTTCATGAACTCCTTATAACGGGCATTGGAGGCTTCATATTTGTCGATCCAATAGGGATCGAGTACAACCTGATGCTTTGTTTCGTCTCCATGCTCATTACTTCCCATGGTGAATTCCCCCTTCGGAATGAGCACCATGTCCTTGTCGCCGAGCGGGAGGTCTGCTGCTGTGGCGAAGGTGATGGTCCCGGCCGTGAGGACTAACCCGACTGCAAATTGAGTGATAGCTTGACTCCGCATGTGCACCCTCCTTGGTTATCTCGATGAACCAGCGATAATGTTTTATGCTGCGGCTTGAGGCCCCAGTGAAGAAGCTGGTGTTGCCGTTGATGGAAGCGAGTTTGAAACGAGCCCAATCCGTCGATTCCTCAATATGACCGCGTCAATGACATCCCCACACTGCACACAGCGTCTTGGGGCACCGTCTAGCTTGCTTGTGGGACTCCAGAGATCAATAGAAAATTCGCTCACCATGAGGCCGCCACATCTACTACAGATGCAACAAGACGCAGGGAGAGCCTCGTGGAGTTCGTCAATTCTCCTACTCATGTCCTGACTGGTGATGATCATGATGCCCTCCCTCCTTAAAATGTCTAATGTATGACTCATGTATGTCTAATGTATAAGCTAAAATGTCCAATGTGTCAAGCGTTATAGTATAAAAATATTTGACAGACATTGGACAATAGTCTAAGCTTTGGCAACGTATGAATAAACATAGAATTCATAGAGTTGCGAAACTGACGGGGCTCTCAAAGGATGTGATCAGGGTGTGGGAGCGTCGATATAGCCTTGTCAAACCTTCACGAAGCGCTAATCGCTATCGGGAATACAGTGATGAGGACGTCTCGCTCTTCCGCTTTCTGAAAGAAGAGCTGGATCGCGGTCAGACCATCGGTGGACTTGCGATGGAAGGGCGAGATTCGTTGCTCCAACGGATGCGGGCAAGCTCAATTCCAAAACAGCAGGAGCTTGCTCCCCACAGTTCGTTGCTCGACGAACTGATCTCCCGGCTCGATCCGCTTGACAAGAGTCGGTTTGAACTACAACTGAACGCAGCGATCGCCGTGATCCCATTCGAAGAAGCCGTGCAACGCGTTCTTCTTCCCTTACAACGCCGGGTGGGAGAATTGTGGCATGAAGGACAGGTGAATATCGCAGTGGAACATTACGTGACGAAGATCATTCAACAGAAACTCTTTGCGGTGATCAATCAGTTGCCGGCCAATGAATTCGGCCCGCGCGTGGTCATTGCTTGTCCCACAGGCGAGTATCACGAAATCGGCGCTCAAGCCGTGACGTACCTTGCCGCCTCGCGCGGTTGTCATGTCTATTATCTTGGGCCAAATCTTCCCCTGACGGATTTGGAGACGTTGTGCGATCGGGTGCATCCAGACTTGATTCTATTGTCCTTGACGGAATCAAAATCGAACGAAGAGGCAGACCACTTGCTCCATGAATTACGTACGCTCTCTCAGCGCTGGCATGTGGCCGTAGGCGGGAAAGGTGCCTGTGCGATGGAGCATCTCCTGGAGAATACGGGGATTGAACTCCTTGATGACCTCGGCGCACTCCATAACCGCCTAGCGAATCTTGCCTCCACCCGCCAGCGCGCGTTCCATTGACCCTGCTCGGCCAGGCCTCACGGTAACAAGAGAGTCTCCTCACGATTCTGATGCGGTTCCGGCTCTTGGTCCAACCACACATCACCCTCGGCCTCATCGGATTGAACGCTATTCATGGATGACAGCGACCTGAAATCAAAGAGGCGCTGATCCATCAACAGCGATGGTGCCACATTCGTCAACGCTGCGGCGATACTGTCGGAACAACCGGGGGATCCTCCTTCCCACTCCTGAAGAAAGGCCTTGACCTTCTTACGCTTCAAATCCTCTTGAGAACCGCAAAGGTCGCAGGGAATGATGGGAAAGCCTCGCAACTCCGCATAGCGCGCAAGGTCCACCTCTTTGACGAAGGCCAATGGGCGAATGACAAGATGCCGGCCGTCTTTAGACCGCAGCTTTGGCGGAATGGCCTTGAGCTTGCCCGTATAGAACAGATTTAAGAACAAGGTTTCAATAATATCGTCACGGTGATGACCTAACGCAATCTTCGTGGCGCCAAGCTCACCAGCAATGCGATAGAGATGGCCTCGTCGCAGACGGGAGCATAAAGAGCAGGTCGTTTGTCCTTCGGGAATCAGTCGCTTGACGATTGAGTACGTATCCCGTGCTTCGATATGGAATGGGACGCCGCGGCTAGCGAGATACTTCGGAAGCACCTCTTCCGGAAAGCCTGGTTGGCGTTGGTCCAAGTTTACTGCGATCAGATCAAACTGAATCGGCGCCCGTTGTTGCAAGACAAGCAAGATGTCCAACAAGCCATAACTGTCCTTCCCGCCAGACAGACACACCATCACCTTGTCGCCTTCCTCGATGAGGCGATAGTCCGCAATGGCCTGTCCGACTGCTCGACAGAGGCGTGTTTGCATCTTCTCTGTCGCTTCGTCTAGTTTAGGGACAACTGCCGGAATTGGTGGCATACTCATATCTCAATTGTAGCCGTCGCAGTGCAGTGATGTCGACCGCTCGGCGCGTGAAAAAGGAGACCGATCACCTATGGCCCAATCGATTCTCTTCATCTGTACCGGCAACATCTTCCGAAGCGTGGCCGCCGAATATGCGTTGCGTGCTCAACTTGGTCAGCCATCCGCCTATCAGATCGAATCGGCGGGCATCGACGCCAAGCCCCAAAAGGTCCATTCCGTTATTCTCAATCGGCTGCGACTCAAGGGCACCGATCCATCTGGCCATGTTCCTCGAACAGTTACAAAAGAATTAGTACGACGGAACGATCTCATCATCGCCATGGGCCTGGGCCATAGCGAATTCATCCTGGCCAAGTTTGGGCTACATGTTCCACTTTTTAATGAGGTCGCCTTCGACAAAACCGAACCGATCCTTGACCTCCACGAAGCCCTCCCGAATTGGGAACGAGACATAGTCGAGGCGCGAGAGTATGTGGAGTCGGTCATCGATCACATCTGGAACTCTATACCCGCACTGATGGCGCGACTCCCGCAGTTTTCCGGACAACAACATCCTCGCTAGAGTTCAAACTGGTACAGCTTCGGACAATTTCTTCCTCCCTTTGTGATTCGTCAGCACCTTTAGACGGTTACCGGCTGCATCCCATCTGAACGCTATAGTTTTTCCCGCACTCTGCCGACAGGCCTTAGTGGAAGGCCTTTCCCGATGGACCGCACAGTATCCGACATACTCAAAACACCGACCGTCAGCCAGGATGATGCCCCGTGGGTGTCATGGTCCGACGAGGCGCTCTTGGATCTGCCGATGTGCGATCTGCACATCGGGCTGAAAGACAGTTTTGTCGAGCAACCGATCACGGAGTTGACCCGGGAACTGGAAGACCGCCGCCTTCAGTTTCGTCCACATTTCTGGCTCTCGAACGAGTGGTTTACTCCCGATGGAGTCCCAGGTATTGCCGTTCCCTTCTATCTGGCCCATCCGCGATTGGCCAAACTCGAACAGGCTCAGATGTTGGAAGTGGAAGGCGGGACAACCGAGTGGTGTTTGCGAATTCTCCGCCATGAAGCCGGTCACGCCATCGAGAATGCGTACAAGATCCGCCGCCGGAAGACCAGACAGGACATGTTTGGAAAATCGTCGCAGCGGTATCCGCTCTATTACTCGCCACGGCCCTACAGCCGCAGTTTCGTCCGTCATCTGGACCTATGGTACGCGCAAAGCCATCCCGATGAGGATTTTGCCGAGACCTTTGCCGTCTGGCTGACACCGGACTCCCTCTGGGAGGAGCGCTATCGAGGATGGCCTGTCTTGAAGAAACTTCGGTATGTTGATGGGCTTATGAAGGAACTCGCCGACACCTCACCCTGTGTAACGACGCGAGAAGAAGTCGACGCGTTGCCCACGTTAAAAAAGACACTGAGGGAGCATTATGAACGCAAACGAAGACATTATGGAGTCGAGCGCCACTTGCAGTACGACCCGGATTTGAAGCGACTTTTCTCCACCTTGTCGAATCATACAAACAAGATGAGCGCCGCCACGTTTCTCAATCGATTCCGTCGGGAAGTGCGGAAAAAAGTCGCGAGTTGGACCGGGGAGTATCAGTACACCATCGACCAGGTACTGGAGGACATGATCCAGCGCTGTCGTGAACTGAACCTTCGCGTCCCCATGGCTGAAGAACAAGCCAAGCTCGATTTTACGATTTTGCTGACGGTTCACACCATGAACTTTCTGCGTAGCGGACGGCACCGGGTGGCCCTGTGAAACGACTGCGCGTGCTCGTCCTCATGCATGAAGACCTCGTGCCGCCCGAGCAGGTGAACGGCCACGATCTCAAGTCGGTGGCCTGGCGAACGGAATACGATGTCGTCTCGGCGTTGAAGAAATTGGGTCATGATGTCCATCCGCTCGGCGTCAAAAGCGATCTCAGCGTGATTCATTCAGCGATCGATCAGTGGAAGCCGGATATCGCCTTCAACTTGCTGGAGGAATTTGACGGCGTGGCGGTCTATGACCAGCATGTCGTGTCGTATCTTGAACTGTTGCACATGCCGTACACCGGCTGCAATCCTCGCGGCCTCATGTTGGCACGGGACAAGGTCTTGACCAAAAAGGTCCTGGCCTTTCACCGCATTCCCTACCCCGACTTCATGGAAGTCCCCCAAGGGCGGAGCGCTAAACGACCCAAACAGCTCACCTTTCCGCTGATCGTCAAATCAGTGACTGAAGAGGCCTCGTTGGGGATTTCCCAAGCCTCGATCGTGGAAGACGATGACAAACTGAGTGAGCGGGTCGCCTTCATCCATAACAGTGTGGGGAGTGGAGCCTTGGTGGAGCGCTACATCGAGGGTCGTGAGCTGTATGTAGGCATCATCGGCAACGGCCAGCTCCAAGTGCTGCCCGTGTGGGAGCTCATCCTGGACAAGTTACCGGATGACGCGAAGCGCATCGCGACCGAACGGGTGAAGTGGAGCGGGAAGTATCAGCAGAAATATGGCATCACCTCCCGGGAAGCCGAGCAGCTGCCGGAGGGGAAGGCTCACGAGATCCAAGACCTGGCCAAGCGGGTCTATCGCGCGCTCGGATTGAACGGCTACGCGCGAATCGACATGCGGATGGACGCCGAGGGACAACTGTACGTGCTGGAAGCTAATCCGAATCCTCAAATCGCGGAAGATGAAGACTTCGCCGATTCAGCACAGGAAACCGGCTACGCCTACGCGGAACTGCTACAAGAACTTTTGAATGTCGGCCTCCGCTGGCGCCCCGCCAAAGCAGCGTGATCCCCCCCACCGATCTCGGTTGTCGAACCCCATGTGGTGATGACACTCACATTCGGCAGTTGCTGCGCCCCGGCTCGTCCAACTCAGCCGTGGCAATTTCCTGACTTGCTTGAGCATTCCATCTCCCTATGAAATAGTGGCAATACGGTGCCTATTGATCTTATCCTGAAACAACTCTCACCATTCTCATCCGTGGAGGCCCATCCATGATGCCGACGCGTGCCACTTCCCGACAGGCGTGGTGGACCCTGGCCTTATTGATCCTGGCGACAGGCTGTGCCCAGACTGTCCCGCATAAAGACGTATCGCAGGAGTATCTCGGACTGGGGATCGTATCTGGAACGCTGGGAGCACAAAAACGGTCGGAACTATCTATCGGGGAACTCCCCTCCTCATCAGTGGTTGGACAAGTCCTCGCTCTGGAAGGTGCCGCCTACTTGATTCGGGATAATCATGGAAGGGAACTCCGCATTCCGCATGACGAGAATACGAGGATCGACCGACCGGCCCATGTGGGTGATCACATCCAATCCTGGCTCGACGATCAGAGTCGCGCTGTCCTGATCCGGAACCTTGATGGAGATGGTCGGTAGACCTCCATCTCAGGACTCGTAGCTGAACAAAGTTTCCCACCCTCTGCACTGAAAAAGTCTCTTCGCGCCTATACATCCGCTGCACACACCGATCGGCGACGGGTCACCTGACCTTCTATCTCAAAATAGGATCTGACGGCGTCGCAGGAAATTTTAGGATCAGGTATGCGTCTTGACTTACTTAAGCTGGCTCGACAGAACCAGATTCCGATCCTACTGGCACCCACCACCATGCTCTTTATTATGTTCATCAAGCCTACTCATCGACATGCCGGACAATCTCCTTCCCAACTATGCAATCAAGGGAAATTGTGTGTGATGCATACCTCTCGACCTAATCAAGCATTCCATACGGCTCATCACGCAATGAGAGTTTCAGCGGGTATGCTTCTCTGGCGAACTGACCGAGCCGCTTGCACTCCTCACGAGATAACCGCCGGAAGATCCGGCCGCCTAAGAGAGGCGACAACGACCGGCATATGATCGATCTCAACCCATGACAGGACCACCACCTCCGGTTCCGCCGTGAAGGATTGGAGCAGCAGGATGACACCGAGAAAGACAGCGATAATGGCGGGCCAGATCATCGAGAGCACCCCAAGAACGAGTAGAAACGTGATCGCCTCCACTGTCAGGTGGCCGAAACGGCTCTTGCCGGTGACCATGAGATCCTCCTTCGCGTGCGCTCCACTTGCACGCTTGCGTGGCATTATTTTTTGATTGGCTCGACCATATCGCACATTGAGGTTTCCCGAACAGCTAGGAACTCTACTAGACAGTACGTAGTTTGATAGCACGTAATCAGCAGCAATGATCATGCCGCGATGAACTCGAGAGAGGCGTATGGATTTTCAAGGATTGCCTTCCCGTTTCTCTACGTAGAAGCTACAGAGGTGAATCCTTCTCGATTCAGTGAATCCAAAAAGATTCAATACAGATCCCTTTGGCGAGGCATGCCCATAGTCAACGATACGTTGTTGGTCTGCTCAAAAGCGCGGGCGTCTGAGCTGTCCGACGCGGTCCATAGGACGAGGACGTAGAAGAGCATGACCAAGCATGGCAGAGCCCTGTAACCTTCATCGATGCCGACCGCCTCGGTCGTCATTCTCTGCCCCTGGTATGGCAGCTATGGAGCCGATGTTCGCTGAAAACGTCTATACCGAGGGCGGCTCTTGTCGTCCCCTTCTTATTTCATTCCTAATCCCCTACCTATGGTGTGATCATGAATTAGTATGTACTATTACTTTTAGGTACTGTTCCTGAAGCAGGCTTCAGGTATCCCCCTTCAGCCCGTCGCGTCGGGAACCCTTCTGGAAAGCCCGTTCGGCTCCCATTGACCAGTTGCAAACGGACGCCAGAGGGCGTATAGGACATAGTAGGATTTTCTCGTACCACCCAAATTTGACGAGCCTGTAATACGTAACAGATCCCGTGCTGTGGCTGGATCGCTTTTCTCTGTTTCGGTGCCGACATGTGGCCGTGTAAACAGGACAAGGGGTGGCCTTATGCATGGGGCTTTCATATTGATGAAACCGGGGCTTATTGAAGTACTGACTTTTATCATTTTGTGAGGTGGGTCATGATAAGGACGATGAGGCTTCTATGCTATGCGCTGCTCTTCACCGTCACGGTGAATGGACAAGCAGCGACCGTGGCTGCCGCCACTCAATCCTTCGGTGATGCCCAAGCGACTGACGTTCGGTCAGACGAAGGGCGCCCTTTTCTTCTGGCGATGCTTGCCAACTTACTGACGCCGGGAGACGCGCGCGGCAGTCAGCAGGACAACCAGAAAGCAGTTTCCGCTCAGCCCGTTACCTCCGATGACGCGGCGCTTATGTCGGCCATTACCCCTATGACGTCGATCACCATCGATGTTCCTCAAAGTCAAACAGGGGAAACCGAGGCGGCAAAAGAGAAAGAACAGACTGACGCGGACATTGCGCAGGAGAAGGCTCGACTGGAACTGCTACTGCAACAGCTCACGGCCAAGGAAAAGGAGCTGGCCCTCCTGCGTGAAAGGACCACCGCAGCAGCCCATCAGCTGAACGCGGAAAAAACCCGTGCGGAAGCGTTGGAGGCACAGCTCAATCAGAAGGAACAGGAACTCGCGGGGATCTGCACACAGCGAGACACCCATCAACAGATGTCTCAGGAACTGAATCGGACCAGAAGCAGTCTGGAATTGGCGAAACAGCAAGTCGCCGACATTGAGCGCCAATATACGATCAGCAACGACCAGCTTGACGTCGCCATGCAGCGCATTGCGGATCTTGACCTGCAGCTGGTGGCCAAGGACCAGGAACTGAAAATGGAGCTCGCCAGCCGCGACTCTCAGCTCGTACAGGCCAAGCGCCTGCTGGCGAGCGTGGGGAAGAGCTTGCCGAAACCGGCCAAGCTGACGCCTTCCATGAAGAACGCATTTCCACAACAAGCCGTGGCGCGTGCCACGGTGGACCTGTCTCGGGTCAGCGAGAAGCTGACCAGCGCTCTCCAGGAAGAACTCAAGAAAGGTACGGTCGTGTTAGAACAGCGCGGGGACAAACTCACACTGGCCCTATCGTCGGGAGAACTGTTCGGTAAGGGACGTGTGACCATGACGCCCGCAGGAGCCTCCCTCGTCAAGCGTATCGGTGTAGCCTTGCGCAAGTTCCGTCCCGAGAGCGTCGAAGTGGCCGGGCACACCGACAGTATCCCCGTCAAATACGATCCCAAGCGCCCATTTAAGGATAATGCCGATCTTTCTCGAGCACGTGCTGAAAATGCCAGCCGAGCCTTGATCAAAGGCGGACTGGGTGCCGATCGAGTCAGGGCCGTCGGCTACGCAGACTCCCAACCTGTTGCAACGAACGACACCGAAGAAGGCCGGACCAAGAATCGACGCGTTGAGATTATTGTGACCCAATCGTCCCAGCCGATCGCCTCGGTAAGCGAGAAGGACGGTCAGGCCTCCGCCGGCCGAGCGGCTGTTCCATACGGGGCGGTGGTGCAAAAAGTCGCGACCCGCTGAACTTTTAGCTGTAGCCCTCCCGGCCCACGGTGGGCTGGGAGGACCCGCTCACATAACCCCATCCGTTTCTTCTTTACAAACTCTTCCCCTACAGATTCACGTTGCAGGTTTCAACTTTGAGGTCTTTGATGCCTATACAACTTGAAACGTTGAACATGAAACCTGGAACTCAGGATCAATGGGACAAGCAACGAGTATGAGTAGTTCTAGAAACATTCAGGACTGCTGCGGAACGGCGCGGCAAACCACCGCTTGAGGGGGAAACACCCGGTGCAGTATGTTACCCAGTAAACTATGACACCAGCAGAGGCCGCAACAGGATTATTCAAGGCGATGCCGCCCCCCATTACCGCCTCGCAACTTGGGGAATATGGTATCGAGGCCACTGAATCTCATGTCCCTCACATCGCTCGGGAGATCCTCTCCCTGAATCTCTACTGGGCCCTCGCGGCGATTGACGCCCATATCCCTTCCAAGTACAGGGCCCTCATTAGGGAAGACCTGTTCGAGTCCATACAAACCCATTGGTGGCCCTCTGGACAGCTGGGAGCACGCACCTGGATAGAGTACCAACCAGAATTGGCTCAACGGCGTGAGCACTATGCCCGCCTGGTGGATCGGGAGGGAATCAACCCCATGGGAATCTGTGCAGAGACGGCAGGCCTTATGGAAGATTTGGGCCTGATTGAGTCGGGAAATCGCGAGAAGCTGCTCGTGCTCTTAATCGACTACGCACCTGCTGCGGAATATGGCCGGCTGCTGGAGAATCTCGGGTGAGCACCCACCGGCTCCGATAAAGGCTTCAAGCCTTGTGAGTCTTCGTTTTGAGCGACGCTCATCTCTCGCAGACAGCACGATCGGTTCTGCTACAGATACCGATGCGACAAGACCTTGCCGCGATCATCAAACTCGTACAACAGCGGTACCCCGGTCGGAATATTCAGCTCCAGTACGGCTTCCTTTGAGAGTTGGTCCAACTCCATTACCAGTGCCCGCAGGCTGTTGCCATGCGCGGCAATGATGATCGTTTCGCCCTTCAAGAGATGAGGCTTGATCATCTTGTCATAGTAGGGCAACGCTCGCTCGGCCGTATCCTTTAAGCTCTCTCCGCCCGGCGGTCTGACATCATAACTGCGACGCCAGATTTTCACCTGTGCATCGCCGTACTTTTGAGCAGTTTCCGCCTTATTCAGCCCTTGAAGCTCCCCATACATTCGCTCGTTCAGCGCCTTGTCCTTTTCAATGGGAATCTGAGTCTGGCCGATCGTCTCCAAGACGATCCGGAGGGTCTCATTCGCTCTCATGAGCACCGACGTAAAAGCGCGATGAAATGTCACCCCGCGCAGCTTCTCTCCTGCACTCTTCGCCTCCTCGATCCCTTTGGGCGAAAGCGGCACATCCACCCAACCTGTGAAGCGGTTTTCCAAGTTCCATTGCGATTCTCCATGCCGAAGCAAGACTAATCGAGCCATTCTCATTCCTCTCTTCCATCCAGATGATCACGGGATATCCACTGTCTCGGCAGGTCACACCTGTGGCTGCATCGCCGCTTGCTTGGCCGGCCGACCTGGCGGCAGATCCCCATCAGGCGGACCTTCCTGGACCATTTTAACCAATGTCGCCAGGAAAATGAGATAGAAGACGACACCGACCCAGATGACATAGGGCTGCACACCGCCGGACTCTTTCAGCGCAGTTTCTTGAGCAGCCGGGTCCGTCCGATTGGCTCGCTTCATTTCTCCGATATGCTCCCAGCAATGCCAATAGTAGAGATAGTTGGCCGTTGCCCCAGCCATGACGCTCCAGATGATCCCGGCGGACACATCCCCCGTCAGATAGGTGGAGACCATCGGACCGACGGCATAGACAAACGCATGGAGGTACATCTTCCGGTACAGGAACCAGAGAAATGATATATAGAGAAAAGCTGGCCAGTTCCATGAGAGGGCAAACCGTGGTTGCCCGTTCGCTGAAAACTTCCTGAACACCCGCACATAATAGTCCGCATTCGGTCCGATAAATTGACGCCAGCGTGTCTCTTCGTCCTTCATCGGTTGGGCGGTCGTGTTCCCAACGGCCGGCTCATCAGAAGAGACCTTCACTTCCATCAACTTCACGCCACACTGATGGCAAAAATTGGCATCGTCGGGATTCTGCTGCTGACACTGCCCACATCTCGTCATGGCGAGGCAGCTTACCATACTCCGAAATGGAAGGGCGGATGATTTGAAGTGCTGTAAGATCCCAGATTGCCCTCCGACTTTGCTTCTCTTGAGATCCTCTGCTTCCCTCCTGACTTATTGCTCTTCCTACTGGCCCTGTGCTAGCTTTCCTTTCTTTATAAGGGGATACGCCACATGCCGACTGAAGAACTGAAAGATGACGCGGCCAAGTATCTGATGCAGACCTACAGCCGCCAACCACTTTCGATCGTGCGGGGGCGCGGAGCAAAGGTCTACGATCTGGAGGGACGCGAGTACCTGGATTTTGTCGCTGGGATCGCCGTGAATATTTTAGGCTATGGACATCCAGATCTGGTTCAGGCGATTCAACGCCAAGCCGCCCAACTGATCCATACCTCGAACCTCTATTACACCGAGCCCCAGGTAAAGCTGGCCCGCCTCTTGGTTGACCACTCTTTCGCAGACCGCGTGTTCTTCTGTAACAGCGGCGCCGAAGCGAACGAAGCGGCCATCAAGCTGGCCCGCCGCTACGGGCATGAGCGCTATGGAGCGGCTCGTTTTGAAATTATCACGATGAAGAATTCGTTCCATGGCCGAACCTTGGCCATGGTCACGGCGACCGGCCAAGAAAAGGTTCAAAAAGGCTTCGAACCGCTGATGCCCGGATTTGCCTATGCCCCGTTCAACGACTTCACGGCCGTCGAGTCTCTCGTCACCGAGAGGACTGCGGCCATCATGCTTGAACCGATCCAGGCGGAAGGTGGGGTGCACGTCGCTGATCGGGAGTATCTAAAACGCCTCAGGCAGTTCTGTACCGAGAAAGACATCCTCTTGATTTTTGATGAGATTCAAACCGGGATGGGAAGAACCGGAACGCTCTTCGCCTATGAACAACTAGGCGTTCAGCCCGACATTATGACCTTGGCCAAAGGCCTGGCCGGAGGCGTCCCGATCGGCGCCTGCCTCGCCACAGAAACAGTGGCGTCGGCCTTCACTCCTGGTTCCCATGCCTCCACATTTGGAGGAAATCCACTGGCCTGTGCTGCCGCCCTTGCGGTCTGCCACGTGCTGCTCGAAGGGCCTGTGCTGGAGAATGCGAAGCGCATGGGAGAGTATTTGGCGAAGGGGTTAACCGACTGCAAGAGTCGCTATCGCGTCGTCCAAGAGGTCCGAGGACTTGGCCTGTTGCAAGGAATGGAATTGACGATTGATGCCAGAACGGTGGTCGCGGATGCGCTGGCGCGCGGGGTGCTCTTGAATGCCGCGAACGAACGGGTGCTGCGCATGGTCCCACCCTTAATCATTACACAGCCGGAGATCGACCGACTCATGGATCTCCTCGGAGCACTCTTTACCCAACGCCAGACGGCGGAAAAAGATTCTCACCACTGATGGCCGTACGAACCCGACATCCCAGCGGCACCGAGCGATACGCCAAGGACCTGCTTGACGTGGCCACCATGCCACGGACGCAAGTCCTTGCGCTCTTACGACTGGCCAGCACCCTCAAGAAGAAGCAGCAAGGAGGTGTCCCTCATCGGTTGCTTCGCGGGAAAACGCTGGGGCTGCTGTTTCAAAAACCGTCGACGAGAACCAGGGTGTCCTTTGAAGCTGGTATGAACCAGCTTGGTGGCCACGCCCTGGTGCTGCCGATGAGCGATATCCAACTCTCTCGCGGAGAGACGATTGCGGATACGGCACGCGTCTTATCCCGGTACCTCGACGGGATTGTCATCCGTACTTATGACCATGCGATCGTCGAGGAATGGGCTACCGAAGCTACGATGCCCGTTATCAACGGGCTCACCGACCACAGTCATCCCTGTCAGGCGTTATCCGATCTTCTGACGATTCAGGAACTGAAAGGACGACTCAAGGGACTCAGCCTGGCCTACATCGGAGATGGGAATAACGTTGCCAACTCACTCATCGAAGCTGGCGCGAAGGTAGGGATGCGCGTGGTCATCGGATGCCCCTCAGGTTATCAACCGGATCAGCGAGTCATCGACCGCGCCAGGGTCGAAGGGCAAGCCACTGGCGCTTCCATTGAGGTGGTGGAAAATCCCCTCGTGGCCGTGAAGGAAGCGGATGTGGTCTATACCGACGTATGGATCAGTATGGGACGTGAACGGGAGCAGGCCAGACGGTTACGGACCCTGGCCCCGTATCAGCTCGACCAACGGTTGCTGCATCGGGCAAAGCCCGATGCCATCGTCATGCACTGTCTGCCGGCGCATCGCGGAGAGGAAATCTCCGCAGAGGTCCTGGATGGCCCGCAGTCGGTGGTGATCGACCAGGCAGAAAATCGATTGCACATGCAGAAAGCGGTTTTGACTCAACTGCTCAGCCACAAAGCACGCAGAGGATAGGATTGCACCTATGAAATCACAGCCCATCAAGAAAATCGTCCTGGCCTATTCCGGCGGACTGGACACCTCAGTGATTCTCAAATGGCTCCAGGAAACCTACCAGGCCGAGATCATCGCCTTTTGTGCCGATCTCGGGCAGGGCGAAGATCTCAATGCCGTGAAAAAGAAAGCCCAGGCGCTGGGTGTGAAGAAGGTCTATGTGGAAGACCTGCGGGAAACATTCGTCAAAGACTACGTGTTCCCGATGTTACGAGGGAACGCGATGTATGAAGGGTGCTATTTGCTCGGCACCTCGATTGCCCGTCCGCTGATCGCCCGCCGACAGGCCGAGATCGCGTTGAAAGAAGGCGCCGAAGCGGTGTCGCATGGAGCCACGGGAAAAGGAAACGATCAGGTACGCTTTGAGCTCACCTATATGGCACTCGCCCCGCAGCTCAAAATCATCGCTCCCTGGCGGGAATGGACCATGCGATCTCGTCGTGAACTCATTGAGTATGCCGATCAACATGGGATCCCCGTGACCGCGACCAAAGCCAAGCCGTACAGCACAGACCCCAATCTGTTCCACATCAGCTACGAAGGCGGTATTCTCGAAGACCCCTGGGAATCGCCGCCGGACGAAATCTTCCAATTGACCGTCTCCCCGGAAAAAGCACCGAATACGCCGCAAGAGGTCGAGATCGAGTATCAAGCAGGCAACCCCGTCGCCGTCGACGGAAAGAAGATGCGTCCGGCCGCTTTACTGGCTCATCTCAACAAGCTAGGCGGTGCACATGGGGTCGGACGGGTCGATCTGGTAGAAAACCGCTATGTCGGGATGAAATCGCGCGGGGTGTACGAAACACCTGGGGGCACGATCCTCCATGTCGCGCATCGGGGGATCGAGTCTTTGACGATGGACCGTGAGGTCCTGTATTTCCGTGACAGCTTGATCCCACGGTTTGCCGGCTTGATCTACAACGGTTATTGGTTCAGCCCGGAGCGTGACATGTTGCAGGCCGCGATCGATGACGCCCAGAAAGACGTCAGCGGCATTGCGCGCGTCAAGCTTTATAAAGGGAGTTGTACGTTGGCGGGGCGCAAATCGAAGCGATCACTGTATCGATTGGACATCGCCACCTTCGAGGAAGATGAGGTCTATAACCAGAAGGATGCGGAAGGGTTCATCCGTTTGAACGCATTACGGCTCAAGATCCGCGCGCAACGAAAGAAGGCTTCGTCCTGATGACCAGGCGCACACAACGTCCAAAGACCGCTGACCACGCAGGAAAAGCCTGGGATGGGCGATTTCGAGAGAAAACCCATCGACTCGTAGAAGCGTTTACGCGCTCGGTGACGGTCGATGGCCGACTCTATGCGGAGGACATCGCCGGGAGCATCGCCCACTGTAAGACCCTGGCAAAGGCAAAGATCCTGACGGAAACAGAAGCTCGGAAAATCATTCGTGGGTTGAACACGGTGAAAGAAGAGCTGGATCGCGGTCAGTTCGCATTTACCCCGCACGACGAAGATATTCACATGGCGATCGAACGGCGATTAACGGAGATCATCGGCCCCTTGGGCGGGAAGTTACACACCGGTCGGAGCCGGAATGATCAGGTCGCGTTGGATATTCGGCTGTATTTGCGAACCTATTTAGACAAACTCCACGCACGAATACTCGATCTGCAGCGCGCGCTGGTTGCAAAGGCTGCTGAGAACCGTACGGTGATGATGCCCGGATATACCCATCTCCAACGGGCGCAACCGGTCTTGTTCGCCCATCACCTGCTAGCCTATGTTGAGATGCTCGAACGGGACAAGGCTCGCTTGCGTGACGCAAAAAGCCGAGTCAACATCATGCCGCTTGGATCGGGGGCGCTGGCCGGCACGAATTATCCGGTCAATCG
Organism: uncultured Nitrosospira sp.; assembly: GCA_900696515.1. GTDB lineage: Bacteria > Nitrospirota > Nitrospiria > Nitrospirales > Nitrospiraceae > Nitrospira_D. Next base: position 144,627 of record CAADGK010000099.1, on the reverse strand, counting down.
TCGATATACGGCAGAGTTGTTGGATTTTCCTGCCGTTACCGCCAACAGCATGGACGCGGTGTCTGATCGCGATTTCATGATCGAAGTGGCCTCGGCCCTTTCCATCGTAATGATGCACTTGTCGCGGCTCAGTGAGGAATTGATTCTGTGGGCCTCGCAGGAATTCCGCTTCGTTGACTTGCCGGATGCTTTCTGCACGGGAAGCAGTATGATGCCGCAGAAAAAGAACCCGGATATCCCCGAGTTGGTCCGGGGGAAAACAGGTCGCGTATATGGACATCTATTCAACCTGCTGGCGCTGCTAAAAGCTCTGCCCCTCACGTATAATCGCGATTTGCAGGAAGACAAACCGGCACTCTTTGACGCGCTGGATACCGTGGACTCCTCGCTTGAGGTGATGACCGAACTGATGCGCCACGTGCAAATCAACCAAGAGAGACTCGCGAGCGCATTGCAAGGGGGCGGACTGCTGGCCACCGAGCTGGCCGACTACTTGGTTATGAAGGGTGTGCCGTTTCGTGAGGCGCACGGTATTACTGGAAGGATCGTTCGAGCAGCCCTTGATCGTGGCTGTGAGGTGACCGATCTTTCGCTCGAAGAGTTACGCGGGTTTTCTGAGCGGATTACACGGGACGTGCTCACACGATTGACCACCGTGGCTGCCATCGATCACAAAGGACAAGTTGGTGGTACGGCTCGGACTCGGGTGGACCAGCGAATCAAAGAGCTGGAGAAGCACCTCTCATGAGGACACTGGTGGTTCTGATTTCAACAGGATTGTTGATCGCCTGTGGCGTCGTGGGCTCTCCTGTTCCTCCTGAGTATGTGGGCGTCGCCCCTACCGTTGAGAAACAAAAGAAACAGCATGCACTCCAGACAGAGCGTGAGGTCGTAGACCCAGGAGGAGCTCCTGACCTGCCTCTGGACGGACACGATATAGGTCTTCCACCTTCACAGCCGGTGGGAACTCGATGACGCTCAACGGATGAACCTACTTTTGATTAAGGATTGAGACGATGCATAGCTTTGAATACCAACAGGGCGAATTATACTGCGAGCAAGTACCCGTCAGCCGGATCGCGAAAGAACTAGGCACTCCTTGTTATATCTACAGCCACGAGACTCTCGTCCGTCACTTTCATGCCTATGACAGCGCGTTCAAGGATATCCCGCATGTCATCGCGTTTGCGATGAAGGCCAACTCCAATCTCGCCATTCTGCGGCTGATGGCCCGAGAAGGGAGCGGAGTGGATATTGTATCCGGCGGTGAACTGTTCAGGGCCATGAAGGCCGGCGTACCCGCGTCCAAAATCGTCTTCGCCGGTGTCGGCAAGTCACCGGACGAAATTCGTGACGCGCTCAAGGCGAATATTCTCATGTTCAATGTCGAGTCTGCCGCCGAAATCCGCGCCATCAACGATGTCGCCGCTTCGGTCGGCATGAAGGCTCGGATTGCCTTGCGAATCAATCCAGATGTGGACCCTAAAACACATCCGTACATTTCGACGGGGATGAAGAAAAGCAAGTTCGGGATCGCAGCCGATCGTGCGTTGGAAGAATACAAAGCAGCATCCTCGATGACCCACATCGACGTCGTGGGAGTTCATGCTCATATCGGCTCACAGTTGACGGAAGTGACGCCGTTCGTCGATTCGTTAAAGAAAGTCGTGGCTCTGATTGACACGCTAAAAGCCCACGGCATCAACATTCGTTATCTGAATATCGGCGGCGGCCTCGGTATCACCTATTCCGATGAGAAACCCCCGTTGCCTCAAGATCTGGCTCATGCGATTTCCCCCCTCGTCAAGGGGCTGGGGCTAACACTGGTCATGGAACCGGGCCGTGTCATCGTCGGGAACGCCGGCATCCTCGTGACCAAGGCGTTGTACGAGAAAGCCGGTGAAACAAAGCACTTCGTCATTGTCGACGCGGCCATGAACGACCTCATTCGCCCCAGTTTGTACGGTGCGTACCATGAGATTCGACCGGTGAACGAAGCGGCAGTCCATCGCCCCAAGCAAATGGTCGATATCGTTGGGCCTGTGTGCGAATCAGGAGATTTCCTGGCCAAAGAGCGTTCGTTGCCGAACATACAACCCGATGACTTATTGGCGGTCATGAGTGCCGGAGCCTATGGCTTTGTGATGGCGTCAAATTACAACTCTCGACCACGGGTCCCAGAAGTCCTTGTGAAGGGTGGTGAATTTCACATCATTCGTGAACGCGAAACGTATGATGACCTCGTCAAAGGGGAGACCATCCCGTCGTTCCTGAACGAAACGGAGTGAGCATGTTTACCGGATCTCTTGTCGCGATCGTCACGCCATTTCGCAAGGGCAAGGTTGATGAACGGGCCTTGGCTGACCTGATTGAATGGCAAATTGCAAATGGAACAAACGGCATCGTCCCATGCGGAACGACCGGGGAGTCAGCCACTCTTTCTCACGATGAGCATAATCGGGTCATCGAACTGACGGTGGAAGTCGTCCGTCGTCGTGTCCCAGTAGTTGCCGGAACCGGCTCAAATAGCACGGACGAAGCAATTGCCCTTACCAAACATGCGAAGCAGGCGGGCGCCGATGCGGCATTGTTGATCACACCCTATTACAACAAACCCACACAAGAAGGCCTGTACCGCCACTACCGGGCCGTTGCCGAGGCTGTCGACCTTCCTTTGGTCCTGTACAATATTCCTGGTCGTACCGGAGTAAACATGCTCCCGGCCACGATTGCCCGTCTCACCACCCTTCCGACGATTGTTGGAGTCAAGGAAGGGAGTGGATCCGTCCAACAAGCCTCGGACCTCGTGCTTATGTGCGGCGACCGCATCACTGTACTGGCCGGTGATGATGCGCTCACGCTTCCCATGATGGCAGTGGGTGGGAAAGGCGTCATTACCGTCACCGCAAACATTGTACCCGCCGATATGGCTGCGCTCGTCAAAGCATTTTCAGCGGGGAGGATTGAGGAAGCTCGACGGATTCATTTCAAACTCTCCCCTCTCTTTGCCGCGCTGTTCTTTGAAACAAACCCGATTCCCGTGAAAGAAGCATTGGGCCTGATGGGCAAGATCGATCCGGAATTGCGCTTGCCGCTTTGCCCAATGGCCCAGGAGACACGTGAGAAGTTGGTTCAGGTCCTGAAAGATGTTTCGCTGATCACACGTTCATGACGCTGATGGTGAGAAGAATATGATCAAGGTCGTTGTAGCCGGCGCCGCCGGACGAATGGGATGTAGATTGGTGTCGCTAGTCAGGGACTCTACCGCGCTGATGTTGGCAGGGGCGCTAGAGGGGAAAGACCACCCGGCATTGGGGGAGGATGCGGGTGAATTCGCCGGATCGGGACACGCAGGCATCCCTATCACGGCGGATCTTTCGGCTTTAATGGAGCGAGGGGAGGTCGTAGTTGATTTTTCCTCTCCCGAGGCAACCCTCGATCACATGAGAACGGTCGTTCGCTCCCGGCGCGCGGCGGTCATTGGAACGACCGGGCTCTCAATCGGTCAGCTCGATGAACTGAAGACGCTGGCCCAACATATTCCCTGTGTGTTTTCTCCCAATATGAGTGTCGGCATCAACCTCCTCTACAAAGTCATCGGCGAGATGGCCAAAACCCTTGGAGACGATTACGATATCGAAGTGATCGAAGCTCACCACAGATTGAAAAAGGACGCTCCAAGCGGCACCGCCCTCAAAATTGCCGAGGTTCTTGCGCGTTCTGTAAACCGAGATTTAAACCAAGTCGGTGTCTATGCTCGTAAAGGGTTGATCGGGGAACGAATCAAAGGAGAAATCGGGATCCAAACAATCAGAGCCGGTGATATCGTCGGCGACCATACCATTCTGTTCGGTGGCATGGGTGAACGCATTGAGGTGACGCACCGAGCCAGCAGCCGAGATACTTTCGCTCGTGGAGCTCTCCGTGCAGCAAGATGGGTCGTCCGCCAACCACCAGGTCTGTACGATATGATGGATGTCTTGAGCCTTCGCTAGGAAGAAGCAAGAGCTCCTTGCAAAGCAGTGACATGACTTAGAGTCTTCCGCTGATCGGCTCAGAAGATACACGCTACCTGTTGGTTCGTATTCTTGAGGCTGTTTCTTGCCACCAGTTATGTTTTGGTTGTGGCAAGCCTACCTCAGCGGAGAGGATGCAATGGGAGGTCCGTTGGAAGGCGCTTGGGCCAATCCATGATCTCCCAATCTTCTCGCCCATCGCGTGTAGTAGTTTGGAGGCAGACAGGAAGGACTAGTGTCGCGCCGTGATCGGCCGAGGTTCCTGATCCGCTGCTTTCCGACGACCACAGTTCAAGCACGCAAAGACGGTGATCGCCAGTCCAGCATCCAAATCCACTGCTCGTTCCGGAAGCATCGCTCCATGGCATTTATCGCAGGTCTTCATGGGTGCGCACTCTAGCATCATAAGATAGGGAAAACTAGTCCTCCTGAAGTACTGTATGACACCACATATCAGCCCCAATAAGACCTAGGCGAAACTAGGCCGAATGAACGTATAGACCGACTGATCGTATACAATAACCGGTTCGATTATCTTGACACCTAAAGATCGACCTCATAGGATTGGGGACCATTTAATAGGTAACCACTATGTATAGACTCATCCTTGTAAGCTTGCTCATCACCATTCTTTACTATCTACTCCGACAAATGTTTCGTGGATTCAATACACAAGTTCAGGATAGCCGGAAGAACTCCTCCGCGCATGGACCAGAGGATGAACAGGACCAGATGATCCAGGATCCGGTCTGTCACATATTCGTCCCAAGACGAATAGCCCTCACCGAATTGATCGGAGGACGGGAATACTGTTTCTGCAGCAAGGAGTGTGCGGGGAAGTTTCGGACTGAACACCCTATCTAGTCATCAAGTTGAACGATGGAGACGACAGAGGCTTTGTGCGGAGAATCCGGAACGGGTATCCTACCAGGAATTGTGGTTAGCAACCTGAGGAATAGCCGTAGTCAGAGAGCTTCTCGTCTTTGTCAAACTTGAGGGTGATTTGGCATTCATTCGGCTTAAAGTTGAATAGCGGCAGACCTGATTTTCCTCCAGCAATACGGTAGTAGGTCCAGGTTTCTCCCCCAAAAAACCGGGAAGCTTTTCCGGACGGAGCCCCCCAATTTTTCTCGAACCAGGCCTTATCCTTTCCCTGAAGCTCAGCCGGCTTCAGCGACGCTTCCATGTAAGGATTACTCCCCCCACAGGCGGTGACCAAGCTACAAACGCACAACAGATAAGCCAATCTTGGCATCACGTTCTCTCCGGTATCGATGGAGTGAAAGAGGATCGTAAAAATTCTAACGTTCAGCAAAACTTCTGTCAAACTTTTGAGCTGATTAAGTTGCACCGCCATTGAGTTCCACATAAAATGGCCGATACGTAGAATTGATATCCGTTCACCGTTTCCTCGAGACGAAAGGGGCGACCATGAAAATCTATCTCGATACCGCTAATGTCAAGGAAATCCAAGAAGCCGCAAGCTTCGGACTGCTGGACGGGGTAACAACGAATCCCTCCTTGGTCGTGAAAGAAGGTCGGAGTTTTCGGGAAATGCTGCAAGAGGTTTGTAAGATCGTTGATGGACCGATCAGCGCCGAGGTCGTAAGCATTGAAGCGGACGCCATGGTGAAGGAAGGTAAAGAGCTGGCCAAAATTCATCAAAATATTGTGGTGAAATGTCCCTTGATTCCGGAAGGATTGAAGGCCACAAAGCGGTTAGCCGCCGAAGGCATCAAGGTGAACGTCACTCTCTGCTTTTCTCCTACACAGGCTATGTTGGCCGCCAAAGCCGGTGCCTGGTGCGTGTCACCGTTCATCGGGCGGCTCGACGACATCAGTTCGAACGGCATGGAGCTTATCCGACAAATCCTGACGATTTATAGGAATTACGATTATAAAACGCTGGTACTCGTGGCAAGCGTTCGTCATCCGCAGCACGTTGTGGAAGCTGCCTTGGCAGGTGGTCACATCTGTACGATGCCCTACGGCATCTTCCAGGCACTCTTTAAACACCCACTCACTGATTCAGGCCTCAAGAAGTTCCTCGACGACTGGAAGGCTAAAGGGCAGCAATAACAATCCAGTGCTGGAAGCACGAGCAATACATGGCACCAAACCGGCGTAAGGTATGGTGTCAAGCCTGGCTGGTTGCAACTAACTTCGGAGTTCGTCTATTTCAATCCTGGCCCTCTGAAAGACTGCGTGGAACATCGGCCTGGTCAACTTCCCTGTAAACGTGTTTTGTTGGCTCGGGTGATAGGAACTTACTAGAGTCACCCCCCAAGGAGAGCGGTAGATAGATCCGTGTCCAAACGTGGGAGCTGGGACTGGAATCGTACGGCCTTGAGAGCGACAGGTCTTGAGATAGTGATCAAACGCAATTTTCCCCAATGCAACCACGACGCGATGGTGCTTCAGCAAACGCATCTCAGCCTGCAAGTACTGGTTACAGCGCTTGAACTCGTCCGGCATGGGCTTGTTCCCTGGCGGCGCACACCGCACGGTTGCTCCAATGTAACAGTCCGTCAAAATCAGGCCATCTTCTCTGGACTGCGATTCGGCTTGATTGGCGAATCCATATCGATGCAGCGCCTCATACAGCCAATCGCCGCTCCGATCACCAGTAAAAACTCGTCCTGTCCGGTTTCCACCATGAGCCGCAGGCGCCAACCCTAGAACATAGAGTCGAGCCCGATGGTCTCCGAATCCAGGAACCGGACGTCCCCAGTAGACCCAGTCGCGATATTGCTTCCGCTTTTGTTTTGCAATCCCCTGCCGATACACGACCAAACGAGGACAGGCGGAGCAATCGGTGATAGTCTGGTTTAGAACCGCCAGAGTTCGCATGGAGGATTACGAGTGTACCATGAACAAGAAGCCCATTCTTCTTGCCGACAATTCGGGGAGCTGATAGCTTCACTGCTTGCGACTTGTTCTTTTGTCATGATTAGAGGAGCCTGTGAATGATGCATTGCTGGGTACAGTCCTTGGTCCGCACGATCAGAATTCTGTTCCTTCTTGTCATGCTCCCCATCCCATCGCTGGCCACCACGGATCCGGGAGGGGTGAATGGACAGAAGCTAGAGCCTGAGAAGGATCTGCTTGCCCCTGACCTGTTGGATAGTCAACCTGAACCGGAAGATCGTCTAGTCATTCTGCCGGAAATCAAACGTGAAGGGGAACGATTCTTTCTGAGCTCGTTCAAGCTGCCGGACAAGATCACCTTTGCCGGAGTGCAGGTTCCTCTGGACAACTGGCAAGTGAGAGAGCGGATCGAATATGAGTTCTATCAATTCCTAGAAGATCAAGGGGAGAGCATCATTCTTGCCAAACGTACCGGACGCTGCTTCCCTCCTGCGGAAAAGCAGTTGGCGGAGGCCGGATTGCCTGACGATCTCAAGTATATGTTGCTGGTCGAGAGCAAATGCATTTCTGCCGCGTACTCGAAGGCAAAGGCATCGGGTCCCTGGCAATTCATCCCCTCTACGGGCCGCCGCTACCGACTCAAGAGTGACGCCGTCCGAGATGAACGCCGCAATCTGGAAATGTCGACTGAAGCGGCAGTGAAGTATCTCAAGTACCTCAAAGACTTTCAGGACAATGATTGGTTCCTGGCGATGGCATCCTACAATGCCGGGGAAGAACGCATCCGCAAGCTGCTCAAAGAACAAAAAATTGCCGACTATTGGAAGATGCACGGCCCTCGTGAGACCATGCGATACGTCCCTCGCATCATCGCGGCCAAGGAAATCTACTCCCAGCCGGAGAAGTATCTTGGACTGACTAAAAAAGATCTTTACATGCCATTGGAGACGGAAACCATCACCGTGAACGTGAAGGAGTCTCAACGAGCGTTGACGTCCGTTGCCGAAGAGTTCGGCACGTATCTGCTTGAGCTCAAAATGCTGAATCCTGAGTTTAAGAAGGACATGCTCCCTCGCGGATCCTACCAGATTCGAGTTCCTCGTCAGACCTGTCCCAATCGCTGCTTCAAGCAGGATCCTTCTCCCTAGCAATCATCTCCATGCGACTTCGTCTTCCCTCGTCGCCAGCGCGACCTCTCCTCCGCAAGCTTCTTACGGCAGGGCTAACGGCTGCTGATCCCTATCTGGCCCTACTCAAGAGCGTCTCCCTTGACGGAGCTTCACTGCGGGTGGGGCGACGAACCTTTGAGCTATCCCGCATACGACGAGTGATCGCAGTCGGCGCCGGCAAGGCATCGGCAAGAATGGCGCAGGCATTAGAGATCGTACTCGAAGAGCGGTTGGACGATGGCCTTGTGATTGTCAAGACGGGACATACGTTCCCCACAAGGCGAACGACCGTCCTCGAAGCCGGCCATCCAATCCCCAATCGCGCAGGGCTGGTTGCAACTCAGCGGTTATTACGCCTGGTACAAAGTCTGACCCCTCAGGATCTTTTGATCGTGCTCTTATCCGGAGGTGCCTCAAGTCTGTTACCGGCTCCCGTCTCAGGCGTGACGCTGAGCGATAAGCAACGAACGACGAAGCTTCTCCTTCGGTGTGGCGCCACGATCAACGAGATCAATATCGTCCGAAAACACCTCTCCTTGATTAAGGGCGGCAGACTGGTTGCGTCCACGCGCGCAAGAATCATCACCCTCGTCCTTTCTGATGTCATCGGCGATGATCTCGGCTCCATCGGCTCTGGTCCCACGGCTGCGGATCCTTCTACATTTGCCGAGGCCATCGCAGTGCTACAACGTTATAAAATCTTGACCGCAGTTCCTCCGGCAGTCCGTCGATACCTGCTGAGGGGACAACAGGGCGACGTGCCGGAAACCTTGAAACCTGGGTCGCCCCGTGAACGATCGGTGTACCACCATCTGATCGGCAGTAATCGCATCATGCTGGAAGCGGTGGCGCGAGCTGCACGAAAAGAGGGCCTCTTTACCGACCTCCTGTCCTCTCCCATCACAGGAGAAGCGCGGGTCGCAGCCAAGCGGCTTGGCGACTTAGGCAAAGAACTCCGAACCGGTCAGGGTCGCGCGAGACGCCGCTTCTGCGTAGTAGGAGGAGGGGAAACCACGGTAACGGTCACCGGTCAGGGAGTGGGCGGGCGAGCTCAAGAATTTGCGGCTGCGGCTGCATTTGAAATCTCTGGTCTCTCTAATACGTGGGTCGTCGCGTTAGGGAGCGATGGAACCGACGGGCCTACCGACGTAGCGGGAGCCCTTGTAAGTGGAGAAACCGTCTCACGTGCTAACCGGCTCAAAGTTGATCTCCACGCTTCCTTGAAGCGACACAATACCTATCCAGCCTTAAAGAAGCTTGGCTGCCATATCCACACCGGCCCTACCGGCACCAACGTGAATGACCTTTACCTCATCCTGCAGCTCTAGATACTATACAGGCGTATGACGCCTCCCTTCATCCTCTCACTCTCGCAATCCAACGAGCTCCGTCTCGTGGGTGGGAAGGCGCTGGGACTCCATCGACTGATGGAGGCTGGATTCCCAGTACCACAGGGACTCTGTATCACAACCGAAGCCTATACCAAGCACTTAGGGAACTCGGGATTCCGAGACCGGGAAGAGTGGCACCGGATCTGTGGATTATCGGAATCTGACCAAGTCCGTGCATTGGCTGACTGCCGGACCAGAATCACCCGAACGGAGACTTCCAAGCTCACCACAGACTGCCTGACAGCATTACGAGCTCTGGAACACCCACCTGCCATTCTCTGGGCGGTCCGCTCTTCGTCCACGACCGAGGACACCACTCATTCGAGTGCTGCCGGTCTCTATCGCACTCACCTTGGCCGCACGCTTCCGGAAGTGGAGTGCGCAATCAAAGATCTCTGGGCCTCGCTGTGGGAGATGCGGGTTATCAGCTACCTAGCGAGGCAAGGCCGAAAAGCGGCGCCGAGGATGGCCGTCGTCATCCAACCGATGATCGATGCGCGGGCAGCAGGCGTCGCGTACTCCGTTCATCCTGTCACGAGACGACGCTCGCAGGTCATGATAAATGCCATCCCCGGTCTCGCTGCTCCGCTGGTCGACGGGACGGTTACCCCAGACGAATATGTGGTGGAGGTACCCGCTGAAGCAGGGAAACCATTCCAGACTCCTACTCGTCTCTTGGCCAGAAAGAGTGACTGTTTGCGCGTCTCGAATACGGGCTTGCACCTAGCTGCACTCGAAGACGCCGCGCAAACCCGATCGTCTCTCACGGATAATCAACTCGTTTCGCTTGCCCAGATTGCCAAGGAGATTGAGCGGACCTTAGGACAACCCACCGACATCGAATGGGCCTTTGATGCGGAGCAACTCTGGATCCTACAGGCTCGCCCGATCACCACCGTTCGACCAACTGCCGACCTGACAAGCGATGACTGCGAGTGGTCACGAACCAACTTTAAAGAAACGCTCCCTGAACTTCCCAGTCCATTGAGCCTTTCATTCCTTGAACAGTTTATGGACCGCTACATCCTCGAGCATTACCGCCGGCTTGGATGCAGAATTCCCGAAGGACTCACCTCAGTCCGAATCTTACAGGGACGCCCATACCTGAACGTCACTCTCTTTCACACGCTGGTCGCGCAGCTCGGCGGCGATCCCGCATTGAATGCGGAACAGATGGGCGGTCAACCGCTACAAAAGCCGCCGCAGGTTCAGCCGCTCGGGAAAATGACGTCCCTTCGTGCCGCATGGCTGATGCTGAAGGAAATGCACCGCGTCGAGCGAGTGGGGCCATGTGTCTTTGCCGAGATGAAGGGGCTGGCCGGTACCTATCAACGCGCATCTGTGCTGAACCTCTCCCCTAACGAGCTCGTGTCGGAGCTCGATAGGCTCGGCCCATGGCTTGAACGTCGGGAAATCACGTTTGGCATTGCGGGGGGAGTCGGACAGTGCCTTCAAATTTTCAGCAAGGTGCTGCCCGGATGGTTAGGCCCTGACTGGAGACCACTGCTGAATGCGGCGCTTCAAGGGCAAGGGACCGTCATCAGCGCACAACAAATTCTTCGGCTGGCCGAGCTCACCGACATCGCGAAACGGGAGGCGCCTACCCGTACCGTTCTCACATCCGCATCATGGGACTCGACGACATTCCGAACGACTCTCGCCGAAACACAGTTCCTACGTGCCTTCGACAAATATCTCGACGATTATGGCCATCGCGGGGTTGGCGAATCTGATGTGATGTCGCCGCGGCTCGCCGATAACCCCACAGCAATTCTTTCGATCCTGCGCGCCCAAGTTGCCTCCAATGCCCACTCGCAGGACACCGTTCGATTGCGCCAGGGTAACAGCCAAGTATCGGCGCTGGCTGAGATCAAGCGCCGAATGGGCTGGCGGTTGGACCGATGGGTCGTCTTCCGCTGGTGTTATCGACGATTATGCCGATTCTTTTCGCTGAGAGAAGCAAACCGGCACCATTTGATGTACTACTCCGCAGCTACTCGAACCCTCCTCATCCGGCTTGGAGAACGTCTTGTCGAGCAAGGGTTGCTTCGGCAAACCGACGACATTTTCTTCTTAACCACCGCCGAACTGGAAGACCTGGTTACTGGAAATACACAAGACTGGACCGTTGTCATCACGACCCGGAGAACCGAACGAGAACGTCACGCAACGATCGAGGTCCCCGACACCGTCCAGGATTGGACAGCTATCAACCATCAGACTATGCCGCGAGATCACTCCAACGAGAACTGTGTCCTGTCCGGCATGCCTATCAGTATTGGAACCGTGACGGGTCCGGTTCGCCTCATTCGATCAGCGGCAGACTGGAGTAAGGTGATGCCTGGAGATATACTCGTGGTCCCAGTCATCGACCCTGGCCTGGCCCCCCTCTTCGGCCTCGCCGGTGGTTTGATCGCAGAAATGGGCGGCACCCTGTCACATGGATCCATCATTGCGCGTGAATATGGACTGCCGACGATCGCGAATGTGGAAGGGGCCATGGTACGGCTTTCCGATGGCTCGCGTGTGAGGCTCGACGCGGGATCAGGGACCATTTGTATCCAGCCATCGCTGTAATAGATGAGCGGCTAGAGCTGATTGATCCGAGTCATCTGCTTTCTTGACCTTTTCCAATACCTTGCGTAGTCTGCCGGTATTTCCTTGTTCTACCCGCTATATGTAGCGGCTTACTATCCTGAGACTTATACCATGGACCAGTTACTCGCAGATATGGCTCCCGTTCTCATCGGGTTCGGGACGGGGATCCTTCTGGGTGGCCTACTTGTCGGACTATGGGTCACCAGTCGCCTGCGAGCCCAAGCCCAACGGGCTGAGGCCACTGCGGATGAACTGCGCAGACAGGTAGACCAAGAACGAACCGTGACGGCCTCACTCCGTCACGAACTAGGGGAGATTCAACAGGCCAGAGTTGCTGCCGAAACCAGAATGGATGATGCAGCGCGGCAACTTCTGGAGCAGAGGACTCTGATCGACCAGACACGCCACGAACTCATCGGATCGTTCCAAGCCCTGTCCGGAGAGGCCTTGAAGCAAAACAACGAAGCCTTCTTGAAACTCGCCGCCGTGTCGTTTGAAAGCCTGCATGTCAAGGCCGATGGGGACCTGGCTCAACGGCAACAGGCCATCGATGCATTAGTTCGGCCCCTCCAAGACTCGCTTCACCGCTACAACGATGAATTGCGGCTCCTCGAACAATCTCGCCAATCGGCCTATGGCGGACTGGATCAGCACCTGAAATCACTTGCAGACTCCCAGCACCGGTTGCAGCAAGAGACAGGCAACTTGGTCAAAGCCTTGCGCGCGCCCGCAATCCGAGGTCAATGGGGCGAGCTCACATTGAAACGTGTTGCCGAACTGGCCGGTATGGTCGACCACTGCGATTTCGTCGAGCAGCTCTCCGTCACCGGTGATGACGGGCGTCTCCGTCCGGACATGGTGGTTCAGCTGCCGGGAGGACGGCAAATCATCGTCGACGCAAAAACCGTTCTGTCGGCCTATCTCGACGCCCATGAGGCGCAGAATGAGACGCAACAGACCGAAGCCCTGCGCCGCCATGCCGCCCAGGTTAAAAGTCGGATGGATGAGTTGTCGTTGAAAGCCTATTGGACACAATTCGACCGTACCCCTGAGTTCGTCGTGCTGTTCCTGCCCGGCGAGCAATTTCTCGGCGCCGCGCTGGATCAGAATCCTCGACTCATTGAAGAAGGGTTTGCGAATGGGATCGTCTTAGCTACCCCTTCGACTCTCATTGCGCTCCTCCGCGCGGTGGCCTACGGATGGCGTCAGGAGCGAATGACCGCCCATGCGGAAGAGGCGGGCCGCCTTGGCAAAGAACTGTACGAACGGATGGCGGTGTTGGCCGGACATATGAACGAGGTGGGCCAATCACTTGGAAAGAGCGTGTCAGCCTACAATCGCGCCATCGGTTCCTTGGAAACGCGTATTCTTCCGGCAGCGCGCCGATTTAAAGACTTGGGGGTCTCCTCTGATCGCGAGATTCCAGTCCTTGAACCGACGGAGATCGTACCGCGGAAAACGTTACCGTTTGAGATCAATGAAGGAGCACAATGACCAGCGAACAGGCCATGGTTGAAGCGTTTCACCATAAATTTGAGATTGTGGTGCAGGCTGCCCCGACACAGATGGATGAGGACACGAAACGCCTTCGCCTCCGGCTGATTCAGGAAGAGTTTGACGAATTGAAAGAGGCCATGGCAAGTGGAGACTTGGCTGCCGTTGCGAAAGAAATGGCAGACCTGCTCTATGTGACCTACGGCACCGCAGTTTCATATGGAATTGATATGGAACCGATTTTCCAGGAAGTGCATCGGTCGAATCTGAGTAAAGTCGGTGGATACAAGCGGGCGGATGGGAAATGGGTGAAGCCCCCTACCTACTCACCCGCTGATATCGTCTCAATTCTGGAGGCACAGCAGGAGCAGGCGTTGGCGGAGCAGCCATGTGATCATGCAGCTGCCGCCGGTGCTCCTCGGAGTTCATGAAAGATCTACACTGTCCGAATTGCGGAACACCCTTCGTTCGAGTGATCCCCGACGAAGGCGCCATAGGGCGGGTCCTCACTCGCTTCAAATACGTTCCCTTCCGATGCCAGCTGTGCACAACACGTTTTCGCGTCTTCAGAAATCACGTCCCTGCTGAAACCTCCCTCACCGATCGCCGTCAATATGAACGTCTTCCGGTGTCGTTTCGTGCCAATCTGCTCGCGAACAACGCGGTGCGGATGGACCATCGTGTGACGGATATCTCCATGGGTGGATGCACCCTCGAAACCACGACGAACCTCCCGCAAGGGACGTTCATTGAGCTTGTGATCAAGCCGGCCTCCGACGAAGAGCCGATAAAGATTGGAACCGCCATGGTATGCTCATCCCGGCCGGAATCCATGGGCATTCGGTTCCTGGAAATGGTCACGGATGATAAACACCGCCTCAGCCAAGTGATCCTCAGCCTGCTCGTAGGGCAGAGCCTTCATCAAAACCTCTTCGCCTAGTGGACTATAACAGCTGATCGTGTACGAGGCTTGTTGGCCAGATGTCTGCCTTTTATCCCTCCCTTAATCGAGCTAGAATCACATAGGACAGTCTGCAAACATCTGTTATAGGCCACTCGCAGCGGCTCACAGGAGAAATATGCTTTCCCATCAACCGTTTGTGGCGGTCGAATTGCTCAAGGACTTTCACCGCCCTGATCCTCCCAGCATAGATAGAGATCTATCAAATTCTACGCGATGTATCGCCTATGAATTTTGGGGAGGAGTATTGACCAGGAGATTGTCGATCAAACGAACGGAACCAAGTCGTATGGCACCAAGCAGCACTACTCGGGAGCGCACGGAAGCTACGGGCTCGAGTGTGAGCGGGTCACACACTGTAAGATAGTCGGTCGTGATGGTCGACTCTCGGGTGATCACCTGAGCCATCGCGGACCGGACAGTCTTGGCATCCGTCCCTCCTGTCCTGATCACCTTGGCACCGGCCTGCAAGCTCTTGTAGAGCGTCACCGCTCGCCCTCGCTCATCCGGCGACAGATACATATTGCGTGAGCTCATGGCCAACCCATCCTGCTCACGCACGGTCGGACGGACCACAATATCAACACCGAGGTTGAGATCCTTCACCAGTCGTTGAACCAAGACCGATTGTTGAAAATCTTTTTGTCCAAACAGAGCGCGGTGCGGTCGGACCATTCCGAAAAGTTTGGTCACCACGGTCGCAACCCCGGCAAAGTGATGTGGGCGGACCTCCCCTTCCCATCGATGCGCAACTGCCGGAACAGTCACCGTCGTTTGAAACCCAGCCGGATACATTGCCTCGGCGGTTGGCTCAAAACAGACATCGACACCTTCTTTCCGGCAGATCGTCCGATCATGAGAGATGGGACGAGGGTACTTGGCCAAATCTTCATGCGGCCCGAATTGGGTGGGGTTCACGAAGATGCTGACCACCAGCGCATCACACTGTAACCGTGCTTCACGAATCAGTGATCGATGCCCCTCATGCAGCGCGCCCATCGTCGGGACGAACCCGATCGTGACACCTTCGCGCCTCAGTGCCTCACTCCAGGCAATCATGGCTGCAGGTGAACGAATGATCTTCATGACTCAGGCTGCGCACTGCAGGCCGGTCGAGAACCATATTTTGTAGAAGGTTGCGGAAAGAGCAGATTCACCTGAGATTGGTCTTTGGTGTCAGCCAGTAACTGATCCACCGATTGCTTGAACGTCGGATGGACCCAAAGCGGATCAAGTTCGTTCAAGGGCATGAGAACAAACCGTCGTTGATGCAATCGAGGGTGCGGAATAGTCAATCCCGGTTCGTCGATCTGCCGCGTTCCGTAGAAGAGAATGTCAAGGTCCATGGTGCGGGGACCAGACCGATGATCGTCATCACGTCCAAGTGCGCGTTCGATTTCTTGGAGCATCGCGACGAGGCTATGGGGGGCAATGTCGGTCTCCAGCTGCACCACCCCATTCAGAAACCAGCCTTCCCCAGGATCAGTCCGGTCACGAACCGGCTCCGTCTCATAGAGCAACGACACGCCTTGCAGTCTTGAATGGGGCAGGAGACCGAGCAGCGTCACTGCCCGATCACAATAGTCTACCCGATCTCCGACATTCGACCCGAATCCGATGAAGACAGTCTCCATAGTCAGTTAGGTGTACGGGGTAAGGAGTGAGGGGTCCATTCGTTGTATTTCCACCTCACCCCTTACCATTCACTGCTCACCGGTTCAGAATCCCACCTTCTTGATCCGCTCGACTGCTTCGGCCAAACGCTCTTTGGTGGTACAGACCGTCATGCGGACATAGCCTTCCCCAGGTGCGCCGAAGCCGTTGCCCGGCGTCGTCACGATCCCGGCCTTTTCCAACAGATGCGCCGTAAACGATGCCGATGTATAACCCTTGGGCACCGTCACCCAAACGTAGAACGCAGCGGGAGGAGGATCCACCTCCAGGCCGAGTTTCTTCAGGCCAGGGACCAGGGTATCTCGACGCTCCTGATACGTTTTCCTCAGGTCGTCCGTCACCGCATCATCAAGACCAAGCGCCGTAATCCCCGCCTCTTGAACGGCCTCAAAACAACCTGAGTCCAAATTGCTCTTCACCTTGCCAAGGCCGGCCAGGACATCCTTGTTGCCTACGACAAAGCCAAGGCGCCATCCAGTCATGTTATACGTCTTCGAGAGGGAGTGGAATTCGACTCCTACCTCCTTGGCGCCATCGACCTCCATAAAACTCGTCGGCCTTCGCCCGTCATAGTAAATCTCGGAATAGGCCGCATCGTGACACACGATCACCTGATGCTCCTGCGCAAAGTCCACGACCCGTTTGAAATAGTCTTTCGTCATGATGACGGATGTTGGATTGTTCGGTGAGTTCAGCCACATCAGCTTGGCCTTCTTCGCCACGTCCTTTGGGATCGCCGTGAGATCCGGCAGAAAGCCGTTGGCTTTGGTCAGCGGCATGATGTGCGACTGCCCGCCGCAAAAACTTGTTCCAACCGGATAGACCGGATACCCAGGGCTGGGCACCAGCACGATATCGCCGGGATCGATAAAGGCGAGGTGAATGTGACCGATACCTTCCTTCGAGCCGATCAGTGTCAGGACTTCGCTGGCCGGATCCAATGTGACGCTAAAACGACGCTGATACCAGCCCGCCACGGCCTTCCTAAACGACAGCATGCCTTCATAGGACGGATACTGATGATGCTTTGGATCTTTGGCGGCCTTTGCCAAGCTCTCAATGATCGGCATTGGCGTCGGCAAATCGGGATCACCGATCCCGAGATTGATAATATCTACCCCGCGGGCAATCGCCTCTTGCTTCATCTTGTCGATGGCCGCAAAGAGATACGGCGGCAATGTCTTAATACGTGTCGCGACTTCAATCGGGAAACCACCCATGGTCAATCAAGCTCCTTTCATGAATAGTATTCAGCCTTTAACGATCAGCCCACAGCAACTGTCCCAGGTCTAATGGCTGAAAGCTGACAGCTGACTGCAGGGGTGTGTAGAGTACTTCAGAGCCGCAGCCGCAATCAACGTACGTCGCCGAGCAGATACCCTATCAACCGATCAGCCATGCCATGGAGTTGCGGAAGCCGTGGCAAGGCTGTGGCCTTGACCTGTTGTGCGGTAAAGCCCGCTTTCGTCACATCCGGCGCACACTCACGGCACAGGGAATCGATCCCTCCCTCTTCCATCTCGAGATGGAAAAGCAGCCCGTAGGCTCGCGCGCTGTACCGGAATGCTTGGAGCGGGGCGATGTCTGAGCTAACCAACGGGACACAATCATCGGGTAAATCAAAGATCTCTCCGTGCCACTCGAACACGTCGAACGTCTCAGGGCAAGTCCCAAACACCGGGTCTTTCTTCCCCGGATCAGTGAGACGAACCGGGGTCATGCCGATTTCGAGCGCCTTGCCCGACCGCACGGTAGCACCAAGCGCTTTGGCCATGAATTGACTCCCGAGACAGACACCAATGATCGGCTTATTCGCCTGAAGCACAGATCGGATAAAGACGGTCTCTTCTTCAATCCATGTATCGGGATCGTTGACCGACATCGGCCCACCCATCACGATCAGAAGATCACCTGCATCTTGGGGAAGTCCGTCTTTCGGAACGAGATGGGAGGCAAGAGTGGCCCCGCGCTTGGCGAGAGCCTTGGCAAAGGCACCGGGACCTTCAAAGGGAACATGCTGAAGACACACTGCCCGCATAGCCCTTTTACTGGCACAGCCACCTGACTTCCGTCAAGTCCGGTGCCGGGCTATTCCCGTTTGCCATTGGCATCACGGCCGCAGGTCTGTAACATCCCACGTGCCCGGAGCTGATGGACGATTAGTCCTCGTCATTGAATGGCAACCTGCCAACTGGTGCAAAATCTCCATTCCTCATATATAAGGACTCATCATGAGGTCACCCTCCGGAAAGTGACAAGAGTCTGGAGCCTTCGGAGCATCTCTACCAATCGACATGACTTCCTTTTCTACTCATTCTCCCGTAGAGTAGTTGACCCATATGGCCATCATGGACCCGCTGATTCGTGGGATCGATCGCATCCTGATTCACGCACAGGACGTAGAGCGAGTGTTTGCCCGTTTTCGCCATGAATTCGGCTTACCGGTCGCCTGGCCGCTTGCCGACTGTGGCCTGCTCGTGTCAGGTGGCCTGTATGCAGGTAACATGACGATTGAAATCGGTCGTTTCACCGGCTCGGAGCTCCCTGGGACATGGTTCTACGGCCTTGGCTTCGCACCGTGGAAACCGACTTGGGAAACGGTGAAAGGGCTAGCCTCTCGGAGGGTGTCGCATGCACCACCTCTGACACTGAACTACGAATCGCCTGTTGTGATGCAATCCACCCTCACCGTCTTGCGTAACCTCTTGGATGGTCAACCAAGCGCACCGTTTTGGCTCGGTCCATCCGGGGGAGACAAGACCCGGGTCGGTCGAGCACTGACGAATCTCCGAACCTGGATGGCTGGAACTGAGGCAGGTTCCAAGACATTTTCGATGCTGTTGGGTAGTTCCCTGGTCTTTCTATGCGACAACCACAGCAATCCCCATCAAGGACGAATCAACGAGTTGAGGACTACCTGGCGGGAGGTGCGACAGCATGGCCCCTATGGCATTACCGGTGTTGCAGGGGTTGATATTGAGGTGTCGACCAACCTCGCCGGCTGGAGACAACTGCTGGATCGGCCGGATTTGAACACAGACTCAGTCCATTCATTCGGCAAGGGGTCGCTGCTTCGATTTCATCCCGGTGCGGGAAACCGACTCCTCGGGATTGAGTTCGCCTGTGCCGATCTTCCATCGATCACCCAGCAGCGTGCACTGGTGCCCATAGACGAAAAGAGAGTCGCCCTCGCTCCAGGTCGAATGGATGGGTTGACGATTGGATTCAGTCAGTCACCGAGCGCGCCACCGGATAAGGGTTAAACTGCTCTCCTGACCGGAATCGTGCCGGTCAGCCCCGTTCCTGTCTTAGCAACGACTAGCCGTGCTTTCATCCTGTGTTAGTCCTCTCCAAATGATTGAGCCGGCATGAGCGGTATCTTTCCGGGGAATCACCATGATCCTCCATTCACACCTTCAGCCCTGCAGAAGATTGACCGATAAGTAATTGTCATGGCTCTTTCGGCAGCTGATAGAGATCACTCCGTGCTTGCGGCGTCCTCCACCGGCGAGGGAGCAGACCCCTCTCTCCGTGGTTCGTTTCAACAGCGGGTTCGCTCCCACTATCACGCCTTCTGGTACCACCTTGGGGAGCGGTTCGCCTGGTCACGTGGAATCTATCGGGAACGGCCGGCGGAGGAACTGCACGATCTGAGCGGAGTCCAATATGAACGGATTGCATCGCTCCAACGCCGGTTCCGTATACGCTTTGAACAACGGGCGACCCAGGCGACGGCCCTACGACAGTATGATTACCTTGATTTGCTCGATCAAGGGTGGTCAGCCTTACGGTTACCCCGTTCAACCGGTGGCACCGTACAGGACATCGGATCGAGTAATTTTTGGTACGCACCTACTCTATACACCTTCTTTCGCCCGACCAAGCTGATCGGCGTCGAGGTGGAAGGCCATCGGATGTATATCAATGGATATAGTCGCCATGACTACGCGCAGGGCTATATCCAGGACCTTTCGAACACGGAATTTCACGTCCAGGACTATCGCCGCTACTGCTCCCCCGCCCACATCATCACGGCGTGGTACCCCTTTGTGACACCGGCTCCTGTACTGGCCTGGCGACTGCCGCTTTCTCTTCTTTCACCACTGGTCCTCTTCTCGCAAGTTGCGCGAAACCTTCAGCCGCACGGGTTGTTCCTCATGGTGAACCAAGGAAGAGAGGAGGCAACGATTGCGGCTTCCTGGTGCGGTAAGGTCGGCTTGATCTCGTGCGGATCCTGCGAGCTACGATCGAGCCTGCGACCGAGGCTTCCTCTCCCCGTCCTCTCCTGTTGGATACGCTCACCAGCCTAGCCGTTCGCGCTGGCCTACGCTACAATTACCCCTGTGGACCGCACCATCAAACATGCAGAAGACCTTCGATGGCTGATCGGTCATACGGGCGGGTTTCGCGCCGGTTATGTGACTGAAGTGCGGATCGTGAAGCGGCGTCTCTTCGACGAAGGATCAACGCGTGAGGTCCCGGCCGGCACGACGATTGCCGTAACCATTCATTACGAGATTCGAGGGCTTGCGCGGGTCGCCAAACTGACCATGACCGGCGTGACCGACTTTTCGGTCTTTGAACAGGACGGAATCGACTGTTCCTCGCTCAGCGTGATCCATACGGAAGTCAAAGCGGGAAAGCTACGCTTCTGGTTCGATCCACAGGGCGAGCTCTATGTGGTCTGCGACGAGGCTCATCTGGAAGAACTGACTTTGCCGGTTGTCACAGCCCAGGAAGCCGGCGAATTTGCCCGATGGACCTTTCAAGGGCTTGACGCCAACGGTCCCACTATTCACTGGCTATTGGACGAGTTGGAGCAGGCCGGCTTACCCTGCACGTGGCAGGACGCGGGACGGTCCGTTGCGATTCATCCGGCGGTGCAATGGGAAGGGGCCCTAAGACCGGCAGACGATCCTTCGGTGAACAAGGACAATCTGGTCCAGGCGATGGCCTATCGCCCTCCGGAAGGACAAGGCTTTGGGCTGATGCTGAGAGTCTTTGGCGTTCAGGACAGAAGGCTTAGCCGAATCCTGGAGGTCCTGGCGGATCGGATCACCCAATGTTTTTCAGGCAACTGCCTGGTCGGTACGACAATCATCCCCGGCCGAGAATGGGAGCGTTGGTTGGTTCGGGAACACCGGTCGCGGCGTGAGCGCTAGAGGAAGGCGACCACTGTTTAGTGCGCGTGCTCAGGAGAATAGCGCCCGTTTCCGTTGGAGTAGGCAGCGGTTCCGTTCCCTCTGGCATAGCCTGACGTGGCGTGCGCTGTGCCGTTCCCGTTCATCTGCTGCCCCTTGCCGTTGATGCATTCCACCAAGGCCCAGAGTCGCAAGGGATTCACCCGTTGGTTCCTGGCAATGTGGAGCGACGTGCCTTCCAACACGGTCGTGAGAGACAAGTCCGTCCGCCAGCCCAGGTGCTTCGTGATGGGAGAAAGTGCTTTTTCCACGGCGGCGATCACTTTGTTGCCGTTGCTGAAATGGTTCAGCATGATAATCCGCCCGCCAGGACGGCAGACTCGAATCATCTCGTTGACGACCTTTCGATAGTCCGGCACCGCCGTGACGACATAGGCCGCAACGACCGTATCGAAGCTGTCATCATTGAATTGCATCGCACCGGCATCCATGCGGTGTAACTCGACGTGATCAAGCTGATGAGCCGCCGCCTTTTCCTTTGCCCTGGCCAACATCCCTTCGGATACATCGATACCGACGATGCGACAATGACGGGGGTACATGGGAAGGGCCAATCCCGTCCCGACACCGACTTCAAGAATCTGTTCATTCGGCTGCACATCCAAATTCCGGATGGCCGACTCGCGGCCCTCGTGGAATACTTTTCCAAACACTTTGTCGTAAAACCCCGCATAGGAGGTGTACACACGCTCAATCTTGTCGGGATCCATGTTTGCCTCCAGCAATCCGTACGATCCGGTCTCTGCGCACTGCAACCCTGCAGAGGAAGACACCGTCATGGTGACGCGGGGAAAATCAATATTGAGGCGGGAAAATCAGGTAGTCCACAGCCCGCCGGAAACATTGCCCGGCGTACTGTAGCCAAACTCCTCCGCGTGAGTCAACAAGCTTTTCGCATGCCGGAGCAGAAGTTCTTGTGTAAACCGGCTCGTTCCCCATCAGCGCATACCCAATTCCTGCCCGCCTTGATTCGTCGCTCTTTTCTGTGTGATAGCTACACCCATGCTTCTCGCAGGTCTCTTTGCCGGTGCCCTCTTTCTCGGACTCCTGGTCGGAGATTGGGTCTATTTTATCCGCCTTACTCCGGATGCCGTACGCTATGGCTGTCGTGTGGCCACTCGACCAGACCAGTGGTCTGGCTCAACGCTGGAGGGCGTCCGCGATCGTTTCGGTCCCGACGGAGTCTTGATGCTGCCGCATGGAGTGGCTTGGTGGTACCCCGACCTGTCGCAGATCGCCATCCGTCCACAATACCGCCTCTTCTCCAGAAAGTTCAGGACAGCGTGGCCGGTCAAAGGCTTGGTTCACGTGTCTCCCCACGACGAGGCGCTGGTGACGCACTGCGTCAAACGAATTCCCTGGTCATCAGCCCTCATCACCGCGATCTGGTTCGCCGTCGTCTTGTTGGGATCGCTGACTTTTGTGGTGCAATACGCGCTGGAAGGCGGGTTCACGACGCTCGGTGGAGCGTTTTTGGGCATCGGCATTATAGGACTTGCCGGCATGGTCGCGCTGTTTGGAATCGTGACGGTCACCCTGTCCTATCGCCTGGAGGACAGCCGTCTCATGCAAGTATACGACGAACTGCGTGCAGCCATCACACCGCCCAACGGTTCCTGAGCGAGCTCAATCAGGCCTCATCATCTGCGGAAGAAGTTCAAAAAGTGGTCATACTCAACCGGCAAGTTCACGACGCTACGATCACGAACCAGACCGGCAATGATCCCGCGATGTTTCTTCGCCAGCCCCGATGTTTCGAACGCGTTGCGGAACTGCTGCCATTGCAACGCAGGATCGGCTACAATTTTGACTTGCTCGTCATGAGGAAGCCCGTGCACGATGGTCGTTAAGGTACGAACGGCTTTTTCCACGCTCTCGTACGGGGGCGCCAGATTGAGTCTGGCGTAGAACATCTCCAAATGCCGGCGGAATTCCTCCTTCAGCACCTGAGCCGGATCTGAGACAGGGGGGCGCGCTTCTGCCATACTAGGTTCAGAGATGATACGGTAGGACAAGGGTACGGAACAACTCTCAAGGGAGGACAGCATGAATCGGACAGTATCTGGGTTTTTCGGTGCACTGGCCCTGGTAACCTTGGTCGGATGTTCGTCACACCACCATCACCACGGCATGATGGGTGGCGGCAACAGCGATGCCTACTGGCAAAAGGGGCAGCAAGATATGGAGGGATTGATCAATCGGACCGTCCAGGACCCTGAGAAGGCGAAGCAAGTGAATATGCTCGCACGCGAGATCATCAAGGAACTCAAGGAAAGCCGTGAGCGGGAGCGGGCATACCACCGACAACTCTACACCTTGAACGCCAGCTATGACGCGGAGGCATCGGAGATTTCCAAAATCATCAACGAAGCGAACATTCAACGGATGCAGAGCTCGGCCAGCGTCCTCAGCCTGCGATTCAAGATGAAGAACCTCATGACGGCCGATGAGTGGAAGGCACTCTCAGATCGGATGATCTCGTACAGCAGCCGGTACCAGGGCGGGAGCGCGGGAGCAAAGACTGGATATTAGAGTCATTCGTCACTGGTCATCAGTCACTGGGGTTGAAAATGACCAATGACTGATGACCAGTAACATCAGTGTTGAGCCTGCGGCGCGGCTTTGAGCGGCACAGCCGTCCAGGTCGCGCCGGCATCGGTTGAACGGTAGAGGCCACTGCCGTTGGTGCCGGCGTAGAGGGTGTGAACGTTTTTGGGATCCATCGCCAGGGCTCGAATATTCAGCGTCGCAAGCCCGTGGTTCATGGCTTGCCAGGTCTTTCCCCCATCAGAAGTTTTCCAAATCCCGGCTGGGCCACCGATATACAGCTGGGCTGGTTCTTTCGGATGGAGGACCAGGCTGCTGATATAGGGATCGGAGATGGATTGGCCGATACGCTCCCACTGCTCTCCTTTGTCCCCCGTGCGAAAGAGACCTTTTGTCGTACCAGCATAGACGACGTCAGGATTCGTCCGATCGATCTCAATGGCATTGACCCCGAGAGCCATGGCCGCCATGAGTTCTTTCTCGGGAATCAAGCCGTTATTGATTTTTTTCCAGGTCGTCGCCCCATCATCGGACCGGTACACCCCGCCAGTTGTCCCACCATACAGCACCGCCGGCTCTTTGGGATTAATGGCAATCGACGTGACGATGTGGACTTCCTTCATCCCGTTCATCCGCTCTGTCCATTCACGGCCTGCATCCTTCGTATAGAAGACGCCGACCGTCGTCGCCGCATAGATCTGTTCGCTGGCCGCCGGGTGAAATACAAACTGGTTGATGAAGGAGACGTGCTCTTTCAATCCGACATTATGCGGCAGCCAATGTTGGCCTCCATCCGGGCTCTTGTAGACCGCATCCCCCATCGTGCCGGCATAGATCGCCGCGGGCAGGAGCGGATCAATCGCCAGCGTCGTCACCCGCCGCGCGCTGAAACTAGGAAATTTTTCCCAAGTCCCTCCCCCATCGCGTGATTTGTAGACCGCATCATTTGTGGCGACGTAGAGGATGTCGGCATTCTTGGGATGCAAGGCGATCGAGACGACCGATTCGCTCTCCTTCTGGCAGGCCAGCGTGAACAGTATGAGCGAGAATAGGTTAAGGCTAAGGACTGTACGAAGTATCTTCATCGTGGTGGCGGGACCTAACCATAGCAACTAGATTGGAGTCAAGACGAGAACCACCCAGCGAGTTCAACTTGACGCCGACTCACTGCCCTGATTGTTGACCTAAGGAGACTTGACACCAGCCCACACTCCAGGGATATTGGAATCGATTTCCCCACAATAGCCAAGGCCAGACGGGGCATCACGCAACCCCATTTAGGCAAACAAAAAGTTCGCTTAATCGTTAGCTATCAAACACGGCACAGAATGTTCACCACACTCGATGCAAAACCACAAGAGTGGATGCAAGGCGACCCACACGTGTTGCACACAGTAGCCGCTTGTCATTTCACTTCACCGGAACACGCCGAGCACTGGATCAACTTACTGGTTCCAAAGAACAGGAATGGCAAATTTGTGAAATGGGCAGGTGGTCGACGAAAGGACGAGACCAGGGACGCCTTCCTCGCCGCCTGCGTTGAGCAAGCTAGCAAGTTCGATTTCTCGGTTACCTGTGTGTCGAGTTATGAAAATGAGATGAGCTGGTTCGCATGGGCCTTCTACTATCAAAACCAGCACCTTATAACTCAGGGACCGGATGCCAAAGGGCGAAATTGCCTAAAATTCGAGCTGGGAAATGAAAAGTCGATCGAGTTTCCAGTGCTTAGAGCTGGCTACCTTATCTGGTATAGCAACGTAGTTCGCTATCTCAGTGATAGTAAGCGAATAAATGGAAGATTTCTGAGTGATAACTTCTGTAACGACGAGGTTGGACCCGGAGCTGGGAAGGCCAGAGGAGTTGGTTTTGTAAACTACCTTCTAAGCATGCGCGATCCGAAGCCCCAAATCTCCCTGCCTACGAACGACCGTTTCTTCCAGTTGGACTTGCTGTCGGATCACTTTTGCGGTTTTGCGAACACGGTGTGGTCCGGCGTGGCGACTGATCAACAAACCGCCGACTTCAACAAGCTCGAGCAATCGCGACCGAACCTTATTGAAAACATGAGATTAGCGACAGACCTTACGATCGTGGATCAGAACGGTGTCAATGTCACAGCACAAGTGAAAGCGGCTGTTGCAAAAGGATCAGTTGATGGCTAACGCAGCGCTGCGCTCGATACCGTCTGCGCCGGTCGTGCGCTACAGGCAGCGCGAGTGACCGCCTACGTTGGACATCTTAGACCACATAAGCATCTACGCGACACCCTGGCGTCTTAAGTCCCCGAGGCATGAGGACATTCACACGGGATGCGAATGGATCGAGGTAACAGCTCAAGCAGTGCCGCCACATATTGCCTCTTCGACACCGGGACTCGGTTACGAGAAGGGAGACCCGTATGCCGATCCCCCAGCCGTTGTCACAAATGAGGATGGTGATGCCGGATTCATACGAGCTTTCGTGAGCATCACAGAAAAGACTGAGAATGGAACCGTACGACATCCGCAAGAGTATTTGCATCCACTTTTAACATTTGATGGAAAGCAGTACGCGAGCATGACCTTCGACGAGCTTCACAACGGCATTTGCGATGCCTTACGCAGTGATCGGCCGCGCCTGGCTCTAGAAACGATTGGTCCTGATGGTCAGCATACGTTTCATTTTGAAGATGGAACGTCTCGCAATTCGTGAGTGGGCAAAAACCTTTCTCCCGAATACGACCATTCAGTCCTCGCCTCCCAGTAGAGCTGTCGTCTCCTTCCAATTCAAACTGCTATCTTCTATGACGGTCTCTCGCCACTTCGGATTCGGAGAATCATAGTGGAATTCCTCATCGTCTGCATCGCATCGTTATTGGCGTCGGGCCTCACGCTGTTTTCTGGGTTCAGGCTTGGCACGCTGCTGATGCCGGTGGTCGCCCTCTTCTTCCCGTTGGAACTGGCGATTGCGATGACCGCCATAGTCCATCTGGCGAACAACCTCTTCAAGATTGGACTGCTCGGACGAAAGGCCGATCGCTCTGTACTGCTACAGTTCGGGTTACCAGCAATCGCGGCAGCCTTTGCGGGAGCTGCATTGCTGACATACCTAGGGGAAGTTAAACCGATCTACGAATATCATGCGTTTGGGAGCGCTCGGCAGGTGTCGGCTCTCAAGCTCGTGATCGGAGTCCTCATCATATCCTTCGTGGGCTTGGAGCTTTCTCCCACCTTCTCCAAGATCGCGCTTGATCGCCGATGGCTGCCGCTCGGCGGCCTGATCAGTGGGTTCTTCGGCGGCTTGTCGGGGCATCAAGGCGCCTTTCGGAGTATGTTTCTGATCAAGGCCGGACTTGAGAAAGAGGCGTTCGTTGCCACGGGGATCGTGCTCGCCGTCATGGTGGATCTCTCCCGCATGACCGTCTATGGCGCAGATATCTCAGCCCATGAGGAGGCCATCGCATGGCGGTTGGTCATCGGAGCGAGCTTGTCTGCCTTTGCCGGGGCCTATATCGGTGGAAAGATGCTCAAGAAGGTCACGCTTCGGTCGATTCAACTGATGGTATCAGCGCTATTGATTGTGGTTGGCTGTGGACTGATCTCAGGTGTGCTGTGACCATACGGTTACCAGCGAGTGGGCACTGCGTGAACGCTGCTGCGAGCTTGATCTGGCAGCTTAAACGAGAGCAACTATTCAAGCATTGAACCCTCTCAACGCATGTGCATATTTAGGAAGTCAGTCCTTTCGGTCGTCCTCAGATAGAAAAGAATATGGACGCTTGACGGACAAAATCCCACCTCACTTCTTTGTACTTGCCAAGCGCGATCGGAAACCCCGATCGCACCCGGCAGGCACATAGCTCATCACTCACAAACTTCTCCTTTGAGTGCTGGTTCGCAGATCACATGAATACTGAACCCTGCACCCCTTACTGCCTCAGGCTCACCACACTCAACAGCAGTACATTACTTCGACTGCTGATACGCCGCCCGCAGATCACTGGCCGGCGGATTCGTACTACTCACCGTCGTGAGCACGGCATAGATCAGCACTGCCGTTGCGACAACAATCCCACCAGCATATAACCAGACCTTATCCATGACATCCTCCTGTGGTTAAAAGGTTGTCCGGGGCATTGGCCCTCATCATATGGTTGAGGAGGCTGGTGCAAACTTCTCAATTGGAAGGAACCGGCACTGGCAGATGATTGGAACGCCAGGCCAGCACTCACCGGTTGAGCAAGTTACCTGCCTGATTGAATAAAATTTTATTGCAGGAGCGTTTGCGAGAAAATTGGGGCAAAGCTCGAGGAGATTTTACTGGTGGCAAAAATCCACAGATAGTTCCATTCGATGCCTGCATAAGTTGACTTCTGTGTCCGAGAAAGAAATAAGTATCTTTATGAAGCCCAGACGCCCTATGACATCGACCCCACGCCTCCCTTCCGCACCGCATTCGATTCAGAAAGGCATGTCTCTAGCCGACTTGCTCGATCGGGAGGCCATCGACTGTCTGGCGCACAATATCAGTCTCGTCTATCCGACTTTTGACGGAAAGGCATTCCAACGTACGGCGCGCAATGGTTTGAAGCCGCTCAGCATTCTTCAACGAGGACATCATTTGGCACGGACGCTCCGTGAGTACCTTCCCGAATGCTACAACGACGCCGTTCACATCCTGATCCAGTCGCTGACTCCACCGCAGACAGCTACGGAAGACCTCGGACTCGGCGTGTTCTTCTACCTCCCTCATGTGAGTTTTGTCGCCACTTATGGCATGGACCCAGAGCACAACCGTGGGCATGACCCGTTTGAAATCTCGATGGCAGCCCAGTACGAACTGACGCGGCGGTTCAGTGCCGAATTTTCCATTCGCCCGTTCCTGATCCGTTGGCCGGAACGCACTCTGGCGCAACTGGTGACGTGGACGGATGACCCAGATCCCCATGTGCGGCGGCTCTGTTCCGAAGGGACGCGTCCGCGTTTACCCTGGGCGATACGAATTCCAGCTTTTATCAAAGACCCTCGTCCCGTCCTGCCGATTCTGGAGGCCCTCAAGGATGACCCGGATCTCTATGTTCGACGGAGTGTGGCCAATCATATCAGCGATATTGCCAAGGACCATCCCCGTCTTGCCTTTGAGCTGTGCGAACGATGGCTAGAGGGTGCCACGAAGGAAAGAAAGTGGCTCCTGCGCCATGCCGTGCGCCATCCGGCCAAGAAGGGCGTGAAGGCTGCACTGCGAATACGCAGGCTGGCGAAATAGCCGCGGATCAGGACACTTCCATATGAACAGATCAACCGTGCAGTCCGTTGTGCGCCGCAACGGCTCCCCATGGTTGATTCAGCCGATGCCAACCTGCCCCCGCTTGACGGCTTCCTGCACGGGCGATTACGCTGATAGTCGAATCATCGGTGTTCTATGAAGCTCCTGATCACCGTACTTCTGACCCTCATCCCACTCACAGCCTCTGCGGAATCACGAGGCGGTGTGACCGTCGGCCCTTCCACCTCTCCTCATGCTGCCGGCATATATGGCTTTGGAATGCACGGCCCTGAGAACCGAGCCCCTGGATTTCGCTTTCCACACATGCGTGGCTTCCACGGAAGAGCCATCCAACCCATGATCGGATCCGCCTTGGACCCGAATCTCACGATCATCAATGTTCAAGTCGAACCCAAGGAAGACCCACCTCCTCCACCGCCGAAACCTCCGGCTCCCGCCAAATTCTGGACCGCACGCTGTGGAAGCTTCGTCGAACTGCAAGTCAGTCCGACCATGAACCTCATCGAAGAGGAACAGAAGGGCTGCCCCAACTGAGCGAGAATCGCGTGGTGAATCGGATGGCCGACGAGCACACCCGCTACATCTTCAGCCGCTCTGCATACCCGGTCAGCTCGACGTACCCTTGGCCTTTTATCGGCCTGCCCTGCTTCGTACCTGTGACTGCAACCGCCCCTTCCCAATAGGAGACGCGGCTGCTGCGCGACGTGCGCAACTCCTGATCTGCGAGCAACGGGGCCACATCCAACGTCACATCGAGTGACGGAAACGTCAGCCGCCATCGGTTGGGATAGGTCGCCTTGCTCTCCGTACTGGTCCAGGTTCCATGGGATTCAATCTGAAAATCTGTCACGTCCAAATGGCGGCTCCGTCCATCCGGTGAGACGACGGTGCCGCTCGATGCCAGATCGGATGATCCATCTTTCAATCGCATGCGATAGAGCATGAGGTCTGTGTTGTCCTCCAATTGAATGCTGAACCAATCCCAG
Source organism: uncultured Nitrosospira sp. (assembly GCA_900696515.1). GTDB lineage: Bacteria > Nitrospirota > Nitrospiria > Nitrospirales > Nitrospiraceae > Nitrospira_D. The sequence goes on along the minus strand of CAADGK010000099.1, from coordinate 114,457 downwards.
CCGACTTGATCGGGTCCGAGATCGCCCGACCCGAACTCATGGTCCATCCAGCCGAGGCCGGTGACGTCAAAGGATTCCCCTCCGATCGTCAACGTTCCGCCGGCCTCCAGTCTGGTAAACGAATAATAGTGAGAGGCCTGTCCCACGTCTTTCCCCTTCCGACTGATACCGGCCGCACCGTGGGTGACCAGAAGCTTGGCCGGTTGCAGCCTGAGAGAAAGAGCATGGGTGTCGTCACGGGCGATCACGGTGTGCGCCCCTCGTTCATCCGTGGCAGCCTCAGCTCGCCAATCATCAATCCAGACCTGGAGTTTCGACTCATCCGCCCCCGCCTTCCCAAGGCCCTCGCGACTAAGCTTCTCTGAGAAATGAAATCGCTTGCCACTAATGTCGGTCACCGCAAAATGGGCTAGATAGAGATCCTTCACCGACCATTTGGACGGAAGCGTCGTCACGTCCTCAGGCGGGATGCCCCGGCGGAAGAACGTCAATTCAAAGCCGAAGGCCCGGCCGTCCTTGGTGTGTAGGTGGCCGGTGTAGTACCACCATTCGGTCCGATAGGTCGGATGCGAGCCATGATCCCTGGGGAAGGTGTACTGATAGCCCGCCGTTGCCGGCTGAAACGGGGTCGATGCGCTGCTTGCCGCAAGCGCAAGCGAGACACTGCTGCTTAACCAGACCACAACCAGTCCGATCCGCCAATAGTCGATCACACCATTCCTCGCCTCATGATCCACAATGACAAGCCTCCCCTGTGATGAGAGCACCCCAGCCGCCTGGTTTATACCACGCGCCTCTCCTGTGAACCAATCGGCAGTCTGAGAGCGGTGTTTCGCATTTCATTCTGCATCCATAGCCAAGAGCCAGCGTTGACAATTTTCACAAGCGTCAGCTATCGTGGCCCATGCAGACTGATCATGAGCGAGGGCCGTCGGGCCGAAGTTCGTCCAAAACGATTGAACCGTTTCCGATTCCCGACCGGCTTCCCGTATTTCCGCTACCGAATGTGGTCTTCTTCCCGAAAACCTATCTCCCGCTCCACATTTTTGAGCCTCGGTATCGCCAAATGGTAGCCGATGTCACGGTAGGTGGACAATGTATCGCCATGGCGCTCCTGAAGGAAGGATGGGAACCGGACTACTACGGAAATCCGGCCATCTTTTCTGCCCTCTGTATCGGAAGAATCGTCAGCGTACAACCCTTACCGGATGGCCGCTCCAACATCTTGCTGCAAGGACTCGAACGGTGCGAGCTGACCAAAGAGCACTTCGACAAGCCCTATCGCGAAGCCACGATCCGGGTGACGCCCATGCGCACCGAAGAAGGCTTGACCAAGGATGTGCGGAAGGCGCTGATCGACGTGCTCGGACGATACCTGCAACAGCGAGAAGATAGTGCGGCGTGGCAAGGATTCTTTCGCGAAGAAGTGAGTGATGAAGTCTTGGTGAATACCCTCTCAACCTACTTGGACTGTACACCGTTGGAAAAACAATTCCTGCTGGAAGCCGAAGGGCTGCACCAGCGTGCTCGTCGATTGAACGATCTCGTTCAATTCATGTTGCACGAACATCAAGGGCTAACGGGTTGGGACTAAAGGGATCGCACGATGGCTCTCAACGTCAACCATCTCTGTAAAGTCTATTTGGCCTCACCCTCGCTGGAAAAACAATTCCTGCTGGAGGCCGAGGGGCTGCACCGGCGCTCTCATCGCTTGAACGATCTCGTTCAATTCATGTTGCACGAACATCAAGGCATAAAAGGTTGGGACTAATGGATCGTACGATCGCTATCAACGTCAACCATCTCTGTAAAACTTATGACAGCCATAAAGCTGTCGATGACCTCTCGTTCTCGGTCTACGCCGGAGAGATTTTCGGCTTGCTGGGACCGAACGGCGCGGGCAAGAGCACGACTCTGCGCACCCTGATCACGCTGTTGCACCCCACTTCGGGAACGGCCACCATCATGGGACACGACACTGTGCGCGATGCGGACACGGTCCGGACCCTTATCGGATATGTCCCGCAGGAACGGGCGATCGATCGGTTTCTGACCGGGCGTGAACACCTGCAGCTCCTGGGTGCGCTCTATCATTTGACAACGGACGAGGCCACCAAACGGATCAACGAACTCTTGAAGTTAGTGGACTTGGAAGACCACGCCGACAGACCGGCCAAAACCTATTCCGGCGGCATGAAGCGCAAGCTCGACATTGCCTGTGGCCTGTTGCCTAATCCAAAGATTTTGTTTCTCGACGAACCGACCTTAGGCCTCGACGTCCAGAGCCGTCTCCGCATTTGGGAATATGTCCGGATGCTCAAAGCCCGCGGCATGACGGTTGTCATGACGACGAACTATCTGGATGAAGCCGATCAACTGTGTGATCGGCTCGCGATTATCGACGGCGGCAAGATCAAAACGCTCGGGTCTCCGGTCGAACTCAAGATCGCGCTGGGAGGGGACATCGTGTCCCTGACCCTCAAGGAACTGGATCGGATCCCTTCGCTTGAAACTGAGTTGAAAGGCCGCCCGGCGATCAAGTCCGTCCGGACGACGACCAAGGGCTTGGACATCAGGGTGGAGTCGCCCGAGAAGGCACTGCCCGCGATTCTTGAAGCCGCCAATCGATTGGGCTGCAGCATCGAATTCATTCAATACAACCGCCCACGCTTGGACGATGTGTTCATCGCCCATACAGGCCGGGCCATTACCGAGTCGATCCCCGAGACCGAGTCGGCGTGATAGCAGGTTGCGGGAAAAATTTAATGCAAACAAGATGACTGAACTGTTCTGTACGGTTTGAACGCTAACATAACGTCAGGATGCTCAAAAAGGCTGTCCGGCAAGGCCGCAGCGGGCGAAGGGGCGAGGCGTACGCTTCGGTACGTTGAGCCTCTGAGCGACGCGAGAACGTAGCTGGCGGCCTTTTTCAGCATCCTGCTAGTAAGGAGTCACGTGGAGCACTATTGGCAAGAAATCAGCGCATTGACCATGCGATGGGTCCGTCGGCTCAGCCGGGAAAAATTCAGCATGCTGTTCACCCTGGTTCAACCGATGCTGTTCTGGCTCATCTTCTTCGGCAATCTTTTTCAACGGGCCGCGGACACACAGGTCATGCAGGCACCCAACTACATCAGCTTCCTCGCTGCCGGGGTCGTCATTATGACGGTCCTGAACAACGGCTTGGCCGGTGGGGTGGATTTGCTGTTCGATAAGGAAAACGGCTTTCTTGAACGGTTGATGTCCACGCCGATTCATCGCACCTCCGTCATTCTCAGCCGTTTCATTTTCGTGATGGCAATTACATCCATGCAGGTCCTCGTCATTCTCGGAGTGTCGTACCTCTTCGGCGTCCATCCGGCAACCGGAATCCTGGGCGTGGCGACCACTCTGTTGATCGGCATGATGTTCGGCGTCGGCTTGACGGCCATCTCCATGGCCATGGCCTTCTCGGTGAAGAGTCACGGCGATTTCTTTTCCGTTCTGGGGTTTCTGTCCTTGCCCATGATTTTTCTTAGTTCCGCGTTAGTGCCGCTCACCGCCATGCCGGGCTGGATGAGCTTTCTTGCGCAATTCAACCCCATGACCTGGGCAATCGATGCAGTACGTCCGTTGATCTTGTCGGGCTGGGCAGAAGCCTTGCCGCACGTCGGCATGGTGATTCTGGTCATGCTTGTCTTCGATGCCCTCTGCCTGTATGGCGGAGCCAAGGCCTTCCGGCGAGCCATGGGATAACCCCACCTACCAGCCATGATCCCTTGACTGACACTCCAATCCGTCGGATGATGATGGTGGACGTGTTGCTCGGCAGGCTTGCAATCAACCACAAGTGTGACATGATGATCCCGGAAAGTCAGATACGTGCCCTGATTCGCCTCCTCTCGGACGAAGACGACCGGATCGTCCGCACCATCAGCGGAAAACTGATTGATATCGGTCCTTCCGCCGTCCCCCTGCTCCAAGAAGCGGAAATTGAACAGCCGGAAATGGCCGACCGCCTTGCGTCTATCCTGGAAGAAATTCGAGGAGGCAAGCTGGAGGAGGAACTGACGGAGCTGGCCTCCCTCTCGGATGAAGCCATGAGCCTTGAAGCCGGGGCGTTTCTGATTGCGCGCTACGCCTATCCGGCTCTGGATGTGGCTCGCTATCGTGATCAATTGGATACAATGGCCGCCGAAGTTCACGCACGCATCGGCCATCGGGCCTCCGGGGAAGAAGCGGTGAATGCCCTCAACCGCTACCTGTTCACCGAACAAGGGTTTAAAGGAAATACCAAGAACTATTACGAGATCGAAAATAGCTATATCAACTGTGTCATGGACCGGCGGGTCGGTATCCCTATCAGTCTGTCGGTTGTGTATCTCCTCATCGGACAGCGGTTAGCCTTTCCGCTGTTTGGCATCGGCATGCCGGGGCATTTCCTGGTGAAATATGAGTCCGACCGGTACAAAATTTTCATCGACTGCTTCAACGGCGGAGCCCTGCTGACGGAAAAAAACTGCGCTCGATTCCTCACCGAAGCGGGGTACGGGTTTGAAGAGAAATATCTCGAAAAAAGTCAGGTTCGGGCGATCTTGTCACGCATGGTCAAGAATCTCTTGGCCATCTATTCCAAATCTGGCGATTCCGTCAAAACAGCCCGCTTGACCAAGTTCATTGAAATTCTGGGTGGGGCGCCCAGGGAAGAAGGCCTTTAGCAGGATGCTGAAAAAGGCCGCCAGCGGCGTTCTCACGCTATCTTGAAACTGGTGAAGCGTATCTCGTGAAGCGCGGGATAGAACACCGAGAGACCGAGTGGAGGTAATGACGGTGCAATCCGTAGTCTCCATGATGCCCATGTCAGGATTCCGGATATGCTGCCCGCTAAAGTTTGATTGTTAAGAGATCCCTCCCCTTCCAGATTCTCCCGCGGTACTCCTCAGCAGCCTGAGCTTTGACATCATAGCGATCGGCAATCGGGTAGAAATGCGAGAGGACGAGTTGGCCCACCGCAGCCTCCTTGGCGATCTGCCCGCATTGGCCCGCATGCAGGTGCGCGAGGCCTGGGCGATTGGCGGGGAAGGAGCAATCAAGCACGGCCACATCCGCATCCCGGCATAAGGAAACGATCGCCTCGCAGTACTGCGTGTCACCTGAATAGACGACCGCCTTGCCTTGATACTCGATTCGATAACCAACGCTAGAGAGATCCGGCACATGGACGACGGGTTTCGGAACGATACGAGTGTCCCCGATCCTGAACGGTTTGTTCGTTACTTCCTTGAATGTAACCTTGAATGGCGCCGGGGAAAAGCTGGGAAAACTCCGCATGATCGCTCGTAATAAACGGATCGTCCCTGTGGGGCCGATCAACGTCATCCCTGGACGATGACCACCTCCATATTTGGCATAGATGATTGCGTCAAAAAAGAAGGTAATGAAGTCGGAAAAATGATCGGCGTGGAAATGCGAGAACAAGAGATGCGTGATCTGGTGCCGGTTGACGCCAGTCTTGATCAGATTCATCAAGGTGCGAGGGCCGAAATCCAGAACAAGGTGCTGATCAGTGCGCACGAGATAACCAGCTGCGGCACGCGCGGGATGAACGTTGGTCCCGGAACCAAGGATAGTTAGGCGCATGACTTCTTCATCCTTCTCATTCATCAAGTTCCGAAAGGATGACTTCCGCTTCGAGCAACTCAGCATTGGAAGCGCGTACGGTGATCTTCGAGCAAACGGCTTGCAGCACACTCTTTGCGGCATCCGATCGGTTCAGTTTCTTCAAGAGTCTCGCCATGCTTATGGCCGCTCGAAGCTCAAACATCGTTGCATGCTGTTCTTGCGCAACCTTCATAGCCTCGGCAAAGCACTGCTCCGCACCGGAAACGGATGGTTCGGATTGTTCCAACAGGAGCTCGCCTTCCAATCGAAGCAATTCCGCCTGCCAACAACGCTCTCCCTCAACGCGAACCAGATTCTGGGCCTCTGACAGTGCAGCCAATCCTTCATCGATGCGTTTCTTCCGCAAGTAAACTTCTGCGAGCATCGCCAACGTGAACGCGTGGTTGAGTCTGACGCCGGCTGCTTGTGCAGCGGAGAGACCGTTCACTAACTGATTCAGCCCTTCGTCACGTCCTTTTTCAGCCAGAGCCCATCCGTGCAGGGAAGTCGACCACGCCAATGTGACTTCGAACGAGTATTTGGTGGAAATGGCGATGGCTTCTGCAGAGAGAACCAGTGTTTTCTCCGCATCGCGGATGGTGGAATAGACCCAGGAGACCGTCGCCAATGCAAATGCCAGGGTGAAGGGGTGTTCAAGTTCCCTTGCCATGCGAATGGCCTCTTGGGCCAGCGCCTCGACCTCATCGACCTCGCCCAATATCCAGAGCGTTCGGGCCAACATGATTCTGGCGGTGATGCCGGGATCTTGGGTATAGGGTTGAGGCTTGGACTGGTGTCTCTCGGGGTTATACAAGGACTTGGCCGCGAGCAGATGGGTTTTGGCTTCATCGAACCGGTCAAGGAGCGTATAGGCTGAGCCGATGCTTTCGTGGGCTCGAATGAGCAAATCCGGGTGCTGCTTGCGCGTCGCGATGGCCAGGAGATGTTCAGCCAGGTCGCACGCTATTGCGAGCGAGCCTCCGACCAAATGAAACACCCACAACCCCCACACCGCTAGAAAGTACTGCTCGGAATCGCCGTCGTCTTGAGAAAGTTCTCGCGCCCGAAGATAATTCCGCTCAATCTCCGCCGATGCATATCCCTTCACCGTGACGAGCGGGGCTCCTCGCTCAATGAGCAGGTCCAACTCCAACCCATCGCGCTCAGGCCCTGCCGGCAACTCTTTCAGTAACGCCAAGGCACTATTGAAATAGTTCAGCGCTTCGACATTAGCCGACCGTGCGACATCTCTGTGCGCGGCGAGGCGCCAATACTCGACAGCGGGGACGGCCAATCCTGCCTGTTCATAGTGATACCCCAGCAACTCAGGTTCTGTTTTGACCCGTTCCTCGAACCGACTCTCCAATGTTTTCGCAATGCGGGCATGGAGCACCCGGCGTGCTTTTTTGGGCAACGTGCTATAGGCAGCATCTTGAATGAGCGCATGCTTGAACATGAATTTGGCAGCCGGGATCTCACCCTCCTGAAAGATGAGCCCTGATGCACCGAGCAACTGAAGCGCCTGCTTCAACTCACTCTCCGTGACATCGACGGTCTCCCGCAACAGTTCATAGCTAAACTCCCGTCCGATGGCAGATCCAATCTGGACGATCTCCTTGGCTGATCCCAGCCGGTCGATCCGCTCCATGAGCAAGGCTTGCAAGCTGTCAGGAATGGACAGCTCCTTCAATGGTTCCTTCAGGCTGAAGGTACTGTTCCCCTCCGTGAGTAGGCCGGATTCCAGGAGATTTTCTGTCAACTCTTCGAGAAAAAGAGGCACCCCATCGGTCTTCGCAAGGATGGCCTGTTGAACCTCCGGCGGAAGGGTTCTTCCACCGGTCATCGATGCGACAAGCTCGGCGCTTTGCCGGCGTGGAAGACGGTTCAAGGTTAACCCTGTGACATGGCCATACTCAGTCCATGCCGGCTTAAAATCTGGTCGAAAGGTGATCAGCAACAACACGCGCATCCGCTGAATATGGTCGATGATTCGTGTCACAAGATCTATCGTGGTCGGATCCAGCCAATGCGCATCTTCCACAATAAGGAGTGTCGGACGATGATCGGCCAACCGCTGGAGTTGCCGCACGAGCGCGTCGAGCGTCATGTCCTTCCGTTTATCCGACGACATCGTGATGGGCGAATGCTGGACATCCTCAGGAATGGACAAGAGCTCTGCCAACAAGGACACCGTGGTCTGGTCGTCGATGCCGATGCTGTGAACAAAGGCGTGAAGTTTCTTTCGTTGTGTATGGGGATCGTCTTCACCTGTCAGCGCCGCTGCCTGCCGGAAGCAATGGATCACGGGATAGAGGGCCGTATTCATGTGATACGGTGAACATTGCAATTCGATCGTCTGGTGAGGCTCATCCACCAGCCGGTCTCGCACGCTGCGGCACAGTCGTGACTTGCCGATGCCGGCTTCTCCACACAGGAGCACAACCTGCCCATCTCCACCGATTGCTTCACGCCAACGTCCCAAGAACAGTGCCGACTCATGTTCCCTGCCGATAAAACTGGCTAATCGTGCGGATCGGTACGACTCAAATCGACTGGATGATATCCTCGCCCCCACAATCCGCCAGACCTGTATCGGCGCGTCGAACCCCTTGAGCGATACGGTCCCGTTATCCGCAAATTCGAACTCATTGCCGACGAGCCGCCTGGTCGCTGAGTCCACAACCAACTGATTGGGTGCGGCCACCCCTTGAAGTCGTGAAGCCAGATTCGGAGTTTCACCGAAAACGGACCGTTCTTTGGCTGTTTCTTGCCCGATAATTTCGCCGACAATCACCCTCCCGGTTGCTATTCCGATTCGTACCGCAACTTCAGATCTCCGAACCGAAGGCTCCTCTCCGGAAGCAGCCGTCACCAACTCTATAATGGCCAGGCCGGCATGGACCGCTCGTTCCGCATCATGTTCGTGCGCATACGGATAGCCGAAATATACCAATAGTCCGTCCCCCATGTATTTTGCGATGTAGCCGTTGAATCGACCGATCGCTTGACCACAGGCGTCCCAAAAGCCCCGGATAATCTCTTGAAGATCTTCAGGGTCCAGTCGGCGAGCCAGTTCCGTGGAACCGACAAGATCGCAAAACATGACCGTCAATTGCCGTCGTTCTGCTTGATCACGGCCGGAAGCGGACGGTGGGATTTCTCTTGCGTCGGGAACGGCTGAAGAAGCCGCATGATCTCTCTCAACGCTTTGGGACAATTGCGCGATGGCACGCAGGATCTTTTTCCGATGACCCAGCAACACGCCCAGCGAGGTCAAGTCATCGTCCTTCAGATCGGACAAGACATCCCAGGTAATCGCATTCTGCAGAAACACTTCTTGGTAGCGATCCAGCCCCAGATTCTCCAGCCATGCCGATACGCGATTATCCACGATCAATACCGTCTCAGACAGCTATTCAACCGCTGCGCACCAAGGGGAAAAGACGAGTGATGCCGTTCTTGCAGACCGTAATGGCTTCATCGATAGCGACCATCATGCCAGATGACTCGACAGAGATTCTCCTTCAACTCCTTGTGAAGAAAGAGAGTATCGGTTGATCCCTATCGGATGTCCACGATCGCCTACCGACTCGAGCGAGTGATTCTGTCTTCGATCAAGCGCGAGGAAACCGGACAAACATGCCACGTCGCCTGGCACACCCCGGGGCTGATCGTTCGCAATTGTTAATCTTTTTGAGTCTTACGGGTCAGGATTTCAATCGAGTATGGCTTCTAGGACAATCGCAAGTCAATTATTCACGGCACAGACGGAGGAATCTTCACCCGAGCATCACGCTCTCCGGCGGAAGCCGTCCCGAACGCGATTCGTTGACGGCCAATCAACTCCGCTCGTATGATTTCTTCCTCATGACGAAACAACCTCAACAGGGACAGATGGTCCCCGTCCTGTTTGTCGCCCTGATTATCCTCATCATCGTCGTGGTGTGGATCTGGAAGCGGCTTTCGGTTGAAGCCCAGGACTATATCGTCGATCAGGCGGTACCGATGACGATCATCGGCCTTGTTGGTGCTCTTCTCCTGTTCATTCCGATCAAAATGCTTCGGTGTCGCCAGGTGCGCTCACAAGAGCGAACCAGGCTGTTGACGTTGTTTCACCGAGAAACGGTTCAAGAGAAACGGCTCGAACTGGTTTTTGCCCTGCTGGAAAACAACGAGTACCACATCGATGGACTCGAATCCGTGGTCCCAGCCTTGAAAGAGCTGTTGTCAACAACCCTCCAACGGGCATTGGGCGACAAACAGCATCGCATCCGTGGCATGGCAGCCAGCCATCTTGGTGCGTTACAAGATCGGTCAGTGGTCCCTCTCCTGCTGAAGGCCCTAGAAGATGACCATGCCTATGTGCGGGCCTGCGCGGCTTTGGGACTTGGACGATTACGGGCAACCGAGGCACGAGAGCGCTTGAAAGCGGCCATGGATCACGATTGGGACCAAACCGTACGAAGTCGGGCTAGAGAAGCGCTGGAGCGGCTGCGGACCTAATATCGCGCCTACAGATGTTTACTAAACTGGGTTGACTACATTGATTGGATAGCAGTTTATCCCTACACCCACTCAATCACTGCAATTTCTGGCCGGCAGTTCCATCGAAAGGGAAGAAAAGACCAACCCAACCCTCGATTAACGTACAGTCGGTGTACCCCTGACTTATGCCAGCCCGCTATTCGGCCATTGCATCCAGGTGGGAGCCAAAAGGTCGGAATCCCCGGCACGCGCCACTGCCCGCCATGACTGTGTCCACAGAGGATCAAGTCGATGGCGTGGTGCGGTTCCACTTGATCAAGAATATTGGGCGCATGGGCCAGAAGCAGCGTAAAGCGCTGGTCCGCCCGAGCCGGAAGACAGCGCAGGTCAGCGCGGTGGAGCGATGGATCATCGACGCCGACGATCATCAGCTCTCCCCCTCCTACTGAGACAACCGCACCCTGGTTCACCAACAAGGTGATCTTGTGCCGATCGGCCAGTTCGGCATACTCTGTCACCGCGACACCGCTGTAATGGTCGTGATTGCCCAGAGTCATGTAGATTGGCGCGCTAGTGCGAAGACGGCCAAGAAATCTGAACAGATGCGGAAGCCCTTCTGGTACATTGAGCAAGTCCCCGGTAACGAAAATCCAGTCCGGCTGAAGATCTTCGACGGTCCGGACGATGCGATCGTGACGTGAACAATATCGATCGATATGCAGATCGGTAAGATGGACGGCGCGGTGACCGGCAAGCAACCTATGCAGATGGGTATGTCGGGTCACTTCATAATCGGAGAGGCCGAATTCCCAGTCTGGGGCAAGACTAAATAGCTGGTAGAGGGGATGACCCAGAGCATGGCCTATGGAGGCTCGCACGAGATCCGGCCATGTCGACGTGCGCCCCGTGCTCATCGTACCCCTCTCTCGTGGATAAGAAAAAGTATAGCATGCTGCAATCGGCGCCAAATCAAACAGACCTGAACATGGAACCAGACCACGAGCCATTTCTGACAAGCGACCTTCCAGGAGTCGGTGGACGGATCCGCTCTGTGCCGGAGGACTTCCAGGTGGATGAGCGACCGCTCTATCTTCCCTGCGGATCAGGGGAGCATCTCTACATCACGATCACGAAACGAGGACTATCCACACCCGATCTTGTCCGTCGTCTCTCCTCGACCTTAGGAATCAAGGCGCAAGCTATCGGTGTCGCAGGGCTGAAAGATGCACGAGCCGTGACGACACAGATGATTTCCCTGCAAGGCGTGTCTCCCGAACAGATCGCCGGTTTCTCCATCGATGACACCATCCTGAATGTGACCGTACTAGGGCGACATCGCAATCGACTCCGTACCGGTCACCATGCCGGCAATCGTTTCCGTCTGACCATTCGTGAGATTGCCGGCCACGCCAAGGAAACCGTCCCGGCAGTGCTTGAGCAGCTCACCAGACGCGGGATCCCCAACTACTTCGGGCCCCAACGGCAAGGAAAGGACGGGACCAACTACCAAACCGGCGCGGCTTTACTCCATGATGCCCGCCGACGCGAGAGAATGAACCGCAATCAGCGCATTTGGTACCTCAATACCTATCAATCGTTTCTGTTCAATCGGATTCTCGCCCGCCGGATTGGTCAGATCGATCGTCTGTTCATCGGCGACTGGGCGATGAAGCAGGACAACGGCGCCTGCTTCCAGGTTGACGATGCGGAGAAGGAGCAGCCACGCGCGGACCGCTTTGAGATCAGCCCGACGGGGATTCTTTTCGGCTCGCGTGTCTCCTGGGCCGGCGGCGAACCGGGCACCATCGAAGAATCTGTCATCACCGAAGCGGGCGCCACCAAGGACGCCCTCATTACCGCCGCCAAGGCCTGTGGATTTCGGGGAGAACGTCGTGCACTTCGTGTCCCCCTCACTAAACTGGAATGGTCGCTGAGTGGAAATATCCTGACGCTCTCTTTCGACCTGCCTCCCGGCGCCTATGCGACAAGCCTATTGCGAGAATTGATGAAAACAGCTCCCCCGACCTCTTAGCACATCCCTTTCCTTTTCTTCTCTCGGTGCCATCGAGTGATACAATACAAAGACCTGCCGTCACGAGCGATGCGGCGTTCAGATGAACTGTATGCAACCTCGTTTCTTTCAGAACTCTCCGGTGCGTTAGGGAGACGGTTATGAGCCGACTTCTGGTCTGCCCACCTGATTTTTTCGGTGTCGAGTATGAGATTAATCCCTGGATGCGCCTCAGCAACCAGGTCGACCACAAACGAGCCGTCTCACAATGGCAGACCTTGATGGGAATCCTTGAACAGGACTTAGGGGCCGTGCTGGAGCGACTCTCCCCCATCCCAGGATTGCCCGATCTCGTGTTTACGGCGAATGCCGGACTGGTTGTCGGACGCACGGCCGTCGTAAGTCACTTCCGATATCCTGAACGCCAGCGAGAGGAAGCGCATTCCGGGCATTGGTTCCATGAACACGGCTATGACGTGATGACCATCGACGCTGGCCTTCACTTTGAAGGCGCAGGCGATCTCCTGGGATTTCCCAACGTCTGGTTCGGCGGCTATCGGCAACGATCCGATGTCGGCGTGTACCCGATCCTCAGCGAGCGCTTCCATCGAGAAATCATTCCGCTCGAATTGGTCGACAGCCGCTTCTATCATCTCGACACCTGTTTCTGTCCGCTGAGCGGCGGCGAGCTTCTCTACTTTCCTGATGCATTCGATGGCAATGGCCGACAGGCCATTACCAAACGTATTCCCGATGAGCTCCGCTTTGCAGTCCCAAGCGGTGAAGCGGTTACCTTCGCCTGCAACGCCGTCTGTATCGGTAACCATGTCGTCCTCCCTGACGGATGTCCTACCACTCAGGACTGGCTCCATCGCAGGGGGTACATCACTCACCCGGTTCAGCTCGATGAATTCATCAAATCTGGCGGCGCCGCCAAGTGCCTGACGCTGGCGCTGGATTGAGAACAATCATCAGTCACTGGTCATCAGTCATTCATCAATCAATAAATGGACCTGCGCGTATCCAACCAATGACGAATGACCACTCACTTCGTCCTGAACAGAAACGCCCCATACATCCCGGCAATCGCAATCGTCACGAGCTCAATGGTCAGAAGCATGCGGCTCACCACGGCCTCCGGGGCTGGAGGAGAGAGGATGAAATGCATGCCGAGAAATTCAGGGGTCTGGCTCGGTGGTGTTTCCCATGGCGGGAACAGCAGCGCCAAAATCAGAACCACGACCATGCCGTAGAGGATGGCGAGGTTGAGCTGATCCGGAGGGATTGCACGAGGTGCGGAACTCGATATCCGTTCCGCAGTCTCATCAAGCCGACGCCCACATTGAATACAGAATCGATTAATTTCTGCTTGCGACCGGTCACAGAAAGGGCAGGCTTGCATAGTTAGGCATTCCCGATATGCCACCTACATACATGGGAATGCCCTTGAGATGCTAGCCTGCCTGGCAGCTAGAAATGGTAGCCCACTCCAAAGGAAAAGATGATTGGATTATAGGTTGCCTTGAAGCCAAACGCACCGGCATCGTTTGCGTCAAAATTGAAGGTCGTGTGATTGTACCGCACTTCTCCGTATCCCGAGATGTGTTTCGTAAAGAAGTATTCGCCACCGAGCTTTACGTTCAAACCTACCGTCGCAGAACTCTGTGTCCCTTCGAACCCTGACGCTGTCGTCTCAATTCGAGATAAAAATATCCCTGGCCCGACACCGACATACGGTTGGAATCGCATTTTGTTGTAGCGAAACATGAGATTGAGCGGCGCGATGGTAATGACCCGGAAGTAATCCCCAGAGAAGCTGGTCGTTGCATCTCCACCGGTAACGGGACCGATACCATTCACAATCGTTCCGGGGACGATGCTTAACCTCGTCGCCTGTTGCTCTATATGCGGAGTGGTATGGTACGCTTCCAATTCCACACCGAACCAGCTCATTCGTGGAAAGTAGTACCCGATCTTCCCCCCCCACACCGGAGAGCTGGCTAAGTCTCGACCCGACATTGATCCACGAGGAGTGAGAATCGATCCCGGGGGTCCACCAAGATCGATGAGATCGACTTTCGTAAGCTTGTTGTTATCGCCGATGAGTGTTGTTCCAACTTGTCCACCGATGTACATTTCTGAATAGGCGCTGGAGACACTCAGCGACAGCAGGAGGACTGCAAAGTACCCAACTCGCATACAGATTCCTGAACCCTTCCCACTCACTAACCGTGGTTTCATCACCGTTTCCCCTGACCACCACGCTCGTCGCGCTTACCTATTCCCTGATCTGAATCGGTTGCGGCAGCTTTCTCTTCAATTCCACGCGCCATTTGAGATCGCAGGTTCCGTGCCATATCAGAAGAAGCTGATTCCAATGCCTCTCTCGCGAACTCGACATGTGAGCGCCTAGCCCATTCGTTGACAGGTTCTTGAGGCCGTTCCTATAATCGACCCCCACGAGTGCTGCTGGTGATCATGTGGATATCAGGCTGATTTCTTATGGCTGCTTCGATCAGCAAGATGTGTGTCATTGGTGCAGGGGCCTGGGGGACAGCCTTGGCCAAACATCTGGCTGAAAAGGGGTTGGACGTTCGTCTCTGGGCCTATGAACGAGACGTTGTTGACGCGATCAATACCTCCCACGAAAACCAGATATTTCTCAAAGGTGTCACGCTCCCCTACAGTTTGATCGCCACCGCGTCTCTGGAGGAAGCGACGAGGTCTTGTGAGGGAATCGTCTTCGCGGTGCCTTCCCATGCCACTCGATCCGTGCTTCAAAATCTAAGACGTTTCCTGTCCCATCCCATTCCATTGATCTGCGCGACCAAAGGCATTGAGGAAGAAACGGCCAAATTGATGACCCAGGTGATGGAGGACGAATTACCGGCCTCCATGCATGGCTCCCTGATGGTACTTTCAGGACCAAGCTTCGCCGCTGAACTCAGCGCGCGGCAACCTACGGCCGTCTGTCTCGCCGGTCAGGACACACTGTTGGTCCGGCGTTTTCAGAGCGCATTGATGACACGTGTGTTTCGCGTGTATGCCGACAGCGATCTGCTCGGCGTCCAACTCGGAGGAGCATTGAAGAATGTGATGGCGTTGGCTGCCGGCGTCATTGATGGCCTGGAACTTGGACTCAATGCCCGTGCCGCTCTCATTACCCGTGGGTTGGCGGAAATCGTCCGCCTCGGTGTTGCAATGGGAGCTGATCCCCGCACGTTTTATGGACTTTCCGGCGTTGGTGATTTGGTCTTAACCTGCACCGGAACACTCAGTCGTAATCATTCGGTGGGCGTGCGGCTCGGCAAGGGCGAACGACTCGAGACGATCGTCTCCGGAATGCAAGCCGTCGCCGAGGGCATACGGACGGCTCGTGCCGCGTTCATCTTGGCCCTCCGGCATAAGGTCGAGATGCCCATTATTCAGGAAATCAACGCGGTACTGGATGAAAACAAGTCCTGCCGTAAAGCAGTCAGTGACCTGATGGAACGCGATGCAAAACTGGAAAAGGGATGAACATGAACCCAGAAGGGCTTGAACAGTTACTCCACCAGGTCCACCGGGGCCAGCTGACCGTCGAACAAGGGCTTCACCGCCTGCGCTCTCTCCCGTACGAAGATCTTGGTTTTGCCTCGCTGGACCACCATCGGTCGCTGCGGCAGGGATTCCCCGAAGTCATACTCTGCGAGGGAAAAACGACGGAACAGGTTGTGGCGATCGCTCGGGCCTTGATCAAAAAAGGAGGCCCCTTCCTTGCTACCCGTGCAGAACCAACGGTCGGCCGAGCGATTCGTCGTCTTAATCGACGCGCACGATACTACCCTGACGCGCGTCTCGTCGCGATCCACCCGACACGGCGGAGCGCGCAGGGCCATATCCTCGTCGTCACAGCCGGTACTGCCGATGTCCCCGTCGCGGAAGAAGCTCGCATCACGGCGGAGGTGATGGGCAGTCACGTGGAGCGACTCTATGACGTTGGTGTCGCAGGAATTCATCGCCTCCTTGGGAAGAAGGATCGCTTATTTGATGCGCGGGTTATCATCGTGGCTGCCGGAATGGATGGCGTCTTGCCGAGTGTCGTGGGGGGACTCGTTCATTGTCCGGTTATCGCGGTCCCGACAAGCCGCGGGTATGGGGCGAGTTTCGGCGGAGTGGCTGCGTTGTTGACGATGCTGAATTCCTGCGCCTCTGGTGTGGGGGTCATGAATATCGACAACGGCTTCGGTGCCGCTTGTCTCGCACATCGAATCAACATGCTGGGCGTGAAGAGTTAACCTGGAGTGAGCTCTTCGGGAGATCAGTTGACTTCGAGCATCCCCCGTTTCGGCCATGCCACCATCATCGTCCGAGGTCCTTTGTCACCGTTGGCCAGCAACTTTGTCCGTACTTCATAGGCATAGGTGCCTGCCCCGGCTACCTGTTTCCGGTGATCCTGCCCGTCCCACAGGAGTTCCACCAATACCCTGGGGCGCTCTTGTTCACTATTTCTCGTCGACACGACTTGAACAGGCTGTCGGTGCGTGAGAAACCGAAGTGAGGTCTTCGACGGTGAACTGATGAGGGAGGTGACCTCCAGAATCGTGGTTCGGTCGACATCTCTGGGAAGCTGAACCGTCACTGAAAACTGAAGCGGTCCATCGCCCTGGGTATAGGGCATCGGGGCGATGGTCAGATCGATAATTTTGAGCTCCGGTTCCGGTCTGGGAGCACGGGAAGACTTTTCCTTAGCAAGACTCTCGGTCGGTGGGAAGCCCACCAGGAAACCATACAGGCAGAGAAGCCCGAGCGTCAGTCCGTGACATCGTTGCTGGTGCGATCTTGTCAACAACCGAACACCTGCCTTGATTAAGAATGGGTGATGGCTCCGTAGCAACTCATTGTCGCCGAGCGTCGCGCATCTTTTAATGGGGGATAACATAGCCTCCTTGAGCTGTCAACGAAGCCGCAACAATGAACCAATGATTGCCGTTCAGCCGAACCTTCGGTAAGATGTGCGGTCTTTTTGCCTACTGAGTAAGGAGAGCCGTGGGCCGACACCTGCATTTTGACTGTTTTTCTGGCGTAAGCGGGGACATGGTCTTGGGTGCCCTGGTCTGCGCGGGCCTGCCATGGGCGGACCTTGTCAACGGCCTCAAGCGCTTGAAACTATCCGGCTACACGTTGCGGCAGCGACCGGTGCGACGTGGAGCGCTCCATGCCGTGAAAGTCGACGTCCTCATCAAGCAGGGGTTTCACCGACCGCTGACGCTCTCGCGTATTCGAAGTATTATTACCGCGAGCACGCTCCCGGACTCAGTCAAGATGCGCAGCCGTTCCGTTTTTGACCGATTGGCTGATGCGGAAGGGTTGGCCCATCAGGTCCCTGCAAAGGATGTGCACTTTCATGAAGTGGGCGTCGTTGATTCATTCATCGATGTGGTTGGAGGAGTCCTAGGCTGCTATCTCCTAAATGTAACCCGTGTAACCTCTACCGCGATCAACGTTGGAGCGGGGTCTATTCAAACCTCTCATGGTCGCCTACCTGTGCCGGGACCGGCTGTGACTGCGTTGGCCAAAGGCATTCCCGTCTATTCAGACGGTCCACGGCACGAGCTTGCTACACCGACCGGCGTGGCCTTGATCCGGACATTGGCATCAGAGTTCGGGCCCTTGCCGGTCATGCGTAGTCTCGCGGTCGGACATGGCGCCGGAGACCGCAATCCGGAGGACTGGCCGAACGTGTTGCGGGTGTTTCTACAGGATGACTCGGCGCCTGAGATCTCTCACACTGAGCGCATCATGCAGATTGAAACGAACCTCGACGACCTCAATCCTCAGATTTATGAGCACGTCATGGATCAGCTGTTTGACCTCGGCGCCGTCGACGTCGCCCTGATTCCCATTGTCATGAAAAAAAGCCGACCAGGTGTGTTACTGACCTGCCTAGCCCCGAAAGAGCAGACGAACGCGATACTCGAGATTCTCTTCCAGGAAACACCCACGCTCGGTGTGCGACTGCAGGAAGTCACCCGACAGGTCCTTCCGCGTCGTATCGTCCCCATCGCAATCCAGGGAGGAACCGTTCGCATGAAGGTGGCCGATCTTGGCGCGGGATGGGACAAGGCCGCACCGGAGTATATCGATTGCCAATCTATCGCGAGACGATCTGGTCGTCCGCTCAAGACCGTCATGGAGGAAGCCTTGCGAACCTATCGGCAGACGACCCGTAAAAAACTCCGAGGCCGAGCATGACCACCCTGTACTATATCCTCCTCTTCCTCGTCTCAGTAGTCGTAACACTCGGCGGGTGTGCGCTGTTCACCAACGCGATTGAATGGCTGGGTAAACGGCTCGGGATTTCCGAAGGAGCGGTCGGGAGCATCTTCGCAGCCATTGGCACCACCTTGCCTGAAACTTCGATTCCGATCATTGCCATTTTCTTCGGCGAAAGCCCCGAGGAGATCGACGTCGGAGTAGGCGCCATCCTCGGTGCACCGTTTATGCTCAGCACGCTGGTGCTGCCGATCTTGGCGCTGTTGGTGGTGCTGTACGCACGCGCAGGCAAACGCACCGGGCAGTTTCATCTCAACTATCGCGATGTCCTCACGGACCTGACGTTCTTTATGATCGGTTACCTGGTGGCGCTGGGGTGCGCCTTTGAACGATCGAGACTGATCCATCTGATCGCCGCCGGCGGGTTGATCTGCTTGTACATTTACTACATGAAACTGAAGTTTGCACCGGCCGGAGAGAGCGAAAGCGGTGAATTGGACCCTCTCATCTTCGATAAAACCGCGACAACTCCGTCGCATCCGATGATTGGGTTTCAAGCGCTGTTGGGGCTGGGCGGCTTGATTCTGGGCGCTCATTTGTTCGTGATGGCAGCGGAATCGATGGCAGGATTGTTCTCGATGTCCCCGCTGATTTTGACGCTCCTCATCGCGCCGTTGGCCACAGAATTACCGGAGATGTCCAACAGCTTTCTGTGGCTGTATCGAAAAAAAGACAAGCTCGCCGTCGCCAACGTGACGGGCGCCATGGTCTTTCAAGGCACGCTCCCCGTCTCACTCGGACTGATCGGGACGGAATGGGTCATCGCCCCCTCCGCCTTGACGACCATGGTCTTGGCGGTACAGGCAGTAGGGCTCTGCCTCCTGCAGATTCTGCTTGGAGGCCGATGGCGACCGTGGCTGCTGGGAGCAGGCGCTCTCTTCTATATCGGCTATACCGTCTACCTCTATGCCAACTAGAACCAGTCCAACTCGAAGACTCTCGAGATCGTCCCCGCTTCCGTTCCTCGGCATCACGATGGGAGACCCTGCGGGGATCGGCCCGGAGGTTATCGCGAAAGCGCTGTCTGGGAGACAACTGTATAAAGTTTGCCGACCGCTGGTCATCGGGGCCCTTCCTGTCATGGCTCGTGCCATCAAGGCCCTGCGGCTCAGGCTGACGATGCACCCCGTTGCAAACCATGACATGCCGGCATCCCGCCCAGGTACTGTGACCATACTGGACCCGCTGAACACTCCGCTTGGCCGATTTACACCAGGCCTCGCGGCCGCAGAAACGGGCGCCGCGTCGGTCCGCTTCATTGAGAAGGCCGTTGAACTCGCCCAATTAGGTTGTCTCGATGGGATCGTCACGGCTCCGATCAATAAAGAAGCCGTCAACATGGCAGGGTGTCGATACCCGGGACACACCGAATTGTTAGCCGACCTCACCCAGGCAAGAGAATCGGGCATGATGATCGTGGGTGGACCATTGCGAATCATGTTTGTCACGACACATGTCGCCATCAAAGACCTTCCGTCACTGCTTACTCAGGCCAAGGTCGAAAAATCGATCCGGTTGGCTCACCAGGCTCTCACTGGCTTATTTGGAATCAAACGACCGAAGATCGGAGTGGCCGCACTCAATCCGCATGCGGGCGAACATGGCCTATTCGGAGACGAGGAAGCTCGGGTTATTCTTCCTGCAGCTCGCACAGCCCAAGCCCAGGGCATTCTGGCCAGTGATCCATTGCCCGCTGATACCCTGTTTGGAAAGGCGGCAAAGGGGCACTATGACGGAATTGTCGCCTTGTACCATGACCAGGGATTAATTCCTCTGAAACTGGTTGCGTTCGGAACCTGCGTGAATCTCACCGTTGGCTTACCCATCATTCGCACGTCCGTCGACCATGGAACAGCCTTTGATATTGTCGGGAAGGGAATCGCCGACCCGGGAAGCCTGATCGAAGCGGTCACCTTGGCGGCTCGGATTGTTCAACGACGTGGAGCGAAGGGGCGCTCCAATCATGCCGTCTGACGGCGCGACGCAGCTGGCCACCGTTCGGCAGCAGATTGCTGAACTGGACGCGCTTGCACAACAAACCTGTCAGGACCTGAATACCGTTGCAGGAACGGAACGAATCGAAAAGTGGAAAACCCGCACCGTCACGCTGATTACCGCCGTAATCGGTGATGAAGATGGACAAACGTTCGCCCATATTCATCCGGGTCCCTCCTTCACCAACGATCTACTCGAAGAATTTACCGATCTTGTCGATTGCTACCGTGCGCCGCTTGTCCGGCTTGCCGACAAACTCGCTCATTCGTCTTCACCCGGGAGTTGAGGGTGGACTCGGCGTCTCCTCCTTCGGCAATCAAACGGCTGGGACAAAATTTTCTGGTCGACCCGAACATCGTTCGCAAGATCGTGGTGCTCGCAGGGATTTCGCCCACTGACACGGTCCTGGAGATCGGCCCGGGCCGAGGTATCCTGACAGAAGCCCTGTGCCGAACTGCCGGCCATGTGGCGGCAATCGAGATCGACCCTCGTCTCCATGCGTTCCTTTCCGAACGAACCGCGCATCTCCCCAATGTGGTGCTCGTGCTCGGAGATGCACTGACCTCTCCAGTCGAGCATCTGCCGATCGGGACCATCGTCGTCGCCAATCTCCCCTACTATATTTCCACGCCGCTTCTCTTTCGGCTCCTTGCTCAAGGCAATCGCTTTGCCCGCTTGGTTCTCATGCTGCAAAACGAAGTCGCCGACCGGCTGATCGCCAAGCCTGGAAGTCCGGACTACGGTGTCTTGTCTGTGATGGCCCAATACTCCGCGAATATTTCAAAGGCCTTCAAGGTCTCCCCTCAGTGCTTCCGCCCTCGACCGGAGGTTGACTCTGCCGTCGTTCTGCTGCACACACTGGCGCCACGCGCACGACAACCCGAAGAAGAGCAGCGGTTCACTGCGCTTGTACGGGCCGCTTTCGCTCACCGACGTAAAACTCTCGTGAACTCTCTCAAGAACGAAGGCTACGATTCGAAGCATGTCGAAGCAGCGTTGTCGACTCTCCAGCTTTCACCCTCGCTTCGCGCCGAAACCCTTGCGCTTGAGCAGTTTCTGGAACTCGCCCGGGCCCTATCGTAACCACGAGGCCTATTTATGAGAGAGATGTGGCAATACCGGGAACTGAACAAGCTTTAACTCGCGGGTGGGCTCACCCGGGCTTCAGAGGAATCGCCTGATGGCTTGGCAGCAGGCGAAGGCACAAGTGAAATGGACGCCTGATCTACACCGCTGGAAGGCTAGGGGCCAACGTCATGTGGTTCGTAGTTGTTATTGAGGACGCAAGTGTATCTTAAACATCACCCGACGACTCCGCTCCCGGTCCAAGGATCCCGCATCGTCCCGCAGCAGATTTTGCCTCCCGCGTCCGTTCGCCGTGGCCTTTTGCAGAAAGCATTCGTATGCCCAGGGGAGCTTCTCACGGACCACCTCCACGCTCTTAGCCAACACAGCGAACGAGCGCTCCTGGCTCAGTCGTAAATTGCGAAGGTCGTCTCCTAGATCATCCGTATACCCTTCTATCACAAAGGCTTCCACATCCTTGCCTTCCTGTGCACATACCATGGCGGCATAGTGCGGTATCGTCTCGGACAAGAAATCCTCAGCGGACGGCAATAACCGGCTCTGGCCAAAGTCAAAGGTGAGCGCAGCGTCCGGCATGCTGACCGCCAAAACGCCAGACTTGTGGTCTTCATGCTTTAGAAGACGACGGTCGACGTTTTCATGCCGCTCCCGTTGGGCCGGAGAATTCTGTGCATCAGGCTCCCGGTTTTCATCAACACGGCTCACATAGGCTGCAAACAGCAGGATGAAGATCACGGCGAGCGAGGTCATCAGGTCGGTCACCCCGCTGGATATGGCAGAATGCGAAAGGGTAGATTCCGATGTCGTTCCTGATTTGAGATGTCTCATTCTATTTCGCTCGGGTTACTCATGACGAACCGGGCTGTTCTCACCGCCGCCTGTCTTGACATACAGGGTATTTTGAACCGCTGCGCCATGGGTCTTCAGCTCCTGAAATATGGTTTCCATTTCCGCTTTTGAGAGTTGCACAGGAAGCGCCTGCCCTTTCATGGTCCGAGTGAGATCCTGAATTGAATCCAGCAAGGGTTGAATCACTCGCTTCATTGCTTGCTGAACCTCATGGCCGATCTCACCCGGAAGATGGTCGACCTTGAAACCAGTCGGTGCAGTATTCAAAACCGTGAGCGATTCTGAGGTCTTGGTTAGGGCTGCCACAACTGCGCCAAGCCGCTGGTGCACTACCTCGGCCAATTGCCTGTCGCCGTCGCCACGTGTGGGGATGATGGTAGCTGATGCATGGCCGGTCGGCGCCACCGATGACTGGGCATGTTGATCGACGGTCCTCTGCGGAAACACCTCATCAACCATGGCGAGACACCGCCGATATTGGCTGCCCAGGCGATGCCACACAGAGGTCTCCAGAAGGGTAAACGCATTCGCACAAGCCAAGCCGGCAATAGATGTGACAAACTTTCCGGAGAGTCCGTTAATGAGGCCGGCAATTCCTTCAATCTGCGAGCCGTTTGCATGGAGTTTGCTCAGGCCGATGAGAATGGCGAGAAACGTGAACATCAGTCCCATACCGGTCAGCAAAGACGGGAGTTGCCGATAGAACCCGACATTGAGGTATTCCGCCATAGAGGCTTCAAAGGAAAAGAATTCCGCAGCTGATTTCTGCGCGGAAACCGTCGGTTCAAGAAACCAGGCCGGCTGTTCGATCGCAAAGGTCTTTCGGTAGGACAGCCAGTCTGCGGAAAACATCGGCTCGGAACGCATGGTTCGATCCAAGAGGTGGAGATCATCTACATCGCGTCGCGACTCTTGCGATTCGCCTGGATGAGGTCTTCTTGTCGCTAACGTCGGCATGACGATCCACTCTTTCGACCATTGCCGGCGCGCAAGGAGGAGGCTTGACACCCGTGATTGGACTCGACACAGCGCCTGTCGAATCCGCCATACACCATGAAGCAGCACGGCACCATGCCAGCCGCAAATCACAAGAATCACCGCCATGCCGACCCAGCTCAACATTGGGCTCTGTAGATCCCTGACGATGGCCAAATCCTGCGTGAAGAATTCCCATAGACCGTTGGCCGCCCCTCCCCCGCTCATAGCATCCATCTGTCACACCTCTGTCCAGGCACAGTCCGCCGATAAAGCCAGTTCAGCTCAGTCAACTTTCATGCCAGTGCGGAACCGTTGTTTGTCATGCATTCTCGTCACAACATTAACAGCGCAATGGGCAGTTCCTGCCGGATAGGTCGGCACCTTCTTCCCTAGTTAGAGATTGGCCGTGCGGGCTTTTTGATCCCTAGACCCACTACTCACACCACCGAGAGCTAACCGAATGTCGATGGCCGTCATCCATTCTGCTTCGCACACACAACCTCATCTTCGTGCCAAGTAGTACGGAACCCTTACTGGATGAGCATCTCAATCACCATCTGGTCGCGCGAGATCCTTGATTCGTGGTATGGTTACCCATGTCCTTGGACTCGACCTCTCACGGATTCTTGCGAAAGAAGGGCCGCAGTTTCCCGATGGCTTCACGAAGTGGCCCCCTTCAACTTGGCGGCCTTCTCTGTCTGGTCCTGAGCCTCACCGGATGTATCAATGAATTTTCGGTGCTCAGTGGCTCCGGTACTCCATTGATGATTTCCCGTCGTGGCTATTCGGCCCAGGATTGTACAGACAAGGTGAAGGATGAAGCGGCTCGTATGGGCGTGCCGTTGCGATATATCCATGTGCGGGGAAATGTCTGGGGTCGTTCACTCCTTTGGCCCTTTCAACCGGGATATGCCTGTGAAGCAGCCTTTGGTCCCGAGCAAGCCCCGATCGGAACCTACCCAGATACTCCTCCTCTTGGTTTTCGTGGATCGTGATCCGGCGGCTCTCGCTCTTCTGGTGTTGTACAAACAACATTCCTTCCCACGGCAACCCTGATAAAGTTGCCGTTCTGGATACCAAGGGCCCCAATGGCCTCGATCACTCCGGCTCGATACGATAAGCCTAACCCATCAGTACTCACGATTACATCCGCAGGTGGTCCTCCATCCTCACCGCATGAAGTACCAAGTGTCCGATGATTATGGCTGACGCTCGTTTCTGTCGACCTCGTCCTGCCTTT
The DNA here is from genome assembly GCA_900696515.1 of uncultured Nitrosospira sp. GTDB lineage: Bacteria > Nitrospirota > Nitrospiria > Nitrospirales > Nitrospiraceae > Nitrospira_D. The sequence continues at coordinate 89,858 of CAADGK010000099.1, read as the reverse complement.
TACCTATACCGAGGCCTCAAGGGTGGCATCGATATCGTGCCATCTGAGAGAGAGCCCCTCCGTCCTCGCAGCCACCTTGCAAACACTTCCACCCTTTGCTTGTTGTATCAGAGCCTTACGCTATACTTGTCATAGTTCCACGGGAGAGGTCGCAGGCAGTGGGATGCGGATCGGACCGGACTGGGCATGTTCAAGATTCTCTTAGTTGAAGACAATGCCGTCGATGCACGCCTCACACAGGATATCCTTGCAGAATGGAGCCTGGAAACGTTCACGATCACCCATGTCACGCGTCTGAGTGAGGCCTTCCGCTTTCTGGCTCGGGCTCGATTTGATGCGGTGCTCCTGGATCTTTCCCTCCCGGACGGATATGGACTTTCAACGGTACGCCAGATTCACGCGGCGAATCCGACCATTGCCATCATTGTGCTGAGCGGGCTCAATGATCAAACACTGGCGTTGCAAGCGGTTCAGAATGGCGCACAGGATTACCTGGTAAAGGGCGAAGGTCCGTCGGAATTATTGGCTCGCTCAATCCATTACGCGATTGAACGGAAACGCGCGGAAGAACGGCTGACCTACCTCGCCCAGTATGATCAGCTGACAGGGCTCGTCAACCGCAGTCTATTCCGCGACCGGCTTGTGCAAGCTATGGCACGGAGTAAGCGCCTTCAACAGCCGCTCGGGCTGATGCTGCTTGACCTGGATCGATTCAAGCCCGTGAACGATACCCTTGGCCATAGTGTCGGTGACCAACTGTTGAAAGTTGTGGCCGAACGGCTCCACGAATGCGTACGTGAAGTGGACACGGTCGCACGTATGGGAGGAGACGAGTTCACTATTATCCTGGAAGGGCTGATGTGCGAGGAGGACATCTCATTGGTCGCCCGGCGAATCACCACATCGTTATCGGAACCATTCATGCTCGGGGAACACCAAGTCGTGATCAGCGTCAGTATAGGAATCACCATCTATCCAACCGACGATCATGATATCGATGAATTGTTAACACATGCGGATGCCGCGATGTATCGTGCCAAACAGCAAGGCGGCAATTCGTTCCAGTTCCATATCCCGGATGATTCACCATCCTCGGCACTTCAGAACTAACAAGCTCCTTTTTTTGCTGGCTCTTGGTCATTCACGCTGGGATCGACTGCCTCCCGAAAACAGCGAGAACTACGGTGCGAGCAAGCAGGTCCTTGGGGAAGCGGCCAGTTGATCCGTACCCTCGGTACTAAAGAAAGGAGCGGCACATCGTGCGCCGGCAACGAATAGGGCAACACGGTCTTCTGTTAACAACCATGGGTTGTAGGATGGGCGCGCGTACTACCTCGTACAATCCTGTGTCCTGCGCAACACGCCGCCGACCTGGTTCTGGTTTCCTCGAAGAGTGTCCGCGTCCAAGGCCATATTATTTCAGTACTTCTCTAAGTCGTTGTCTAAAACGATTGGCACATTGATTGCCTTACAACCCATTCAATTATCGGTTGAACCAACGGAGGTTCGATATGATCGCAAGACACGGTGCCGGAATCCTCCTATTGCTGGTTATTGTTCTTTCTCCCGGCCAGCCATTTGCCGCCCCTGCGCAGCGTCAGGATGCAACCCGGCATCTCTATGATCGCATCATGGAGGAATTCAAACACCGCGACTACGAAGCGGCGATGGCCGGTTTTCGCCTTTTCATTGAGCTCCACGGTCAATCCGCACTGGCAGCCAACGCCCAATACTGGATTGGGGAATGCCAGTTTCGCACAAGGCGATATCAGGACGCCTTACAGTCCTTCTACGACGTCGTGTCCAATTATCCGCTCAGCCCAAAGTTGGCCGCCTCGACTTTGAAGCTCGGGCAGACCTATATCAAACTTAGAGATCAGGAGAAGGCCCGCCTGATGTTCGATCGTGTTATCGATCAATATCCAGACAGTCCCGAAGCAGAAGTTGCGCGCAAGGCGGTCGAGGCGCTATCCTCCAGCGAAGAGCCCTCCCTATCGTCGCCGTAGCTCCAACCTGATCGAGCAAAAGAATGATGATTCGGAAGGAGGAGTTGCCCGCAGAGTGATCAGGACAAGACCTGGCAGTGAGGATGCTTCCCCACCATCATTGACCTGCCTCGTTGGGAAGCTCGATAGGTAGGGATCTTAATCGTCCGCAGTGATTTCCAGTCGCGTGGCAAGATGTGCGAGAGGGTATGTCCTCTTGGCCTGAAGCTTTCTCAGTTTGATCCCTGCCGTATCAAGCAAGGACTCGATGATTTGTTGGGATTCCGCCTGATGAAGTTCCGGAAATTGAGGTTCAATCTGCACCACCTGTTCAACCTGACGCGACCCTGGGTGCACCAGCGCAAAGTCAACCCGCTTCAGTGCAAGATGACGGAGCACCTGAACCCGTTCCTTCCCCCCCCCATCAACCGTGAGAAATGAGCCGAGCGGTACCTTGGCAAAGACAAGATAGCGTTCTTGGACAACCATTCGCAAGAGGTTATAGAGCGCCACTTCGTCTTCAGCCAAGAGCGGAGTCGTGCTGAGGCTGACACTAGAAGGCATCATACTGCGCGACACACCTTTCTTGCTTCGACGCGATCGCCTTCGATACCGCCAGATACCGAAGATGATCAAGGTGACGACCGTCACAAGCAGTAGCAGCTTCATCGTCGTTTACTTTCTCCGTCGACCTGGATGCAATCGTTCATACCATCCTGGCCCACTTGGAACAATACATCCCAACAGCCGCGGAGACGCCGCTCCTGTCACCGCCGGAACGTTTCCGCACTGCTCCATCACGGTTTGATAGGCCAAAATCGCGAAAGCCACCGACTCCAGGGCCTTACTATCCCAGCCGTGCGCCTCAAAGGTGGTGACCGGAACCGGAGCAAGCACAGCCTTCAGATGTTCCATAATGGCCCGGTTTTTTACCCCCCCGCCACCGACGATTACCTCGTCGATTCCACCCTTGACCCAACGCCGTGCCGTTCCCACAGCCTCTGCCGTCCACCTGGTGCAGGTTGCCAACAGATCTTCGACCGGGAGCTTGCGCGCCTGCGGCCAGCTGAGCAGCTCCGTCTGCATGGGCTCACCAAACATCTCCCGACCGGTCGATTTTGGTGGCGCCTGTGAGAGGTAGGGGTGGGCCAACAATTTAGCCAACAATCTTGAATCGACCCGCCCCTTTGCCGCAAGACGCCCGTCGCGGTCCATGGTAAAGCGACCATTCGTGCTCCGAAACATGAGACCATCCAGGACCATATTGGCCGGTCCTGTATCAAAGGCGATCAACCCGTCTCCTCCCGCTCCGCGCGGCAGGTACGTGACATTGCTGATTCCACCGAGATTGACGATGAGTCGCCCTCGGCGAGGATGTTGAAACAGCAAGGCATGGACACCCGGCGTCAGCGGTGCCCCCTGCCCTCCGGCGGCAATATCGCGGGGGCGAAAGTTGGCCACTGTCGTAATACCGGTCCTCTCCGCAATCACTGCCGGCTCGGCAATTTGAAGGGTGGACCTGATTGCCCCGACCCCCGTATCCTTAATCCCATTCGGCAGGTGATGGACGGTCTGACCGTGCGATCCGATAAGATCCACCTCTTCTGTCGTCAACTGAGCGGCTCGAATCGCACCTAACGCGGCATCTGCGAACCATTCCCCGAGAAGCGCGTTCAGATGACAGAGATCCGTTACCGTTCCCGATACCGAGGCCGAGAGCAGTCGCTGTTGGAGCGATCGCGGATAGGAAAGCGAATAGAACGATTGCATTTCGACTTCAAGCCGCGCGGCTTTCCGAACAATCGACACTAACGCGGCATCCACTCCGTCGGCGGACGTCCCCGACATAAGCCCGACGACCCTCATCGGCGATATCCTCTCATGGCCATTCCCCGTCTCACGGGCTGCGTGTGTGCTACGCTAATCGAACTCACGGCTGCGGTCAAGGAGACGAATGGACAGGGCCAATCAAAAGATTGCAAAATTCTGCGAGTGCGGTTCTCATCGAGAACAGCACGTTACGGTACGAGTGGGTCAACGCCTCAGGCCGACAACGGCCCTACCCTGCGGATTGCCGCTCTTACGATGACGTTGACAGCATGAAAACCCGGGTGATACCGTCGCCGCCGATGTTTCCTTTCGCCGACAAACGTCTGACAGGTATTTGGTTGCCGCTCCTGGCTCTTGCTGTAGGGGCTCTCTTCTTGCCCTCAACGGTTGGAGCTCGTGAACCGATTCCGATTGTCGTGACCCTTCCCGTCTTAAAAGATCTGACCGAGCAGATAGGCGGCCCCTTCGTCCGGGTGAAATCTTTGTTGAGTGGGTATGAGAATGAGCATACCTACTCCCCGAAGCCCAGTGATTTGGTCGCAGTCCGCAAAGCGCAGTTACTGTTTGAAGTCGGCCTTGGACTTGAGGTCTGGGTGACCTCATTGGTGAAGAATGCTGGGAGCACCAAATTGCGGGTGATCACCACGTCTCACGGCGTGGAGCTTCTTCCTGACGATGGGGATGTTCACGAAGACATCCATTCGGGTGCACATGGAGCCACATCTCCGGGGAATCCACATATTTGGCTGGATCCCGTCAATGTCGGCATCATGCTGCGCCACATCACCCGTGCCCTTATCGAGGTCGATCCGGTTCACGCAGCCGATTTCCAAGCTAATCACGAGGCCTATCTGCAGCGACTCGAGCAAGTACAGCAGGAGCTGATGAATCGTACTCAACGCCTCTCGGATCGGCGATTCATCGCCCATCATCCAGCATGGCCGTACTTAGCCAAACGATTTCACCTAGAGATCATTGATACGATCCATACCCAGTCAGGCACAGAACCCTCCGCCCTCCACTTGCAGCATTTAATCGCGACAATTAACAACCAGCACATCCGCGTGATCGCCTCTGAAATCCAGCTGAGCCAACGCCTCCCGGAACTGCTGTCCCGAGACACCAGAGCCCGTGTGGTGGTGTTAACCACCATGCCGGGTGGAATCCCTGGAACTGAAAGTTACCTCGACATGCTTCGTTATAATGTGCTCCAATTGGTTGGCGCGTTGGAGTCCATCTAGCAGCCGCTCAGGAACTCTATTCATGTCTCCGGATGGAATCGTGGAATCCGTGTCTACTGGTCGCACTCCGATCATCCGTTTTGATCATGCGTCTTTTGGTTTTCCCGGGCTCATCGCGTTGAAGGACATCTCCTTGTCCATTTACGACGGCGAGTTTGTTGGCGTGATCGGCCCAAACGGATCAGGCAAAACCACCCTCTGCCGAGCCGTCCTGGGATTGCTTCCGCCAGTGGAAGGTCACCTCCATATCTTCGATTGTGCCTGCAACGAACTCCGCTGCCACCATCGGGCGCAGATCGGATACCTTCCGCAAAAAGGAGTGGTTGATCGCAATTTTCCAGTGACAGTCCTCGAGACTGTCATGATGGGTCGCTATGGTGCTCTAGGGCTGCTGAAGCGGCCAGGGAAGAAGGATCGTCAGATCGCGATGGAGGCGCTCGCCCAGGTCAGTATGGAGTCCCATAAAGATACGGCACTCGGACATCTATCAGGCGGGCAGCAACAGCGGGTCTTTATCGCGAGGGCATTGGCGCAACAGCCAAAAGTCCTCATCCTTGATGAGCCCACCACCGGATTGGATATCACCATGCAGCATAACGTCATTGAACTCGTCCAGCATCTCCATGACGAACTCAAGCTGACCGTGCTGCTCATCACACACGATATTAATATGATCCGCTCGAGAGTGGATCGACTCGTTCTCCTCAAAACCAGGCTCTACGCCGCCGGCCCTCCAGCCGAGGTTCTCAAACCCGAGATCCTTCACCAAGTCTACGGGAAAGAGCTGGTGATCACTGAAAAAGATCTCGTCATCGTTGAAGATTATCACCATCACCACTAATAGCAACGACCGATCATGCTCGATTTCCTCGCCTACGATTTCATGCAACGTTCCCTTCTCGCTGCCGCGATGGTCGGCGGGCTCTGTTCCGTTATCGGCGTATTCGTCGTCCTGCGGGGGCTCGCCTTCGTCGGTGCGGGAACGTCTCATGCCGCGTTTGCGGGGGTCGCACTTGGCTACTTGATGGGATGGCCGCCCTTGTTGCTGGCCATTCTGTTTGGCCTGGCGACGGTCTGGATTACCGGCTGGGTGGAGGAGCGGGGCAGGATGAAGCTGGATGTCTCTATCGGCATTCTGTACACCACCACCATGGCACTGGGCATTCTCTTTATCGGATTGATGAAGACGTACAATGCCGAGGTATACGGCTATCTTTTCGGAAGCGTGCTCTCGGTGACGCCTGAGGAACTGCGTATCATCGGGGCATTAAGCGTGCTGGTATTGAGCCTGCTCCTGCTGTTCGCCAAGGAACTCTATTTTATTGCGTTCGATCAGGAAATGGCCGAAGCGTCTGGAGTTCCGGCTCGGCAGATGTTTTTCCTCCTGTTGACCCTCGTTGCGCTAACGGTCGTGGTCTCGCTCAAGACGGTCGGAGCCATTCTTGTCTTTGCCATGATTCTGATTCCCGCTTCGACGGCCTATCAACTCACACATAGCCTCTCGACCTTGACCCTGTACTCAGCTTTCATCGGAATCACGACCTCGGTATTGGGAGTCTTGATATCCGCCATCTGGGACATTCCCTCCGGCCCGGCTATCGTACTATTAGCCACTGCACTATTTTTTACTGCAATCCTCTTCTCGCCTAAACGCGTGAGACGCACAGGAGTGGTTCACTCTCATTAGCGGCCGTGCTAAGCTCCATGAAGGAATGTCATGCGCACTGGATGATACGCCGATCTGCCCAAGGGATTCAGGAATGGTCGTATCGACAGTGTCATCAACGCCGGGAGTGACGGGCCTTCCCGGGTTGACAACTCAAGGGCTTTTCTCTCACTAGGGGAACGGAGGTGTCGTATGCGTGGGCAATGGTCCAAGGAGCTCGTGGCCGCAGGACTCTTCGTTGTATTTTTCTCACTGTTTCCCTTTTCCACGACCGCTCCAGCGCAAGAGTTCGGAGGAATTGACGCCGGCAAAGTGGTGCTCGGCTTTCGTACTGGATTTGCCCCAATGACCCAACAGCTGTCGGAAGGCACCTCTACTTCAATTGGGCCCCTCGTCAACTTCCAAGCGATGTACAGCCTCAATACCTGGTTTTTGGTGGGCATGATGCTCGAGTGGGAGCGTCATGGAGTGAGTCTAGAACAACCAGACGTGGACCTCGGGCACCAGGATACCGTATCGGTTCTGCCGACGATGGAAATACGCCCTGGCAGATCAGGTCCCCTTAGCCCCTATGTGAATATGAGCTTCGGCGTCAACGTGAACGGCTTTGGCGAAGATACCGCAGTTCGGATCAGCCCGAGTAATACCTTCGCCTGGCGATTGGGGTGGGGAACCGATTACCAACTCAACGAACGGTTTGCCCTTAACGTGGAATGGGCCTACAAGCGCAATGACGGGCATACGACCGGCACCGGTGGCAGGAACAACGACTGGAACGCCTCTTCGTTTGGTTTCTTGTTCGGCGGGAAAATGTTCTTCTAAGCGTGAAGCAAAACCGGAGCTGACGGCCGCGTCTTCCCTCGTCACCCACTAACAGACTGCGTCATTCTTCTCGGTCTTTCTTACTCCAGTCGGCTGTTCTTGCTTCTGTTCCAGACCATGCCCGTCTGTTCCTTTGAACTGAAGCCGAGTCGCTCATAGAAGCCAGGACGCCTGGTACAGAGCCAGAACAGTTCGACCCGTTCCAACTGCGGGTGATGAAGGATCCGCGTGACGATCTCGGTCCCAATACCTCGGCCTTGATAAGCCCTGTCGACAATCACGTCCCAGATCGTCGCCCGGTACACAAAATCCGTGAGGACGCGCCCAAATCCGATCAACCGCTCGCCATCCCACGCACAGATCGTGAAATCGGTATGCTGCAGCATCCGGACGGCATCCTCCAAGGATCTTTCCTTCGCCCATGGAGCCTGACGAAAGAGGGCCAGAAGCCGTGACGCGTCAGGAGCTTCACCGTGAGAATAGCTGACAGCAGGCTTGAGGGTTGACGGCATCTTATACTACAGTATTGCTCGGCTTAATTTGGAGTGTACGAGGAAACCGATGTCAACGCAAGTCCGCACCTGTCCCAAATGCTTCCAACTCATGTGGTTACGAGCGGATGAGTACGAGATACTCGACGCTGAAACAGTTCGTGCAAAGTGCCCCCACTGTGGCACCCTTGCTCGATTCAAGCTGGTCACAGCCGGATCCAATGCGTTGGGACCAAAGATGGGGCACTAGTCGCGTCCCTACATGTTCAATGGTGAGTTGAGATGGTGAGTTATGCCCCTCCAACACACCAAGAACTGACACCCATAACTGAACGCTGTTCTTTACAGGCTTCCACCCGCCCCGTCTAATTCAGGCTGGTTGCCGGGAAGGACTTTCCGTAACACCACGCGGTACTCCGTGAGTCGCTTCTCGTCCACTCGTCCGACTTCAATCTCTTCATCTCGTTGCATACGTTCGAGCTGGTCGATTACTGCCAGAAGCGCCTGGACGGTGCCGATCAGATTCCCCTGCTCGAAGGCTTCTAATGAGCAGACCAATGATTCATTGAGCGCCTTGTAAGGAGTACCAGCACTCTGGCCTTGTGCTCGGGAGACAATCAGTTCATAGCTATCGATGGCCCCCACCGCTGGTTTGACACCGGACGGCACGGCCTTCAAATGCACGATGGAGGGAAGGGTCGCTGCATAGGCTTTCACATGCGCCGTAAGGCCTCCTATGGCATCCAAGACCTCCGCCGTCAACATGGCTCCTCCTCGCCTGTTCCTACAGTCGTTGCACCAGCTGGCATCCGATCCGCCGGCACAATCAGTTCCTCGAGCGCACACCGCACACGCTCCATATCGGCAGGGAACGGTCTCGTAAACTCCTCTCTCATGGCTGTTGTGGGATGGGTAAAGCCTAACGTCCTGGCATGAAGCATCACCCGTGGGATTTCGATATCCGCCAGCGCCATCACTTTGTTGCCGCCATAGGTGCGATCGCCCAGAATGGGATGGCCCAGCGAGGTCAGATGCACCCGCAACTGGTGCGTCCGTCCGGTTTGCGGGTAGAGCAAGACATGTGCGGCCACCTTACCATACCGCCGGGTCACCACATATTCGGTCACAGACTCCTTGGGACTCGTCGTTCGTGAGGAGAACTTCTTCCGGTCTTTACTATCTCGCCCAATGGCCAGATCAATCAGGCCTCGTCCCTTTTTGGGAACTCCCCAGACCAGCGCCTCATAGACTCTGGTAATCGTGTGAAGTTTGAACTGGGCAGCGAGAGCCCGATGGGCGGTATCCGTCTTCGTGATCACCATGACGCCGGAGGTCTCCTTGTCCAGGCGATGCACCAGCCCGGGACGTTCCTTCCCGCCGATTGTTGAAATCGTCCCGCCAGAGGTTTGGAAGTGATGCAACAGCGCGTTGACCAGCGTCCCGCTCCAATTCCCGGGTGCGGGATGGACCACGATGCCGGGTGGCTTATTCAAGACCAGAAGGGAATCATCTTCAAACATGACCTCAAGCGGGATCGCCTCTCCTTGAATGGCGAGCGGTTCCGGCTTCGGGACATCCATCGTGATCCTGTCCCCGGGTTTGATCTTGTGGCTCGGCTTCACCGCCTGGTCATTGACCCGTATACGACCCAATTCAATCAACCGCTGCAACGCCGACCGGGAGGTGTCTCGCTCTCGGCCGACGAGGAAAACATCCAGCCGCTTCGGTTGTTCTCCAGCTGTGATGAGAAATTCCGTGATCATGAGTAGAACACGCTACTAAAGACCTCCGGTTAAATGCAATCCGCTCGTAAGGCGGGAACCAGATGAACAACTTCGTCTCCTTTTCCGCCTTCACCTTCCTTTTCACCGCGGCAGTTGAAGCCAGCCTGTCGTTTTGTTAGGGTGCGGCTCTTGGAGCCGGACACATGGGTATACGTTTTTCGCAATACGATCCTGAGGGATTTTACGACGAACTGTACGAAGAGAAGGGACAACCGCGAGCCGGAAGTACCCTGTTGCTCAAGAAATTTGCGTCATTGCCGGAAGGAGAGCTACGAAAACGCCAGGAAGCGGCAGAGCGTGTCATCCTCAACATGGGAATGACGTTCAGTATCTATGGGAGCAATGACGGCCATGAACAGATATTCCCATTCGACATCGTACCTCGAATCGTCACGGCGTCAGATTGGGAGCAAATCGATTCCGGGCTTTGTCAACGCATCCGCGCGTTGAACTTGTTTATCAACGATGTATACCACGATCAGAAGATCCTCAAAGATGGGGTGATTCCCGCCGAGCTGATTTATACCAGCAAGAGTTTTTTGCAACCTTGCATGGGCCTGCGGCCCCCGCGTGGTATCTGGTGCCACATTGCTGGGATTGACCTCGTCCGAATCAGCGATGGTCGGTACTACGTCCTCGAAGACAACACCCGGTGCCCGTCCGGGGTAGCCTATGTATTGGAAGCCAGACAGGTCATGAAACGGACGTTCCCTGAGTTGTTCGAAGCCTATCGCGTACGGCCGGTTGATGGATACCCGAGCCAACTCCTGGAAACCCTTCGTTCCCTTTCGGAGCTTCCCGACCCAACCATCGTCATTCTCACACCCGGCATCTTCAATTCTGCCTATTACGAACATTCGCTGCTTGCCCAAAAAATGGGAGTGGAATTGGTCGAAGCCAATGATCTCGTGGTGGTGGATGGGTTTGTTCACATGCGCACCACGAAGGGATCTCAGCGCGTCGATGTCATCTACCGGCGAATTAATGATGACTACTTGGATCCACTGGCCTTTCGCCGCGATTCCTTGCTTGGAGTCCCGGGTCTCATAGAATCGTACAAGAGAGGTCGGGTTGCGCTGGCCAATTCTCCCGGTACCGGCGTCTCGGACGACAAAGCCATTTACGCCTATGTTCCCAAAATCATCAATTATTACCTCGCGGAGGAACCGATACTTCCTAATGTGCCGACGTATCTCTGCTCAGATCGACGGGATCGGACCTATGTCTTGGAGCATTTGGGTGAGCTGGTCGTGAAAGCCACCAATGAAGCCGGCGGCTACGGGATGATGATCGGGCCTCACGCTTCCAAACAGGAACGGGAGGACTGCGCTCGTCGCATTGAGGCCGACCCGCGGAACTACATCGCCCAACCGACTTTGGCCCTCTCTCGTGTCCCCACATTAGTGGATGATCATCTGGAAGGGCGTCATGTCGATCTCCGCCCGTACGTGTTGTATGGCCGCGATGTGTCTGTGCTACCGGGAGGCATGACACGCGTGGCGTTGCGGAAAGGCTCTCTGGTGGTAAATTCGTCTCAAGGCGGAGGCAATAAAGACACGTGGGTCTTGTCATGAGGGCCGCTATGACAAACCGACAAGCTCGTGTCATCACTTACGTCTCTGCTCAACACATGGGAGCTGATGAATCGTGCTGAGCCGAGTCGCCAGCTCCATTTATTGGTTGAATCGCTACATTGAACGGGCTGAAAACTACGCCCGTTTCATCGAGGTCAACCTCAACATGACCCTCGATCTTCCTCGAGGCACGACGGAGCAGTGGGAGCCGTTGGTCTTCACGACCGGAGATCACGAGAGTTTCGCCGAGCGGTATGGAAAGCCCACGAAAGAAACCGTCATCCAGTTCCTCTTAGCCGATCCCGCCAACGCCAATTCGATTCTGTCTTGCCTCGTGGCCGCCAGAGAGAATGCCCGATCCGTTCGAGAAGTCATCTCTAGCGACATGTGGGAACAGGTCAATCGTTTTTATCTCATGGTCAGGGACGCCCTTTCGAACGGCTGGTCCAGACAAAGTCTCCATACGTTTTTGACCGAAGTGAAGGCGAATAGTCACCTGTTTTTGGGGATTACCGATGCCACCATGTCACATGGAGAGGGGTGGCACTTTGCTCGCCTCGGTCGTTTGCTGGAGCGGGCGGACAAGACCTCACGCATTCTTGATGTGAAGTATTTCATGCTTTTGCCGACGGTTGATGAAGTCGGGACCCCATTCGATATCATCCAGTGGTCCGCGCTGTTGAAATCCGCCAGCGCCTTGGAGATGTATTATAAACGTTTTGGGCGTATCACCCCCGACGATGTCACGGCGTTTCTGATCCTGGATTCCACCTTCCCTCGAGCCATCCGCTACTGCCTGATCAAGAGTGAGGACTCCCTGCACGCGATCTCCGGGTCCGAGCACGGAGCTTATCAGAACCACGCCGAAAAGCGGCTGGGCCGATTGCGCGCCGAGTTGGACTTCGGCGATATTGAGGATTGCCTCATCGGAGGACTCCACGAATTCTTGGATCGGTTTCAAGGGCAGATCAATTTCGTCGGGGATGCCATTTACGAGACGTTCTTTGCCCCTCGTCCAATTCACATTCACAGCACCATCGTCGGAGCGGAGGCACAATGACCTTTTGTTTAGGGATGAAGGTGGAGGACGGGCTCGTCGGGATTGCCGACACACGAGTAACGACGGGCGCAGAATGTATCACGGCAGGAAAAGTTTCGATTCATCAGCATGGCCGTCACTCGATGTTTTTGATGACGTCTGGGCTACGGTCCGTCCGCGACAAGGCCGTCACGTACTTCGATGAGGCAATCACTGAAGGCGATCAGACCTTCGACAAGCTATTCAAAGCCGTCAACGTGTTTGCCGCACAGATTCGCCGCGTGGCAGAAGAGGACCGTACGGCACTGGATCAAGCGGGCCTGATTTTCAATCTTCATGCCCTCGTGGGGGGGCAATTGGAAAATGACAAAGAGCATAAACTCTTCCTTATCTACCCACAGGGGAATTGGGTCGAAGTGAGTGAAGGGACCCCCTATTGTATTATTGGAGAGACAGGCTATGGGAAACCGCTCCTCGACCGCGTATTACGCTATGACTCCAGCATGGACCTGGCAATGAAGGTGGGTTTCCTGGCTTTTGATGCGACGCGCACCAGCTCGACGAGTGTCGAGTATCCGCTCGATATCGTCCTCTATCGCCACGATACCTTTGACATTATCGAGCACCGCTTTCAGAAGGAAGACCTCGCGGAGATTGCCGTCTGGTGGCAATCCCGCATTTATGAATCGGTCGAGAAGTTGCCCTCGAAGTGGATTGATCGCCTACTCGACTCACTGCCACAAGAATCGCGGTCGTCCCTCCCATCTCCTACCCCTCCATCGAGCTGAGAGGAGGACCTCAACCGATCCATAGAAAGGCCTTCCTTGGCTTTTCTGTGCTGCTGTGGCCACGCGCTGTACCCCGGTGGCTACCCTGAGAACTGGCTGGGCATTCAAAAACGAGTGGTTCTGGCCCGTTGTCTTCTGACTCACGAGGGTGGTGCCGCCGAGTGCTTCTGCGTGGGATAAGACAGCCCGCAAGCTGCCTATCGTAAATCTGGACTTCGTGACATGCAGAAGAAGTAGGGAGAGATCAAAAACGATGGGCTCTAGGCGTGGCTTGCTTTTCTGGCACGCTCGGCAATTTTTTTGCGCAGGCGAGCCTTTTCAAGACTCACCTGGGCTTCTTTGACCTCGGAAGGCAAGCCGCCGGCCTGAAGTCGACGCTCGGCTTCAGCCACCTTGGCGGCGGCCCGCTCCACATCAATATCTTCGGCTTTCTCAGCAACCTCCGCCATGATGGTGACTTTGGTCGGGGTGACTTCCGCAAATCCCCACAGCACCGCCATCGAATGCGTCTCATGATCGACCCGATAGCGAAGCTCACCGATCTTGAGGGTCGAGAGGAAATGACAGTGGCCCGGCAACACCCCAAATTCTCCCTCTGAACCAGGCGCAATCACTTCGTCCACCTGCTGACTCAACAGGAGCTTTTCCGGCGTCACAACTTCTAATAAGAACTTCCCTGGCATCTCTCTCTTCCTTCATCCCACCTCAAGGCGGGAACTGATGCGTCCTCAACTGCGCGCATGCAACGAGGGTCTTCCGAGACCGCGCGTTGCGCGAGCACGGAGGACGCTCGGTTCACTCGCCTCTCTACACCTTCACTCCCATCTTTTCCGCTTTCGCAATGGCTTCCTCGATAGGCCCGACCATGTAAAATGCCTGCTCCGGCAGGTGGTCGTACTTGCCGTCAAGGATCTCCTTAAAGCTTCGAACCGTATCCTTGAGCTTCACGTACTTACCAGGCGCGCCGGTGAAGGCTTCGGCCACGTGGAAGGGTTGCGAGAGGAAGCGTTGGATCTTTCTCGCACGCGCCACGGCCATCTTGTCGTCTTCTGACAACTCGTCCATTCCGAGGATCGCAATGATATCCTGAAGATCCTTATAACGCTGTAGGACGGATTGAACACCGCGGGCGACCTTGTAATGTTCCTCGCCGATGACCTGAGGATCAAGAATACGCGACGTGGAGTCCAAGGGGTCAACCGCCGGGTAGATGCCCAACTCAGCCAACTGTCTGGACAACACCGTGGTCGCGTCCAAGTGGGCAAAGGCCGTGGCCGGAGCCGGGTCGGTGAGGTCGTCGGCCGGCACATAGACGGCCTGAACGGAGGTAATCGAACCTCGCTTGGTGGAGGTAATCCGTTCTTGCAGCGCACCCATCTCGGTGGAGAGGGTCGGTTGATACCCGACCGCTGAGGGCATACGACCGAGCAATGCAGACACTTCAGACCCTGCCTGCGTGAACCGGAAAATGTTGTCGACAAAGAGCAGCACGTCTTGATTCTCTTCATCACGAAAAAACTCGGCGACGGCCAAACCGGTCAAGGCCACGCGCAACCGAGCTCCCGGAGGCTCGTTCATCTGTCCATAGACCAGCGCCGCTTTGGACTTGGTGAAATCGTCCGGATCGATGACCTTCGACTCTTGCATTTCGTGCCAGAGATCGTTGCCTTCACGGGTCCGCTCACCGACGCCGGCGAACACGGAAAACCCGCCGTGATGCAGGGCGATGTTATTGATGAGCTCCATGATGATGACGGTCTTTCCGACACCGGCACCACCGAAAAGTCCGACCTTTCCACCCTTGCTGTACGGCTCGAGAAGATCCACCACCTTGATACCCGTTTCCAGAACTTCGGTCTTGGTTTCTTGATCTTCAAGCTTAGGAGCAGGACGGTGGATCGGGTACATCTTCTTCGACTTGATCGGACCCTTTTCATCGACCGGTTCACCGAGCACGTTGATGAGGCGACCGAGCGTTTCACGACCGACTGGGACTGAGATCGGAGCCCCTGTGTCCTGAACCTCCATCCCACGCGTGAGACCGTCGGTGGAGGACATTGCCACCCCGCGCACCCGATTTTCACCGAGATGCTGAGCCACTTCGAGGGTAATCTTGACCGCCGGCTTGCCCGCCGCTTTATTCTCGTCTTGCGTGACGTTGATCGCATTGTAAATGTTGGGCAGTTGGCCGGGAGGAAACTCCACGTCCACCACTGGTCCGATGACTTGAATCACTTTTCCTGTACTCATGTCGTTCCTCTTCCTCGCGAGTTTGGAGTGATGAGTTTTGAGCTCTTAGTGATGCGACGACTCAACACTCACAATTCACAACTGACAATTTCATTTAAGCGCTTCGGCGCCTCCGACAATATCCATCAACTCTTTCGTAATCGCCGCTTGCCTGGTCTTGTTGTAATACAATGTGACTTTCTTGATGAGTTGCCCCGCGTTGCGCGTAGCCCCGTCCATCGCGGCCATGCGTGCCCCATGCTCGGCTGCCGCAGACTCCAACAAAATCCGGTAGGCCTGTATTTGAAAATGCTTCGGGATCAAGGCGGCCAGCAGCTCCGCTTCTTCCGGTTCGTAAAGATAGCTACCGCTTAAAGGCCCTTCGCTGGACGCCGCACTGAATTCCTCTTGGGCGTCAATCGGGAAGAGCTTTTCGACAATCACTCGCTGCTGAATGGCCGACTTGAATTCATTGTACACGACGTAGAGTTCGTCGTAGGTGCCTTTGACAAAATTATCCGTAAGGTCGCCGCCGATATCGATGGCATGCTCAAACGTTAACTTATCGAACACACCGGTCCATTCTTGTCGAATCGGCCATGCACGGCGACGAAAGTAG
This sequence comes from uncultured Nitrosospira sp., assembly GCA_900696515.1. Lineage (GTDB taxonomy): Bacteria > Nitrospirota > Nitrospiria > Nitrospirales > Nitrospiraceae > Nitrospira_D. The sequence continues at coordinate 73,790 of CAADGK010000099.1, read as the reverse complement.
TCGCGTCCCTTGCGACCGATGATGCTCAGGTTCACTTGAAGCCCTCGGGCTTCACACTGCCGTACGAACTCGGAACTCTTGCGCGCGATATTGCCGTTGAAGCCGCCACAGAGCCCTCGGTCGCTCGTCACCACAAGCACTTCGACCTTCTTCCCTTCACGCTTCTGCAAAAGAGGATGAGAAGAGCGGTTCACACGCTGGCTCAGGTTACTCAGCACTCCACGCATTTTATGCGCATAGGGGCGCGCGGCTAAAATGCGGTCCTGAGACCGTTTCAGCTTGGCCGCAGCCACCATCTTCATGGCCTTGGTGATCTTCTGGGTATTCTTAAATGCGGAAATTTTCCGACGTAAACTTTGTAAACTTGGCATGGATTCTGGCTTTCAGCTATCGGCTCTCAGCAATCAGCACGAGGCTGACGGCTGAATGCTGGTGGCTACTTGGCTCCGTATCCCATCTTTTGCTTGAAGGTCGAGATAATCTCTTTCAACCGGCCACCGACCTTGTCGTCGATCTTGCCGATCGTCGTCACTTCCTTCTTCAGATCCGGATGATTCTGTTGAATGTAATGCAAGAGATCCGCCTCAAACTGCTGAACCTTGTCCACCGCCACGTCGTCCAGGAATCCTTGCGTACCGGCGTAGATGGAGAGCACCTGATCCGCGACCGGCATCGGTTTATATTGCCCCTGCTTGAGCAACTCCACCATGCGTACGCCACGAGCCAACTGCAACTGCGTTGCCTTGTCGAGCTCGCTTCCAAACTGGGCAAACGCCGCCATTTCACGATATTGAGCAAGGTCCAACCGGAGCGTACCGGCCACCTGTTTCATCGTTTTAATCTGAGCGGATCCGCCGACGCGGGAGACCGAGAGTCCGACGTTGATCGCCGGGCGGATACCGGAATAGAACAGATCGCTTCCAAGGTAGATCTGCCCGTCCGTGATCGAGATGACGTTCGTGGGAATATAGGCCGACACGTCACCGGCTTGCGTTTCAATGATCGGCAAGGCAGTAAGGCTTCCTCCGCCGAGTTTTTCGCTGAGTTTCGCTGCCCGTTCAAGCAAGCGTGAGTGCAGATAAAACACATCGCCCGGATAGGCTTCGCGTCCCGGAGGCCGGCGAAGCAAGAGCGAGAGCTGGCGATAGGCCACGGCATGCTTCGACAAATCGTCGTAGACGATCAACGCATGCTTGCCGTTATCGCGGAAGTATTCTCCGATGGCCGCACCGGCGAACGGGGCCAGAAACTGCATCGGGGCCGGGTCGCTGGCGCTCGCCGACACGACCATGCTGTACTCCATCGCATGGTTTTCTTCCAGCGTCTTCACCACGCGGGCCACCGTCGATCGCTTCTGGCCTACGGCCACGTAAATACAGAATACCCCAAGACCCTTTTGATTAATGATCGTATCGACCGCAATAGCCGTCTTGCCGGTCTGACGATCGCCGATGATCAATTCGCGCTGCCCGCGGCCGATTGGAATCATGGCGTCGATGGCCTTGATGCCGGTCTGCAAGGGTTCACGGACGGATTGACGCGTGTTCACACCGGGAGCCACCACCTCGATACGTGAATGATGCTGGGATTGGATCGGCCCCTTGCCGTCGATCGGCTGACCGATGGCATTGACGACGCGGCCGACCAGCGCTTCTCCGACCGGAATTTCCGCAATACGGCCGGTCCGCTTCACCGGATCGCCTTCCTTGATCCCGACATCGTCACCCATCAACACGGCACCGACATTGTCCTCTTCCAGGTTGAGCGCGATACCATAGAGTCCGCCTGGGAACTCCAGCATCTCCCCGGCCATGGCCCCGTCCAAACCGTAGACCTTGGCAATACCGTCGCCGACCTGAATGACGGACCCTGTTTCCTTGACATCGACCTGCTTGTCGAATCCCTTGATTTTTTCCTTGATGATCGCACTGATTTCTTCGGCCCTGATCTGCATGACGACTCCTTTTATTCTCGTGTCAACGCCACGTGCAGGTCGCGCAGGCGGCCCTGGACGGTGCTGTCGACCACCGTGCTGCCGATGCGGATCTGCAGCCCGGCAAGATGACTTGCGTCGGTCTGAAACGTGACATCCACTTCGCGTTTGAGCGTGTCCCGCAGCCGCGCTTTAATCCGATCCTGTTCCGTACTGGGAAGTGCCGTCGCGGACGACACCGTCACCGCCTGAGTGCCCTTTGCCTGATCAACCAGCTTTCCAAAGGCCACGGCAATTTCGGGCAGGAACCCGATTCGGCTCTTCTTCACCAATTGCCCAAGAAATGCCTGACCGGCCTGTGGACATCGTAATGTTTCAGCCAACCCCTGCAGCACCGAGATCTTTTCCTCGACACTGAACGCAGGTGACGCCACGACATGTCGAAGCGGGTCGGACTCCTTCAGGGCCTGCCCCAGGCTATCGAGAGCATTTCGCGTCACGTCGATGCTGGATTGGTCAAGAAGTTCGAAGAGGGCCTGTGCGTAACGTCGCGCAACTGTTGTTTTAATCACCGTTCTCGACTCACTTGCATTATGTAGACGGACCTGAAAGTTTCGTGAAATTCACGAAGCAGAGCTCGCGAAGGTAGCATTGCCAATGAGGGGCTGTCAATATCACTTTCTCCACAATAGGGCACAATAAGAATTGTTCTACACCGTCGAATGAGACTGCGGGTGTATACTCAGATTCAGCTGAGAAAAGACTCTCGCAACCTCAGGGGGTGCGCGCCTCTTGCTACATGAATTACGTGGGATAAGAGGGGGTGGAGTGAGGAAATGCGATATCCATTCCGTTGTGTTGTTGCATCAATACTCCTATCAATTTTTGTATTGACCCTGCTTGCCTCTCCAGGACTCGCTTACCGTGAATACTTTACACCGGAACAGCGTGCTCAACTGGAGAAGATCCAGACCGTCTTCGTCGATGTCCTGGCCCTTACGGACAAGGGCACAACGGACTCCGCCTCCCTCGTCCACATCGTCGCGCAACGGCTGACCGAAGTCGGTTACAAGGCCGTTCGGAATTCTGGGGAAGCTCACGACGTGGTCCTACGCGTGAAATGTGAGCAACGCAAGACCTGGGAGGGCACGGCCGTGACAGGCGGAGATGCCGACCTGCCCGACGCCCCATCCCGACTCTGGAAGGGCCCTGCCTGTCAGCTGACGTACCTGCTCGGAGGCATGAAGATCAAGTGGCAAAAGGAAGTGCGCACGGAGTTTGAGGATGCCATCGCTGCCGCCCAAACAGCGCAAGCGCCGGATGCCGGACGGTACGCCATGACGAAGCTGCAGGAAGCCTTGGAGAAGTATGAGTTTCCCCTGTTATTGGCGGCGGAATGGGGGCACTCCGATCGCCTCCTCAAGCTGCTTGATTCTCCAGACACCAGCCAAGCCAGAAAACTCAAAATCATGTCGCTTCTGGGAGACATGCAGGCCGATGCGGCGATGCCGAAGTTGAAGGAAGCGCTCAAAGACCGTGACCTTGCCAGGCAAGCACTCTCCGCAATCGGCAACCTCGGAAGAGACGGCATCCCGCTGCTCGTTGAGCTGATGAACACCTCTCCCCAGCTGGAGGTGCAGGCCGCGGCAGCAAAATCCTTAGGCCAGCTCGGCGGCCTCCATGGGGACGCATCGGTCGTCCTGCCGTTACTGGCCAAACTGCAAGATCCGAAGACCGACTGGACTGTCTTGACCGAAGTCGCTTGGGCCCTCGGCAAAATCCCGGACAAGCGCTCGATCCAGCCGCTCTATGATCTGGACAAAAAACTCCAGGCCATTCGAGATCCCGATAACGTGACGCTCAAGAAACTCAAGGAAGCCGTCTTCTGGTCGATCAAGCAGTGCGACACGTGGGATCAGTACAGCTAACACGGGGAATCAGAATTGACCGCTGCAGGAAACCATTGAGACGGAATAGTAGATAAATGGGGAACCGTCAATTGCGGGTGGTGTTGCTGTCGGATCGTGAGACAGTCCACAACGCATTTTTTGACAGGGGATTAAAATCATGACGATCAAGTATTTTCAAGATACGGATACCCTCCATATTGAGTTCAAAGCAGCAGCAGTAGCAGAGACCAGGGATCTCGATGAGGACACGCAACTCGATCTCGATCAGGATGGACACATCTGTGCCCTGACGATCGAGCATGCCCGAGATCGAGCAGATATTCCTCATTTTTCGTTTGAGCAGATTGCCGCCTAAGAGCGGTCAGGCCCACGCTCCTCCTTCACATCACCCACGGTGGAAGCCCCGTCGTGTGCAGCACACGGCAACAATTCAACGCCATAGCATCTTGCACGGTGATGGTGATTGCAAATGGGAATACCCACGGGGTCTCGGCCGATGTGCTGATTCGGGTCCTGGCCGCAACCGGCCATCGGACAGAAGTCCAGGTCAAAAAGGCAGCCGCTTAATCCGATAATCTGCCGATGGAAGGACGCAACAAGCTCGCCGTCATTCCGGTGGAGCGGACCGAAGAAGTCCTACTGGCGGCCTCAAGCAGGACATCCCCACCGCCTCACCGACTGAACGGGATAAACTGTGAGCGACTTAGACCCCTCGCAGCCGTACTGGCCTAACTGAAAATTTATCGTAGCGACACTCCCCTTGAGCTTCCCTCTTTGTGTAATCTTGCTTTCTACTCCCCAGAGGGGTAGGACAGTGGCCATCCAAGCTACTAGCCGGAACAGGACTTCATGACAGAACCAACGATCACCTGCCCAAACTGCAAAGCCGAGATCAAGCTGACAGAATCCCTTGCTGCCCCATTAATTGAATCCACTCGTCGTGACTTTGAGAAGCGGTTGGCGCTCAAAGATACGGACATTGCCAGGAAAGAAGAGTCTCTACGCGAGCGAGAAGAAGCGGTCACGAAGGCTAAGCAGGCCATCGACGATCAGGTTGCCAAGAAGCTTGTCGCGGAACGCACAAAGATTGTCAGCGAGGAATCCAAGAAGGCGAAACTTGCCCTGCAATCGGATATCGACCAAAAAGCGCGAGAGCTGGCCGAACTCCAAGAAGTCCTCAATCAACGAGACGCTAAACTCGCCGAGGCTCAGAAGGCCCAGGCCGATCTGATCCGACAAAAACGCGAGTTGGATGATGCCAAACGCGAGCTGGAACTCACAGTCGAAAAGCGGGTACAGGATGGATTGCTGGCTACCCGCGAACAGGCGAAAAAAGAGGCAGAAGAGAGCCTGAAGCTCAAGGTGCTGGAGAAGGAACAAACTATCGCCTCCATGCAGACCCAGATCGAAGAACTCAAACGCAGGGCGGAACAGGGATCGCAGCAACTCCAAGGCGAGGTCCAGGAACTAGAACTGGAAGCATTACTCAGAGCAAAGTTCCCGCGGGACGCGATCGAACCGGTTCCGAAAGGCGAATTCGGCGGCGATGCCCTCCAGCGGGTCATGGGTCCTCTCGGTCAGCTCTGTGGAACCATCTTATGGGAATCCAAGCGAACCAAAAATTGGAGCGATGGTTGGTTGGTCAAACTCCGTGACGACCAGCGAACGGCCAAAGCAGACATTGCCATTATCGTCAGTCAGACTCTTCCCAAAGATGTTGAGTCGTTTGATCTGGTTGATGGCATTTGGGTGACGAACGCAAAGTCGGTGTTCTCCTTGGCAGTTGCGCTCCGCCATTCCCTAATCGAACTCGCCTCAGCCCGGCAGGCACTTGATGGCCAACAGACCAAGACCGAAATGGTCTATCAGTACCTGACCGGCCCACGCTTCCGCCATCGCGTCGAAGCCATCGTCGAAGCATTCTCCTCGATGCAGGAGGATTTGGACCGAGAGAAGAAAGCCATTACCAAGCAATGGGCCAAGAGAGAAGAGCAAATCGAGCGCGTCATGCAAGCAACAGTTGGCATGTATGGGGATCTACAAGCGATTGCCGGAAAATCGTTCCAAGAAATAGAGGGGCTCGAACTCACAGCATTGGAGGCCAAAAGCCCAATTCAACAATTGCTCCCTGAGTAAACAATCAGCTGTGATGTATCTGTGGTCCTGCCGCTACTGGCAAAACTTCAGGATCCAAAAGCCGATTGGACCGTCCTGACGGAAGTGGCCTGGGCGTTCGGTAAGGTCCCGGATAAGCGATCGATACAACCGCGCTATGATTTCGACACGAAACTGCAAGCCATTCGCAATCCGGACAACGTGACGCTGGAGAAGCTTAAGAAAGCCGTCTTCTGGTCGATCAAGTAATGCGATACGTGGGATCAGGATAGCTAAGGAGGGGGCACCGAGAACGTGCTATGTTCGGCGGAAAACTATACGGCAGTGACCTGGCTTCCCTCGACCGCTATTTCCTTCACTTCACCGTGGCCGCCAGATCTGGGCGATGATGGGAAATGAACAAGACAAGACTTGAGGCTCAACTTTTCTCCTAACCAAGATGTCGGATTATACGAGGTCACATGATTCCTTTTGAAGAAGAAAATGTTCGGGCCTATAGGCTTCTTCTTTGGATCGAAGTCACTGCAAGGGAATGCATCCGCTATTGTATGGCACAACGGCATGGAGAAACTTGGAGAAAACACATACCTGGTCCGCTCTTGAAAAAAGTTAGGGACTCAGAAATGGAGGAGAATCGTCCACATTTTGACTACATTCGGCTTGGCCCACTCTACTATCTTACTCTTGGTGAAATAGTCCCGATGCTTAGCCAGAAAGTTTCTAAGGATATTGTCGAACTGTTTGGAGGGGAATGGATTATAGAAGACATTAAAAAGATTCTCGGGCCACGTAATGCCATATGTCACGCTCGCCCAGTACCGTCAGCTGGTATCTCAGCCATCGAAACCCTGCACAAGCAAATGACGATTGCGTTACAATCTCACCAATTAGAGCACGTTGTCACTTCTCCAGACACAGGCGTTTCCCCAGACGATACGTCAAAAGCCCTAATCCCATGGCTGGATGGCTTGGTGCCTCGATTCGCCGCCCTGCAATCGCCTCTTGAAATTCATGACATGTATGAGAGCGCAATTCTGCAATATTGGTGGGGCACACAAGAACTTGCTGGCTTTAACTGCGAGGCAGTTGAGTCGCTTATTAAATTCATCCATCAATATAATTCCCTGCCTCAAGGTTTAGGTTCGGCCCGTAAACGGCAGCTGCTCTGCGAAAATAAACAACCCAGTCAGCTGATAGAGACAGCAATAAAAGAACTAAAGAGGGTTTCGCCATGAGTGCATCTCCGGATTTTCCCTTGCCACCCAACCCATACACACGTGGGCCAATACGAAAGCCAGAGCATTTGGCCGGGCGAGGCAGAGAGATCCGGACAATTCGATACTATCTGGGATTGACGGCATCGGGGCAAAGCCCTCACCTAGCCCTAATTGGACAAAGAGGGATTGGTAAAACCAGTCTTCTGAACAAGGCAGAGGCTATATCCGTTGACTTAAAGTTAACACCAGTGCGGCTTGATTTGAATGAACAAAAGGCCCGATCCGCAGGTGAGTTTTGGCATGATTTCTATGCGACTCTTATACTTGCATTGGCAAAGGCTGGTTGTTGGGGAGGATTGGGGGGGCCTATCTATGCGGACCTGTTTAAAATGATGCACGCAAGACAACAACCCACCTCGGTCGACAAAATCGTTTTGCAGACGCCTTTTGCTTTTGCATGTCATCGAGGAGAACTTTCTACGTTTTCTTGTGTTGATGCGTTAGTTATTCACGACTTTCAGTCCTGCGTAGAGGAATTACACGATAGGGGCTATTCGGGCATCACTTTGCTCATTGATGAAGCGGACTGCCTTCGCATAAATGTCCCATTGCTCCAGATGCTTAGAAACATCTTTCAATCCGTTCAGTCCTTTTCGTTAATTCTCGCCGGAACAGAAGCGATATTCCCTTCTATCTCGGAAGTCTTTTCGCCTGTACCCAGACAATTTCATCGAATTGATGTAAAGCCATTCGCTCATCTTAGCGATACGATTGATCTCATCATGAAACCGTTAAAAGCCCAAAAGACCAAAGAGACCGCCCCCGATTCTGACTCCATGCATGATCTGCATGATCTATGCGGCGGTGATCCTTCTGAGGTCCAACTCTATTGTCATCATATGTATCGAATGGTCGAGGAAGGCAGAGCCAGCAAAATGGCTTTACTTCCTCAGGTATTTAGAGAAGTCCTGCGGGAATACAGAGCCAGCGCTCCGGCAAATTTCGAAACAGTCATGAATTCAATTGATAATCTTCAGGACAAATATTTGTTTGGATCGGCCTTTTTATCAAGGCGCAATGTTTCTTGCGATGAAAACACTCAAATTGAAACTTTGGCAAGGACGCTCAATAAAAATGCAACTCTTTCACCAGAGGAGCGCAATGAAGTCGCGTGGGAAATAAAGCAAGCATATCAGGCCCTATTCAAGGCAGGAATAATAGAAGATGACAACCACATGCATCTCATTGGAACACCCCTTACGGCAGGATATTGGAAGTCATTTGTGGAGGTTGAGAAGGACAAACGTTGGACATGGTCAGATAAATCCTTTGGTGTCTTCCTCCAAGATATTATCGCAAGCGAGATTACCAAGGCCTTGAGGGCCCATGGTTACCTCCGAATGAGTACAACTGATGAGGCTTTCTCTGCACTTCAAGCCCTGCGCAGGGGAGAGGCCTTCCCAGATTTTTCGGAGGGCTTTGCAGGAATGATTTTTATTGGAATGATGGCCCATTTTGAGAAGGACAAGATTTCAGGCGCCATTATCGATATTGATTTCCAAATGGAATCTCCAGATGGCAGACAAATCTTTCGATGCCGGTGCATGGAGGGGAAGGAATCGCCTGGCAACATGGAATCCGTTGAAGAATGGACTCGGACCAAGCTTGACCTGCTATCAAGCAGTGGCATTGTCCTTAGCGTTACAAATTTCTCCAAGTGGATACTCCCCACAAACAACGAACTTCATCGCCTTGCGAGAATTGTCGAATCTGAACTTCCCGAAGCCATTTTTGGTCCTACCGAAGTCGAAATAGCGATTGCGAAATTTGGGGAAGGGCAAATTGATGAATGCGTCCAGATTTTTTCGGTACTGCTTAAGGATAAGCATGAACCAGTGTTAGCAAACAATTTAGGCTTCTGCGAGCTACTTCTGGGACGATTTGAGGATGGCTTGCAGCATGTGGAGAGCGCATTAGCCATATCGTATGACCCTTTATTCGAACTCAACAAGGGGCTCGCATTATTCTTGACCGGCAAAAAAGATCTTGGGATCGACTCATTACTTCATGCCTTGGATTGGGTTGACCAGAACAAGAAGAACAAGTACAGCGATGACAATCCTTTATACGTCCTACTTCTTGCCCCGGATTCAAACACGGTCAGGCCCATTCCGGAAGTGCCGCTCCTCGCCACACTTTTAATGAATTTATGCTTGATGGGAAAACTTACTAAAGAAGACCTTCAAAGCAAGATGGAGAAGGCCTTCCCAACGTCACATAAGAGCCTATTGCTCCTTCTAGAGTCGGAAACGTGAACAGCCAAGCCTGGTAAAGAGTGTCGAGTCTTGAGAGGCAGAGAGTGTCAGGTTCTGCAATCCAACATTGTCGGGTATGATGTCGTCCTTGAACGAATATACTTGGTCGCAGATAGCCCATGACCGATACGTACAACCTCCCTCGCTTCCTCGCCGCCCACGCGCCCACCTACGACTCAGTCCTCGCTGAACTGCGTGCCGGACGAAAGACCAGTCACTGGATCTGGTTTATCTTTCCGCAGATCGCCGGTCTTGGACACAGTGCAATGGCCCAACAATTCGCCATTGGCTCACTCAACGAGGCCAAGACCTACCTGCAACACCCTGTCTTAGGTCCCAGACTCAAAGAATGCACACAGCTTGTTCTGAATGTGGAGGGTCGCAACGCTGAGGAGATCTTCGGCTATCCCGACAACTTGAAATTCCGATCCTGCATGACCTTGTTCATGAACGCTGCCACCGACAACACCCTCTTCAAGAATGCTCTGCTCAAATACTTCGACGGCAAGCCCGACCAAAAGACTCTGGATATCCTGGCACGGCAATGTCTTAGGGCAGTATAGAGGGACACCTGGCCGCGTCCTAACCCCCTTCAGAGAGTTACTTGATTTTTAGCCGAGTGGGGCTTAGCCTAGCACTAGTTGAACGACTTAGAGGATACTCATGGCAAAGGTTACTCAATTTAAAATCGAGTTAGAACAAGAGGAAGATGGCCGCTGGATCGGCGAGGTGCCATCACTGCCCGGCGTGATGGCCTATGGGCAAACGAAAGGTGCTGCCCTCGCGGCTGTCCAAGCCTTGGCTCTTCGTGCAATGGCCGATCGCCTCGAACATGACGAGGCGGTACCTGAGGAGCTGCTGAACGTCTCGTTTATTGCGGCATGAGCCGTTGGCCGTCGACTCACGCTTCTCGTGTTCTCTCCGGACTCCTCCGCATCGGTTGGCAGATCAAACGCACAACTGGCTCTCATAAAATTCTACAACGGACTGGATAGCCCGATGTCGTCTTTGCGTTTTACGATCGCGACGAGATTGGTCCACGTATGTTGGCCCGCCTAGCCAAGGTGACAGGTCTTAAACCAGAAGACCTGTGAAAACAGAGGCCGGTTCTCAGCACCACCTCTCTCATCAGCAGCGCATTTCTATCCCGCAACCAGCCTCCTCCTATAGATTGACAATCCTCGGTCCGGGACTTATCGTCCTCCACGCTGGACCTCGTCCACATCGGAGACCACCAGATGGAGAGTCCTTCCTCGTCAACCCCATCCTCCCCTGCTCAGAAGGCGCTTGATCGCATCGCGCTGCAAATGGCGTCGAGTCTAGACCTCCATGTCGTCCTTACCACCATCACACAAGGTCTTGTCGATGACCTGGACGCCGCCTTTGCCCGTATCTGGCTGCTCGGTCCTGGCGATCTCTGTACCGGCTGTTACAAGGCCTCTGCCTGCAGAGACCACACCCAGTGTTTACATCTCAGGGCGAGCGCGGGACTCTATTCAACCCTCGATGGGGAATACCGCCGCATTCCGTTGGGGTCGCTGAAGATCGGCAAGATCGCCCAAGGGGCCGGTCCGATGCAGACCAACGACGTAGTCGGCGACGATCGACTCCCGAACAAGCAATGGATGAAAGACAACGGGCTCCAGTCCTTTGCCGGATACCCCCTCGTCTTTCGCGGGGACGTGCTTGGCGTCATCGCGATGTTCGGGCGACGCCCCTTGGCGGATGAGGAATGTGAACGGCTCGCCACGTTTGCCCATCAAGCAGCCACCGCAATCAAGAACGCCCAGCTCTTCGCCGAAGTCGAGCAACTCACCAATCGGCTTCAGGCCGAAAATGTGTACCTCCGGGAAGAGATCAAACTCGACCATCATTTCGATGAAATCATCGGTGAGAGCCAGGCGATGAAGGCTGTGTTGAAGAAAGTCGAACAAGTCGCACCGACCGATTCAACCGTCTTACTCTTGGGCGAGACTGGGACCGGCAAGGAGCTGATCGCTCGGGCCGTGCATGACCTCAGCCCCCGCAGCGCGCGACCGCTCGTGCGCGTCAATTGTGGCGCGATCCCCGCCAATCTTGTCGAGAGCGAATTGTTCGGCCACGAGAAGGGTGCCTTCACCGGCGCGCTCGCCAAGCGAATCGGGCGCTTTGAACTGGCCGATGGCGGAACCATCTTTCTGGACGAGGTGGGTGAATTGCCGTTGGATGCACAGGTGAAACTCTTGCGTGTGCTCCAAGAACGGGAGTTCGAACGGATCGGCAGCGGCCGTTCCACAAAGGTGAATATCCGAGTGATCGCAGCGACGAATCGAGACCTCCCTGCTGCGGTGGAGGCCGGCTCCTTCCGCTCCGATCTCCTCTACCGGCTCAACGTCTTCCCGATCGACCTGCCACCCTTGCGAAATCGGACATCGGATATTCCGCTCTTCGTGCGTACCTTTGCCGGACGATTGTCCAAGAAGTTTGGGAAACGACTCGATCAGATTTCCCAACAGACCATGGATCGCCTCATGCGCTACGCCTGGCCCGGCAACGTCCGCGAACTGGAGAATGTCATCGAACGGGCCGCCATCCTCTCACCAGGACCTATCCTCCAGGTTGATGAGGTGCTGTTTCAATCAGATCGAGCGGCAGCCCCTGACACGTCACGCACGCTCGAAGAAGTTGAGCGGGCCCATATCACCCTGGTTCTTCAAGAGGTTGATTGGGTGGTCGAAGGGAAGCAGGGCGCGGCGACGAGACTGGGCCTTCATCCCAATACGTTGCGATCCCGCATGCAGAAACTTGGCATCAAGAAACCACGTCCCTCCTCCTGATCACACATCCGACAGACTTCCTCCGATATATCGTAGGGCCACGAGATATCGTTGAACTGTCCGTCTGCCTTCTCACATCATGTTGAACCATTCTTTCATCTAACTCCTGACCTGTTCAGCAGTTTCTTCGCTTTCGTCGATGACGACAAGTCATGGCATCCGCCTTGCCATATCAGGTCAGCACGATGGCGATTCACATGCAACAGCCCATCACAAACCGTTTATCAAGACCGCTTAACCATCAAGGAGGATCCATGAAAACCGCAATCATTGTGATGTCAGACCCGAAGAATGGTTCAGAAGAAGCCCTAGGGCGGGTCTTTAATGCGCTAGCGTTGGCTGCGGAGTGCAAACAGAAGGGTGATGAAGTCGCTGTCGTCTTCAACGGCACTGGGACCCGTTGGCCGGCGGAACTCACCAAACTCTCGCATCCCGCCAACGGACTCTACAACGCCGTACGGGATGTTGTGCAAGGCGCATCTTGCGGCTGCGCGGATGTCTTTGGCGCGAAAGAAAGCGTGGAATCGTGCGGCGTCCCGCTCAAGAAGGACCATGCACTGGCTGGTACGTCGGGTCTGTTGAGCTTGCGCCGATATGTCAGTGAAGGCTGGAACACAGTCGTATTCTGACAGCACGAATAGGGAAGAGATCAGCCTGGTAACGGTTATCCGTTGCCAGGCTGACTCGATGGAGGCTAAGCCAATGGCGATGAAATATCTCGACACCATGATGACGGAGTCGGTGCTTCGTGCGCAGCACCACTACTACGGACATGCGGCGAATATCACGAGTGCTCCTGAGCGCGATCTCCTCGGCGAAGGAGAGGCTGAGTTTCTCGCAGCCAGAGATAGTTTCTACCTGGGCACGGTGAGCGAAACCGGCTGGCCCTATGTCCAGCATCGCGGAGGGCCGAAAGGGTTCCTACGCCTACTCAACCCTTCGACCTTGGTCTTTGCGGACTATCAAGGGAACCGACAACTCTTGAGCACAGGCAACCTGTCCGTGGACAATCGTGTATCCCTCTTTCTGATGGACTACCCGAATCGGGCCAGACTGAAAATCCTGGGCCATGCGAGGGTGGAAGATGGCCGATTACATCCAGACCTTGCGGCACAACTCGCCAACCCCGGCATGAAAGCACGAGTGGAACGCATCGTCTTCATCGACGTGGTGTCGTTCGACTGGAATTGTCCGAAGTACATCACACCACGATACTCGCTCGAAGAGGTCGAAGAGCTGGTGGGCCCGTTGAAAGCCAGAATCGCCGAACTCGAGGCTCAGCTGCCTCTGCGAAAATCATAAAGACTTCGGCCATTCAGTAGTAGCACCATTTAACGCCTTCAGGCATAAAGGAGCAATCATCATGAGCAAGTCCGTGAAGGACACGTTGGAGGAAATGTTGGGCATTTTGAAGCAGGGTCAAATGACTGAAGGTCAGAAGAGCTACTTTGCGGATTCGGTCGTGACACAGGAAGGCAATCAGGCACCGGTCGTGGGAAAACAGGCCGCCATTGAGCGACTGGACAAATTTAGAGAGACGATCGGGGTGGCCGCCTTTGTCAGCTATACCATCGGCACCGTGGCTGTTTCTGGGAATACCAGCTTCTACGACTCTGTGCTGACCGTGAAATTGAAGAACGGGCAAACCATCAGCCTCGAGCAGGTCGTCAAGACAGACTGGCAGGATGGTCTCATCGTTAAAGAACGGTATTATCACAGCTAAGTATGCATCGTGAGAGTCGGGGGTGGACAGCCCATGCCGTTCACTCCCACCTCGCATCTCAAAGCTATCACCAGAGCCTACAAGCCACTGGGTGGAGACTATGACCATTCGCACTCTTGAGCAGCCTCGGCCTCCTTTGCCCCCATTCGATATGGAGTCAGCAATTCAAAAAGTACGGATGGCTGAGGACGCGTGGAATACGCGAGACCCCGAGGCAGTGTCACTGGCATATACCACCGATAGCATCTGGCGGAACCGTTCACAATTTCTGACTGGTCGGGAAACAATCATTCCGTTCTTAACGCAAAAGTGGAACAAGGAATTGGATTATCGGCTCATCAAGGAACTGTGGGCCTGGCAAGATAACCGCATCGCCGTGCGATTTGCGTATGAGTGGCATGATGACTTGGGAAACTGGTTTCGCTCCTATGGAAATGAAAACTGGGAGTTTGCCGACAATGGTCTGATGCGACGTCGTCTCGCCAGCATTAACGATCTTTCCATCAAGGAGGCTGAACGGAAGTACCACTGGCCGCTGGGCCGGCGTCCTGATACACACCCCTCGCTCAGCGAGCTGGGATTGTGAAAACATTGTGAAGGTCGAGTGATCGCCAGAAGACCTGATTCACAGGAGAATGTCGTCTTCCTCGAAGGCTGGGAGTGGCTGGCGCATCGATGATGCGCCAGCCACTCTTGTCTAGCAGCTTTGCCTTTCGAGGAAGTTCACGTTGACGTGGAAAACAGTTTCTCCTCGGACCGATACCGGCACCGCATTACTTCGTCACGCTGATTTCGACTCGACGGTTTTTGGCCCGTCCCTCGCTGGTTGCGTTGGACATCACCGGTTTGGTCTCGGCTAGTCCCGTAGCATGGGCGCCGGAGAACCCACCGTCTGCCAATGCTTGTGCGGCGTTCGCTGCACGTGCCTCGGATAATTCCTTATTGGAGGGGAACTTCTTTTTGAGTGCACCAAGAATGGGCCGATTGTCGGTATGCCCCTCGACATGGACCTGATATTCAGGAAAGTTCTTCAGGACGGCCCCGACCTGCTTGAGTGCCTCCGCTCCGGCCGGTTTGAGTTGATCTTCTCCGGATCCAAACAAATAGGCTGACGCTAAATTGATGAGGAGCCGTTCGTTGTTCAGATCAACGGTAATATTCTTTTGATCGATTTGCGGCTTGAGTGCCCGGATCAATCCTCGCTCCGCCTGTTTCAGCTTCGCCATCTCCGCGGAGAGATCACCACGAAGACCTGCGAGTTCCCTCTCTCGATCCGCACGCTGAGCTTCAAGATCGGCCGTTCGCTGTCGCAACGCCGCCAACTGTGCCTCTGACTCTGCTGCCAACCGATCATGTTCGTCCATGTGAAGTTTTGCCGCAGCCAGTTCCGATGCGAGTCGATCTCTCTCATCCTGCAACCGGCTCGAAACCGTCTCGTGGTCACCGGCTCCGGAACGAAGATGAGCCATTTCTCGCTCCCGGTCCGCCAGCTGTTGCTCGACTTCGCTCACCCGACTACGCAGGACCCCATTGTGCCTCCGCGCCGCTTCAAGTTCGTCTGCCAACCGCTGACGTTCCCGATCGAGAGCCGCAAGACGTTCGGCCGTCGAATCGGATGCCACGGCTTTCGCGGTCGATGGGCACCCGCTGCCCTGATGATAGCCGTACCATTTCTTATCGATGCATACGTTAGGCTGCTTAATATAGGAACCAGAGTGGGTGGCGGAGGAAGAGCACCCCACCAAGACAACCAGCCCTGCCAGGGCCATAGCGGTGTTACGCGTTCGCATGATGTCCTCTCCTTCTCCGTCGCGCGGCATCGCCCCGCAACGCTCCGGTCAGGTTGTGATGCCGATTTAGGGACGATTCTTGAGCAAATCACGGATTTCCATCAACAACTTCTCCTCGTTGGTTGGTTCCGGCGGTGCAGGGGGTGGAGGTGGTGGAGCTTCCTTCTTAAATCGATTGACTTGCTTGACCAACATAAAAATCACAAAGGCAATGATGATGAAGTCAAACACACTCTGGAGAAACACTCCGTAATTCAGCGTCGGAGCCCCTGCGGCTTTCGCTGCGGCTAATGATGGCGGCGCGGTTCTTGATAGATCGATGAACAGGCTGGAAAAATCCACCTTGCCCATCAACAGCCCAAGCGGTGGCATCAACACATCGCTGACCAAAGACGACACAATCTTCCCGAATGCCCCGCCGATGATCACCCCGATCGCCATGTCCAGGACATTGCCCTTCATGGCAAACTCTTTGAATTCTTTTAACATGATGCCCTCCTCCTCAACGGACTCGTTGATCTACGCCCCCAGAGGGACGCTAGCGTTTGCGAGTGGTGTCGAATGCATAGCCTAACGTGAGCAAATACAGGTTGTCGGTATCACCCGTTCCTGCGGGCGGCCGATTGTTGTATCGCGTCGTCACTTGAAACCCGCTTGCCAGACCGGCCAAGATTTTCATGCGAACGCCGTTATCCATCGTGAAGAAGAAGTCCGATGCATTCTGGACCGAGGGGAAAATCTCGTTGTAATGATACAGCGTGACACGGCCGTCGAATAGCGGCCAATCCCATTTCATCGCAACCCTCGCGCGAAAGCTCGCCCGATCGTCGGTGAACCGATTGTCACGATAGTCTTCGTTGAAATACGTCGCACCAGCTTCGGTGTAAAAGGTCATCTCTTTAAAAATACCGCTCAGATCTCCGCGCTCGATGAATTGATACCCCGGTCCGCTGGCGATCGCCGTTCTCAACTTAAGGTTTTGGAGGAAGTCGTTCTCGACATAGGCCGATGCAAACCAGAAGAACCGTTTGGTGATAAAGAAGTCCAACTTGATCGTTCCGCGTGCATTCCGGACATTCAGGCTCCCGCTGTTGTCTCCATAGACGTAGCGGCCCAATAGGGTCAACCGCAATTGCTCACTCCGGGCCACCAGATCTCCGAGTACGCTGATGTTCCGGAGACTGCTGTTTCCCGTGGACTGCGAGTAGCCGGCGTTGAGGCTCCCTGTGTAAATGACCGGTGATTGGATGACCGGATTGACCTGAGTCACCGCATCCATCGGGACCGTCATGGTATCTCCGGTGGGGCCCGCCTTCACCTTCATCGTCCCCGGGTCCCCTTCTTCCACCGTCCCGTTCAGAATGGTCCCTTCCTTCAGATGAAAGGGGATAGGATGGGAGACTGCAATCTTGCTCACCTCCGACCACTTGACCTTGATGAGGTCCGCGGCCAGCGCACTCTTGATGACCAGAAGCCCACCGGTCATTTCGACGACTTCCCCGTGTATCACACTGCCGTCTTTCAGAGTGACCACGTCCTGTACCGGTGCAGGCTGGCCGACCGTCGCCGCGTCATCAGCAGAAAACGCAACGTTCACCATGGTTGCCAGACACCACACCAGGATCGACCCAATCGTGACTCTCGATGGCCTCATTGGTCCTCCTTTTCCTGTATACGTACTTTCATAGCGCTAGTCGGCCTTACGGATATACCGTCTTTACAAGCACACCTCAAGGATTCTTTTGAGACGTCACCGGACACTCTCCCCGTAAAGATCGTCGGGCGAGTCATGCCGAAACATTTTCCCTGAGCCCGTTCGCGCAAGCCTTGCTGATCCTGCGTGGGCGCGGTCAATGTTCCGCAAGCGGCCGATTGGTCAGTGGAAGTCCGCTGAGACCCGCATCAGGTGCTGTGATAGAAGGCTTGTGCGTTCTGCCGCCGGCAGCTGCTCCCAACAGGCCCAACGGTATTCACCGCGCACAAGACCAATACTGCCGCTGCCGTGGATGGCTGGAACCCTTTAGGCGTTCACCAAGTGAACCGTGTGATGGGAAGACGGCAATTCAATCCCACGCGCTCGGAATCGTTCCAAAATCAGCTTGTTCAACTCTCCTTGAACCGAGCCATAATCTCCCACCGCTGTCCATGGAGCCACGGAAATCCCGATCGACGATTCGCCCAGCGACGACACGCCCGCACCGGGAGCTGGATCCTTCAAGACCTTAGGGTGCTGTTGGAGAATGTCCTTCACCTGTGCCAATGCCTCATCAATATTGGTTCGGTGAGACACCGGAATGGTCAGATTGACCTGACGAATGGCGCCGAAGTTATGGAGAATCTCTCCGACAATCTTACGATTGGGGATGATGACGCGCGATCGATCGGCATGCATCAGTGTCGTGGTAAAGATATCGATGACAACGACATCTCCATGCACCCCGAGCAACGAAATATGTTCACCGACCTTGTAGGGCTTGCTGAAGATGATTGAAAGCCCCGCCATCACGTTGCTCAGCACGCCCTGCAATGCCAACCCGATCCCCACACCGGCAACACCCACGCCGGCGATGAGCGGCGCAATGGGAACCCCTACCGTCTGGAGCGCGATCATGGCGGTAAACAGCATCACCACGATCTTGACGATGCGCACAAGCAGCAACCGGACAGGCGGCTCAAGCGTCTGTTTTTCGAGCGCCTGTTGAGCAAAATTCCCGGCCCAACGTGAACCGACACTGCCGGCCACAAGGATCCCCAGTGCGACCGCCGCTTGTAAGCCGTACTGCACGGCATATTGTGTAAGCGTATCCACGGTATTCATAACGGATGTTCCCTTATCGTCCAAACAGGCCTTTGAGGAGCTCCTGTCCCTCTTTCTTCAAATCCTCTGGTTTGGTCGTCCCTTTGAGCAGCCCGCCGACCGCTTCTTCCACCTTCTTCTTCACCTGCTCCTGCACCTTTCCGGTCAAGCCCTTCACATCAACTCCATAGGAGGGAGCCTGAGCCGTTCCCGTAATCGTCAGTGGAAGGCTCAGTCGACCATCTTTCATGGCGATTTTGACGACCGGCGACGCGGCTGAAATCTTCTGGCTCACGTCTGGTGACAGGGTGAGATTCACGATCAAGTTCAGCTTTTGGTCGAACCCGACGGTGCCTCCGCCGGTCGCCTGAAAGTCATGGCTATCCATCAAGAGCCGCTGCACGTTGATCACCCCTTGCTTGATCGCCAGATCGGTCTCGATCGTCGAAAAGGCCGTCACCTTTGCATCCCCCATTGAAATACCGGCAACCTTGAGCGCGTCAACCACTTCTTGGAGGATATTCACCCCTTCGATCTTTCCATCTTTCACGGCCAGATGACCGGTCCCCTCCAAGGCCTTGGTGAGATCCGGCATAGAGAACCCCTTGCCTTGCAACGAAAGATCGGCGCCGGCTGTCCCGCTGATCGTGACGGGTGTTTCTGCGACAGCGTTGAGCGCAGGACCAAGCTGCAGCCCTTGCAGTGCGACAGACCCCTTAAAGGGTGGCCCCTCCGCCCCTGCGATCATTTTTCCTTGTCCCTTCACCTCTCCATCAAAGAGACGGAACGACAGGGAATTGAGCTTCGCCTCTTGCCCCTTCACCTCTGCGATGATCTTGAGATCCTTGATGTCGACCGGCTTTTTCAACGGAAGACTCATCGGCAGGTTCGCCGTATTGATCACCGGCGAGCTGATGGTGACCATCGCATCATTCCCGGCTGCGTTTCCTGTGATGGTAAAGTCCGTTTTTCCTACCGCCAGCTTGAAATCGATCTTGTCAATGTCGATGGCTTCTTTCAGCGGACCAAACGTGCCGTCAAGTTTTACCGGTAGGTTGAAGGTCTGAACGAGCGAGGCGACATGGAGCTGTGGTGTTTGACCAAGCCGAACATCACGCAGGAGCAGCTCGAGGTCTTGCACTACGTACTCAGTGGGCGTGGCAGCTGAGAGGTCACGGTAGGTCAGCTTGCCTCCAGCAATCGACACGCGGTCCACCGCCAGCAACGCCAGAAGCTTGAGCGGCCCTTCCGTCGAGGGAATCGGCGCACGCGACGGCTTCTCGGGAACCGGCACGCCTTTTCGCCCGATCGTCGACACATTGAGGACCCCATTCTTATTCTTGATGACCGTGATGACCGGACCGTGGAGCGTGATCTCCTCGACCTCCACCTTGCCGCTCAGCAAGGGCATCAGCTTCACACCCACATCCAACGACGACAGCGACGCAAACGGGCCTGAACTAAAAGCAGAATCATCCAATACCGAAAACCCCGCCACGCGCGCACCGATCCTCGGCCAGACCGTTAAACGAATGTCTTGCAGCTGCACTTTTCGGTTCAGCGCCTCTTCAATGAGCGGTTTGTACTGATCTTGATACCTGTTGAGGTCGACCAGGAACGGAAGCGCAAGCACCCCGCCGACAAGAAGTGCGACGAGGACGAGCAAGCCAACGGCTATTTTCATATCAATCGCCTCCGGGTGATTCGTAAGTATATAAACGGGTTGTTGGTGAGTCAACGCTACGGCAAACCGAAGGTAATGTTGAATCCCGCACCAGGGCACCCGTTTGGCAATCAGATCTGCGGAATGATGTTGGGAACGCGGGTCGCAGCGTGATCGGATAGCAGCGAGCGGTTGAATGCAGGGATGGAGACTATCCGCGGGTCGGTCGTACCGTCGCCGGCTCTTCTGATGGGTGGGATCCCGGCTTGTCGAGGAACGTCAAGAGGCCGATCAGGAACACACCTGAGATCAGCCAGGCACAGCCAACAATCCATCGTCGTTGGCAAAAGGACAACATGCCCATGAGAAACACCACGGTCCCCACGAGTCCGGCTATCCCTGTACCGAAAGAACTCATCGCCATCTCCTTTTGTCTTTCACATTCTGAATACATCAGCACTCAGAATGCAACCGAGCCCCAACAGGCACCGCCTGTTATCGACAGGCGAAGTGGCAGTATTCAATCGGGCTGGGAGGGGCGCTCATGGCCATCGCTATAGAGTCAGGATCATAACCGATGGCTTCTAAATCCTTCTGTGCACCCGCAAGTTCCTCCTCGGTCACATAGGCCACGGTGTCGGGGACACCGTTGTCCTTCAGTGAACGCAAGATCGCACCTAACGTATCGCGTTCCTCAGGAGGCATATTGGCACCTAACGGAAATTCGAGCCGATGGTGATAGGCGCTTTCAAACGTTCCGTTCAGCGCCTTGATGGTTTTCAGGACCAGCCGATCTTGTTCCCAGGCTTGGAGCTTCGGCCCTGCGGACGGATGGGTGGCCAAGAGATCCATCAGCGTGACGACGTTCGTGTTCAATGATCGCCCGACAAACTCCCGTTGAGGCTCCAGGGTCGTCTGCTTGAGGCCCAGGTGTTTGGCCACCGCCTCGACCAACGCAAAGTTGATCATAAAGCTATATTGCCCGCCAAACTGTCCGTAGCAAGGCTTCTCTGGGTCGTTCAATACCTTTATGTCCCCCGTCCCCGCATCGAACACGCTGAGCCCGATTGCGTCCGGGGCCAGCACTCGCTTGGCCTCCTTCAGCGTGGCAAAGGCCCCGAGATTCACGGGCACCAAAACTTCTTGATCAATGGCCTGCAGAAACTCCACGATCGTTTTGCGGTAGGGCACATCCTTCCACTCAACCTTCCGATACTCCTTTTCCCAGACCAGTTCATCCAGAAACGGCGGGAAGGTCTTGAGCGCCTGGAGATCCTTCTCCTGAAATGCCCGGACGAACCCGGACCAATCCTGGATCTGGGCATGGAGAAATTCGCTCAGGTTCGGACGGATATACTCTTCTTCGATATCCCCCCCATGTTTGGCCAACAATTTCGTCGGCAGATCGTTCCACAACTCATTGCAGAAGATGCGATCCACGCTCCCCTCGGCCAGACCTGCCAGATGTTCAATGGAACCGCAATGACTGTCCACGCGATCCCGATGGGCCGATAAACCCGGATGGGCCAACGCGCCATCCAACACGGGTTGCTCCCAATCCACCATGACGTACCGCACACGGGAATAGATCGTGCCTTGGGTATCGAGAGTTTTGAGATGGCTGAGAAAGCAGGCGGCCAGATTGCCGTTGCCGGGACCCAACTCCAAGACGGTGAGGAGTGAGGCGTGAGGGCTGAGGCGTGACTCCGACACATTCTCGCCTGACGCCTGACGCCTGACGCCTGACGATTTTTCGCGTTTCGTGACGCGGTCGTAGTAATCGGCTGCCAGCGCATGGGCCAGCCTGAAGTCTGCGGAGGCAAAAGTTTGATAATACGACCGGAGTTGGTTTCCCCGTAACCTATAGAAGATCTGGTTGAGATGGGTCTGCCACTGATCGAGCGGCTTGTATTCGCCGATCAGCTGCGGAAGGGCATCAGCGTCTTGCAACATATCGTTCCATCACCATCATGAATGTTCTCGGGCCAGCGGACGAAGCGTGGCCGAAATCCTAACAGATGGCTGGAAATCGCCGCAATGGGCTGCTCATTTCGTGTTTTCTTGACAGTACGACGGCTTGGGGTGTAGCAGACAGGCATGGTCATCGACCGATCAACTGCTGCCGCCATCGTGATGCTGGTAGCCTTCCATTGGAGCGCGGCTGCGCGGGGTGAAGACCTCCCCCTCACGGAAAATGTGCCGATCTCCGAGTTCCAGAACCGCACAGAGGACGCCACGAGCTATGATTTTGATGCCCCTCCCCAGGGTTTGTTTCGTTCGATCAGCCTGGCGGAGGATTTTGAGGAGCGGTTGGGTTTCCAGCGCACTCATGAGATCGTGCCGATCAACCCGACGGAACAATTCCCTGCGAATGTGGACGCCATTGTGATTGTTTTCGCCCTTCACCAGCACTATCAAGCCTTCACGGTGTTCGGTCGTTGCCTGCCTGAACGGGTGGCAGACCTCCCGCCGGAGACCATTGTGAGCGAGGACGCCATGCACATCGCCTTGGAAGATGAAAGCGGCTACCTCAGACTGCCACCGCCCGGCGGAGGATGGAAGCCCGGACGGTACAAAGTTGAAATCCATACCGGTGAACAGATCAACGAGATGAGCCTGATGGGCACTCTTCGCTTCACGATCGTGCCTCCCGGTACATGACCCCATCCGGTCACATCCTCTGATCATTCCCGTCCAGTGTTTGACCCCCCTTTCCCCTTCCGCTAGAATGCTCCGTCCGGTAAAATTTTCACCTTCTCCAGTTTGTGCGGACTATGACCTCGCCATCCATTTGGGCCTCTGTCATCATCCCGATCAAGGATGAACGGGAAAATTTGTCCCCTCTCATGGCCAATCTGACGAAAGTCATGGATTCGTACGAACCCTCGCGCTCTCGTCCTTACGAAATTATTTTCGTTGACGACGGAAGCAGCGACGGCAGTAGTGAGGAATTGGACCGATTGGCCAAGGAAGACCACCGGGTTCGTGTCTTTCACTTCGACCGTAATTACGGCAAGACCTGTGCCCTGGAGGCCGGCTTTCATCAGTCGTCCGGCGAGATCATCGTTCAGATCGACGGCGATCTCCAACAGGACAGCGACGATATCCTCAAATTGCTTCCGCATACCGCAACGCACGACGTGGTGTGTGGCTGGCGACAACAGCGACAGGACGGTTTTGTAAAGATGCTCTCCTCTCGGATCGCGAACCGTGTGCGAAATGCGTTCACTCACGACGGGGTCCATGATACCGGCTGTCCCCTGAAGGTGTTTCGCCGTCCCGTGTTGGAGCGAATCAGGCTTTTTGAGGGCATGCATCGATTTTTCCCGGCCCTCGCCTTGATGCATGGATTCACGGTCACCGAAGTACCCGTTCGCCACTATCCCCGCATCCATGGAGTGTCGAAATATGGAATGGGCAATCGGTTATTCAAATCGTTGTACGACCTGATCGCGGTGCGGTGGATGCAACAGCGTGTGATCCAGTACAAATTCCGTAACCAGCAACCCAACCCCGCCAAACTCAAAACGCTGCTGCAAGAACAGACCATGAGCATCTCCCTCCAAACGCCTCATGACCACTGAAACCATCTGGCTCGGGATCGGTTTCTTCGGGCAAGCTCTGTTTTTCGGCCGTTGGGTCGTGCAATGGATCGCGTCCGAGCGAACCGCAGAGAGCCGTGTGCCCGTTTCATTCTGGTACATGAGTCTTATCGGAGGGTTGATTACGCTCACGTACGCCATCTACCGAATGGACCCGGTATTTATTTCCGGGCAGGCCATCGGCTCAGTCGTCTACGTGCGGAATCTCGTCCTCATTCATCGCGCCGACCAAGCCAAGAGCCAGTCTCCATCGCAGACATGAGAGATAGGGAGACAGTCCACGTGTTGACGCCTCTCAAGACCCACTGGTAACGACGACCGTGACGATGGATCGGATCGCACCTCCTCCCATACACCTGCTCCTGCTGTTTCTCCTGTCCACTCTGCTGTTTTTCATCGGCCTCGGGAGCATGGGCTTAACCGATCGTGATGAGGGACGCAATGCCGAAGCCGGCCGCGAAATGTTCGCGTCCGGTGATTTGGTCACCCCCACCTTCAACGGAGAACTCCGCGTCGCCAAACCGGTGTTCCTCTATTGGCTGATGACGATGTCGTATCACGCCTTCGGAGTGAATGAATTTGCAGCCCGATTCCCATCCGCGCTGTTCGGCGTCGCCTTGATCGTGATGCACTATCTGTTTCTCACCCGACTTCGTGGGCCCACGGTCGGATTGTACGGTGCCCTCATGTTGTTGCTGAACATCGAAGTCTTGGCGCTCGGTCGTATGGCCATCACCGACAGCGTCTTGATCTTTTTCACCACACTGTCGCTCTATAGCTTTTGGCTCGGCCTTCACGAACCTGGCTCAGGTCGACACTGGATCTGGGGATTTTATGTGGGCATGGCCTTGGCCACCTTGACGAAGGGACCGGTAGGATTTGCGGTTCCACTGATCACGGTGCTTCTCTACCTGCTCGCCACGAGGCGATGGCGGCTCTTTTGGGAACGAGGCACTCCCCTGGCCGGCACGCTGTTGTTTTTCATCCTGGCCGGGCCTTGGTATGCCGCGATGTTCCTGATCCACGGCGATGCCTACTCCTCGCAAGCACAGGTCCATACAGTGGGACGCTTTCTCGCCCCGATGGAGGGGCATGGAGTGGGCTGGTGGTTCTACTTTCCCGTGTTGCTGCTCGGGTTTTATCCCTGGAGTAGCTTCCTGCCCGCCGGACTCTATCGTGCCTACATGAGTTGGCACGCATTCCGTACGCAGCCGAGTAATCCCCATGCACCGGCCGAATCGGTTTCTGACGACGAACTCGATTGGTTTATGGGGTTCTGGATTGTCGGGGTATTCATCTTCTTTAGCCTCTCATCCACTCGATTGCCCCATTACATCGGCCCGCTGTTTCCCGCCTGTGCGGTCCTCGCTGCTTCCTACTGGACCCAAGGATTACAGGATCCGCTCACGAAGGGTTTGCGCGCCTCCATTCATGCGTTGATGGGCATCGGGTATCTCCTCGCAATCGGATTGGCTGGTGGGCCTGCCTTATTCCAGCAATTCTCCGGGAAAATGGTGAAAGAGTTTCCCCTCGCCACCCAGTTCGACCTCGGTCCTGCCCCCTACGTGTGCTCGATGATCGTGGTGGTTGCCATGGGCTTGGTCGGATATTTCGGACTGAATGATGAGAAGCGTGGACTTGCATTCGGCGCGGCCGGAGGCGCCTTGGCAAGTGTCTTTCTTGTTGCCCTCCTCACCGTCGTGCCGGGACTCAACCGTTATGCCATTGCGCCGCCCCAAGAGCTGGCTTATGCCGCCGGGTTGAATCTCGAATCACGGGACCAACTCATCGCGTTCGGCATCACACGCCCATCCTTCGCCTTCTATGCGCGACGGACCTTGAGTTTCATCCCATCCAATGAGCTTGACCGCTTGCGCACCGCTCTCAGCAAAGACGGGCCTATCATGATTCTGTTGCCGGAATACCTGCGAGATACCTTGCCAAAAGAAGCGGCAGGGTTTCAGCCCATCCTCAAACGATATGGCTTTCTTTTGCTCAGCAATCAGCCCGTCGTCGCCGCACCTCAGGGAGTCGATGGCGCTCCCTCTCAACCATCCAAGACGTCGGGCCATTAGCCTTTTGTCGGATTTACACGTCTACGATTCACTCGCAATTTCTCCTGATGTATCGCCCGGATGATGAGCATTCGAGGAAAGGATTACCAAAACGGCAGGATGCCTCGCGCACCCGCAAGAATCGCCAGGGCAAGCGAAAGACTCCCGAGGATGATCCCTTCTCGTAGATACACCCCTTGTGTGGCCTGCTCAATTGGGCCATGAGAGCACGTGTCATCCCGAAACCAGGTTGCTGCACAGACGCAGCCTGCCGATGCAACCACGAGCAGGGAGGTCGTCATGGCAGCAGCCCCGAAGGCCATGAGCAGGATGGACCCCCTCCCCGGTGATGAAGCTTGGTCAGACCAGTTACCGCGTAGCCAATAGTTTTTCCTGCTCCAGATCCCCGCAGCAATAGCGATAATCCCCACCGACAGCAAGACAACCCCGATCATTCCGTCTTCCATCCGGTGCGACAAGGTCCAGAGCCCACCAAGCACACTCGTGGCAGCGATCGCGGCATAGTGGATTCCATCCCGCAATGATGTGCGCCATTGCCGTAAGGGAGCCGCCGCGACAGAACCACTGAGGATTCCAATAATGGCCCCTCCTATCACATCAGTCAGGAAATGCGATCCCCGGAGCACACGGCTGATTCCGACAAACAGGGCAATCGCCAGGCAGAGTGGACTCGCCGCAGGAAATCGCTTCGCCAGCACCGTCGCGATGGCAAAACTCGCCGTACTATGGCCGGACGGAAAGGAGTCGAGGCCGGAGACCCAGGAGACACCGGCCTGCCAGTCCCCTGAGTGCACGAATTTTGGGCGAGGCCTGCCGATGAGATGTTTCAGCACATTGGCCAACAACGCCGCGATACCGTGGGCGATCAACGTCTGAACGGCCGCGGCCGTGATATTCGGCTTTTCAAGAACCCAGGCAATGGCAAGAAGGAATAGGCTGAACAACGCCAGATGCCACCCTTGGCCGATCCAGTCTCCCAGGTTGCTGGTCAACGCCATCCATGGAACGGTCAGTTGATCCCAGGGGAGATGAACCGTCACCGAACGGACATACTTGGTGATCGGAAGATCAAACCGGGCCAGCCCGAACAGGCTGATACCCACGGCCAGGCAGGAACAAACAACTTGGCCGAATACGGCAGCCGTAGGATTGGGTGATTGCGACGGGACGCTCATGAGAGCTGCGACTGGAACCGGAGGCTGTGAAATCCTGAAACTCTCGACCGCTCGCCCAGTACTGCTCGCCGCGGCCTATGGAACCCAATCGGCGAGAAACACGTTGAACTCACCCGGTGTTGTCGCGTGTCGATCGGAGACCCACACGAGCCGTTTCCCGTCCGGCGAAAACATGGGAAAGCTATTGAAGTGCCCTTCGGTGGTGAGACGTTCGACGCCCGTCCCGTCGTCACCCGCGAGGTACAAATGGAAGCTGGGGCGACCGCCTTCTCCTCTCGTCTCGAGGTTGGAGGAAAAGATGATGCGCTTGCCATCAGGGTGAAAGTATGGGGAAAAATTCGACGCGCCGTTCGATGTAACCTGCCGTTTGTTCGAACCGTCGGCATTAATCACAAAGATTTCAAGTTGGCCCGGTTCGACCAGGCGTTGAGCCAGCAGGTCCTGGTACTTGGCTACTTCGGCGGGATCGCTTGGATGGGCCGCGCGATAGACGATCCTCGTGCTGTCCGGAGAAAAAAATGCGCCTCCGTCGTATCCCACATCGTTCGTCAACCGGCGCACCTGCGTGCCGTCCAGATTCATCGTATAGAGATCGAGATCTCCGTCCTTGACGGAGGTCCACACGATGGTTTTCCCATCCGGCGAGATCGTCGCCTCTGCATCATACCCCGATGAAGAGGTCAACCGTTGCAGCTGCTGTCCATCAAGTCGAACGGAATAGACATCGTAGTCGTCCAGTGCCCAGCGATAGGCGCCGTCCCGTTTCGGCTTTGGCGGACACTCGTTCCCAGCGGCATGCGTTGAGGAATACAGTACCCGCCGATCTCCCGGGAAAAAATACCCGCACGTCGTGGCCCCTTTCCCGGTGCTGACGAGACGCACCCTGTCACTGTCCAGGTCCAACACGTACATCTGATAACAGCCCAGTCCGCCGTCCGCGGGTTTCCGCGTGTTCCCCGGCGAGTCGTCCGGCCACTTGTTGGTCGATTGAAAGATCAGTTTTGTCCCGTCAAAGGAGAAATAGGCTTCGGCGTTTTGGCGTCCGACCGTCAGCTGCCGAATATTTGCGAGATGCCGCTCGCCGGAGGCGATCTGAAGAACCGGGGCTTGAGACTGATCACCGGCCGATACGAAGGGTGATACCCCCATCACCATACAGATTCCCCACACACCCGGGTGCGCGATACTACGACGTCGCATCAACTCCTACCTCCTTCATTTCCGGCGTTCCATGCCAGAGACCGCGTTTCGTGACAGCCCCATCCTGAAAAAGCACATAACTGTGCCACCCATAATAGAACAGAAAGCGCGACAGTTTTTCTACCGCCCCTGAGGTGACGCCATAGAGAACGGTGATGACGCTCCCCGGCACCTGTGCTCGATGACAGGAAAAAAGGACGGCCATCGTTGGTCCATCGTACGCCTGGCCGTCGATCTGGAAGCCGGTCTCTTTGAGATCAACCCGGTCTCCACAAGAGTCGCGCACGAGCTTGTCGACGCTCTGAGGCCGACCCGCCCCGGTCAGAACCAGAACCGACCCTTCTTGAGGAAGCGACGACGCCTCCGACACGATCCCGGTTGCACGTTTGGAATCCGGCAGCTCGTGATCGGCGATGCGCGAGACAATCTGTTGCAACGGAGAGGCAGGATCTCCGAACGCCCTCAGGACGGCCTTGTGCGGATCCGTGACATAGCCGTTCAGCATCGGCGGCAATTGATGCCGCGCCAACCGCCGAAACGTCAGTAGATCAGGATCCAGCTCAACCTGTAACGGTTGATCGGGAAGGACAAATTGAGCGACACTCGCCTGCGAGAGGCTGAGCCGGACCGACCGGCTTTCGGTCGATTCCTTCATGATGATGCGGATGGGGACCGCCAGCCGAAAGGGGCCCTCATTCTGACGAACCTGGACCGTGAGCAGCCAGGCATCCTTACCGCTGTCTCCCGTCACCTTGCGCGCACGAACGTCCCCCAAGGCGATGATCGGGGCGCCGGATTGCTCGACCCATTGTTCAAAAAACCATCGGAGGTTCCGATCGCTTTCCCGAGAAAACACTTTTTCGATCGCCACCCAATCCGCCGGCTCATTGCGATATTCCCTGATGAACGTCTTGAGCCCACGCCAAAACGGCTCATCTCCGATTTCCTGCCGAAGCAGATGAAACACAAACGCCGACTTTTGGTACCCGATGGCATTATCCTTCTCGTCGTGTTTTCTCAAGAAATGGGAGACCGGATAATCCTCCTCCTCCTTGACATAGAGATTGTAACCCTGCAGCATCAGGCGCCGCTGCTCCCAGGCCTGGCGAGCATCATGAGTCACTTCATGCCAGTAATAGTTCGCCAGATAGGTAGTCAGCCCTTCGACCCAATTCCCGGACCCATCGCGGTTAAATACGGAATTCCCGATCCAGGAGTGAACGATTTCGTGACCTAACGCGTACGGCTGCACATAGTGTCGCTTGATGCTGCCGCTGCCAAGAAGGGTGAAGGAGGGCATTCCAAGCCCGCTGGCAAAGAAATTTTCCACGACCGCAAATGCGTCAAAGGGGTAGTCCCCTAAGATCCTGACATAGATCTCAAGATACTGCGCGGTCGCGTCAAGATACTCATCCGCCAACGCGGCATTGTCGGGAAAGAAATAGGTCCGGAGGTCGATCCGCTGCCCTGTACTACTGTACCACTCTCGTGTCTTGGTCACAAAATGGTTTGCCACGAGCGTGAAGGCCTCCGATCGGTCCTGCGCAAACCAGGTCGAGGCAACCTTCCCTGCATTCGGCGTTTCGCCTTCCTTCCGTCCGGAGGCAATGACCGTCCACCCCTTCGGAACGTGAGCCGTCATGCGATAGGTCCCGAATGACCCGGGAAGGTCCGGATACCATTGGCTTTCCCCGCTCAAGTAGACCCCTTCCTCCCCGATATATCCCGCCGTTTCACTCGGCGTCACAAATCGCAAGTGCCGGGGCTCCTTCGGGGGATCATTGATGGCCCCTCGATAGGTCCAGGTCAGGACCATCTTCCGGCTATAATCCCGCGGAAGAGTCACGATCACCTGTTGACCGGCCGATTCCCCGGAACGCATCCGGGCGAAGGGGACGGGCATACCAGTCGTCCCGTCCCTGCCTACAGCAGACGGGGTTCCTATTCTTATCGATTCGATACGCAGCGTCGGTGCAAGGGTGAAGCTGAGAGAGGGGCAGTTCGGCTCGATCTCCAATTCAATCCGATCGATCGCCGTGATTTCATGCGTGCCCGGTATCAACTCAACGGAAAGGTGATGACGGAGGAGTGGACTCTCTTGATCCGATGGGGGCGCTGCCGCAGCCTGTCTCTCTGTGGCAGCGGCCGATAGCAAGATGATGAAGCTGAGAAGAAGCGCTTGTGTCCTGACCTGCATCAGGAAGCGTTTTAACACTCGCGGCAGACGAGTACAAGCTGGATCGCCATCAAAAGACGGTCAAGGTCCACCGGTTTGACCAGAAGTTCATGGGGCCCAAGGCTCCAAGCTTCTTGCAGTAGCTCCTCGTTATGACTCCCGGTCATAATGATAATGCCGCCAGGGTATTCCCTGGCCCGTAGGGCTCGGAGCACATCGATTCCCGCCATCCCCGGCATGATCATGTCGACCAAAACGACATCCGGATGCATCTCATCGAGCATCCGGAGCGCCTCCTGTCCGTTTCTCGCTCCGAGCGTGCGGTACCCGCGAAGACTCAAGAACTGGACGAGCAGATCACACACGAGAGGTTCGTCGTCCAATACCAGGACTGATTCCCCAAGCTGCTCCCCGATCTCCCTGTTCGTGAGTGGCGACTGCGTGGCCATCGCCGGCCTTGGAAGCTGCGAGATCCGCCCCACCGCCTCAACAAGAATGTCCAGCGACAACCCTTTCCGTATGAAATCCGTGGCCCGCAGAGCTCGTGCCTGATTTTCATGCGCGTCAGTCGCCCCACCGCCCAAAATGACCACCGCCGCGTGGGGATCGAGGGCCCGGATCTCCTTCAACACGGTCAATCCATCCATCTCCGGCATACGAAGATCGACGAGCGTCACTTTTGGGTTGATCGAGCGGAACAGGTCGAGTCCCTCTCTCCCACTCGTTGCACAGGTGACATCGTACCCTTGACGGCTGAACAAGTCCTGCAAGAGGTCACAATTCATTTGATCGTCGTCGACGATCAGGAGCGTGGCCATAATCTTCCCTCGTTCATGAGGAAAACGCCGATTGCTAGAGCCAAGGGTAGCACAGGGTACGGGAGTGAGAGAAGATAATGCGCGGTTTACGTGTGAGTCTCGATCCGCCCGAACAATGCCGCGACAAAGGCCTCGGCATTGAAATCCTGCAGATCCTCGACACCTTCTCCGATACCGATCAAACGGATGGGAATCTTCAGCTCCTCGGCGATTGCCACCACAATCCCGCCCCGGGCCGTTCCATCAAGCTTCGTCAGAACAAGACCACTGACTCCCACCGCCTCGTGAAATTGACGCGCCTGAGCCAAGGCGTTCTGGCCGAGCGTGGCATCCAACACCAACAACACTTCATGAGGCGCACCAGGCAACTCCTGCCCGATCACTCGCTTCACCTTCCGTAACTCATCCATCAAGTTGGACTTCGTGTGCAGTCGTCCCGCGGTGTCGATCAGCACCACGTCGACCTTGCGCGCCCTTGCCGCGACGATCCCATCAAAAGCCACGGCCGCGGGATCAGCGCCATGTCGCTGACGCACAACCTCCACGCCGATGCGATCCCCCCACACTTGCAGCTGTTCGATCGCGGCCGCCCGAAAAGTGTCGCCCGCAACCAGCAACGGCCTTCGTCCCGTCTGCGCTATCCGCTGTGCCATTTTGGCGATCGTGGTGGTCTTACCGACTCCGTTCACACCGACGACCAGGAAGACAAACGGCGTAGAGCCCTCCGTGATGAGACGGTCGAGCGTGACATCCGCCACGGGTTTCAGGATCCCGTAGAGCTCCCGACTCAGGACCCCTTGAAGTCCCTCCGTCGTTTGCGCTTCAGCTCCACGCGATTCCTCATTGACCTTTCGCATCAAGCGATCGACGACCCGGGCCCCGAGATCTGCCGTCAGCAGCGATGATTCAAGGTCTTCCAGTAATTCTTGGTCGGGAGTACGACCAAGGAAGCGATCCAGCGATTGCTGAACCACATGCCGCGTCTTCCCAAGCCCGCTGCTCAGTCGCTGAAACCAACCCATCGTCAGTCGCCCTTTATCCGCCGGCCTGGGCGAATGGTGATAAGAGGAGGAACCGGAGAGATACGACGGAGCACGGCCTGTTCTCGGCGCGACATCCGCTCCGCTTCGTGCGCATTCCGTTCATGATCATAACCGCACAGATGAAGCACCCCGTGCACCAGGAGTATCGCCAACTCCTCGTCGACCGATCGACCGCCTGCCCTGGCTTGCCGAATAGCCGTCGGCAACGAGATTACAACATCGCCCAGCAAGCTCGTAGGACAGGATAGTCCCTTCGGCACAACGGCTTCACGCGTAGAGAATGCCAACACATCCGTTGTACGATCACGTTGGCGATAGTCCCGATTGAGCCGTCGCATTCGACGATCCCCGATGAGTTCGAGGCTGAGTTCCGATTGCGCCTCTCCGGCAACCGACAGCACCCGTTGAGCCAATTCGACCAACCGCGCCTGCCGAACGAGGTGCTTCCTAAGCCTCACACGAAGACAGACGGCCATCAGTCTGAACTCTCTGTACCAGTCGAGGCCGACGGTCCCGCTGCAGGCGAGTTGCGAGGGCGAGGGTTGTGGCGCTGGGACGGCGGACGCTGTTCTCTCGACGCCCGCGGGTCACTGTTCTGCACGGTCTGATGACGATCGTAGGCCTTGATAATCTCCTGAACCAGCCGGTGCCGCACGACATCTTTTTCATCGAAGTAGACGAACGCAATCCCTTCGATGCCACGCAGGATGTCCTTGACCTGAATGAGTCCGGACACTCGGTCATTCGGCAAATCCACTTGCGTAACATCACCGGTCACGACAACTTTCGAGTGAAATCCAAGCCGCGTTAGAAACATCTTCATCTGTTCGGCCGTCGCATTCTGTGCTTCATCCAATATCACGAACGAATCATTCAGCGTCCGCCCGCGCATGAACGCCAGCGGCGCAATTTCGATATCACCCCGTTCAATCAGCCGGTTGGCTCGTTCCATTTCCATCATGTCGAAGAGAGCGTCGTACAGCGGACGCAGATAGGGGTTGACCTTTTCATAAATGTCACCCGGCAGAAAACCAAGCTTTTCGCCTGCCTCGACCGCCGGCCGAGCCAAGATAATCCGGCTGACTTCCTTGTTCAGGAGCGCACTCACGGCCATGGCCATCGCGAGATAGGTCTTCCCCGTCCCGGCCGGCCCGATCGCGATGACGACATCATGTTGTTCGATCGCTTCGATATAGGATTTTTGAGTCGGAGATTTTGGGCCAATGAACCGTTTCTTGGTGACGATCATCGCCGACTTATCGAGCAGGTCTCGGAGGGGCGCCTCAGGCGTTCGGCGCAACGCGGTGAGGGCATGCGTGACATCTTCCGCCTGGAGGACGATGCCGTCGTGTGTCAGGGAAGCAAGTTCAAGGAGAATGCGCTCTGCTTGGCGGACAGCCTCAGGCAAACCGTCCAGCGTCAGCTCTTCCCCTCGTGCGGAAAGCCGTACGCCCAACTCGTCTTCGATAAGCTTGAGATGCCGGTCGTGATAACCGAATAGGGCTGCAGTGTTGGTGCCTTCTCGTAGTTTGAGTTTACGCACACCCAGTCTTCATATCCTCTCTCACACACACTCTATCAAAATACGCCATGCACGAACAAGAGAGTGGATGATGGGGTGATATGGCGGCGTTACGTATTCTGCGAACAGCTGGCGACAGTTACTGAGATCGCGTCGTCGGCACGGACAAGTCAAACTCCTGCCAGGCTCGTGCCCCCTTCCCATCAGTCGCAATGATTTTGACATGATGCGTACCGTTGATGCCGGCAGCCGGCCTCCAGACTACACGTCCAGCGGCAGGGTCAATCGTCATCCCATTCGGTGCGCCCTCCAATTCATACGACACCGGGTCTCCGTCCGGATCTTCTGCTCGAACGGCATATTCGTATAATTCCGCAGTGGCCATCATCATCGGCGCGGAGAGAATTTTCGGAGAATTATTGCCGACGATCAGCGGCCTCGCACGGAACGGTTTTCCGGA
The DNA here is from genome assembly GCA_900696515.1 of uncultured Nitrosospira sp. Taxonomy (GTDB): domain Bacteria; phylum Nitrospirota; class Nitrospiria; order Nitrospirales; family Nitrospiraceae; genus Nitrospira_D. Next base: position 39,440 of record CAADGK010000099.1, on the reverse strand, counting down.
ACCGTCATGGTCATACGCGATTGCTTCCACCGTCACAATGTCGTTCTTGGCCAGGTCGGGCAGGACGGCTGTACGTTCTGATCCCTCCAAGACTACCGTGTCGTTACGCAACCATCGAAATTTGAACTCCATGTCGTCCTGATCGGCGTCGAACGCGTCTATCTTTGCTAAAAGGCGGCTGCCAGCCGAGGTGGACTCCTGTTCGAGCATGACGTGCTGAATAACGGGCAGAGCGTTGGGAACTGTCACGGATGAGGTCTGGAATGACGCATCCCCGCCCTTAACGTTTGGAAGCGTCACAACCACGTGCACCCGATCGCCGCGACGAAGGGCTGACGTATCGAATGATGATGCGGTCGCGCCCTGCACAGCAATCTTGTTCACGAACCATTGATACCGATAGAGTAGGGCTCCTTCCTGAGCCCTGCCTTTCTCGATCGAGACCATGAGCGGTTCCATGCGGGTCATCGGATTGGGAACAATCGTGATCGTTCCGAGTCCTGTGAAAGACGGTTGATTGGTAGCCCGAGGACCGGCTGGTACAGGATTCCCGTCGTCAGGCCGGGAACAACCGGAGAAGACAGTCAGCACGACCAGAATAATGAACAGCATGAGGGGGGAATCCAACCTGGCAGGGAGAGGGGAGTACCCCCTTCCCTGCCGCAAGCCATTCGGCCCGATTACATGTTGATCCATGACGCAAAGTGCGCTCTTGGATCGATCGCCAAATTCACATCTCTTCCATCCAACGCACCCGTGCTGGTATTGATGAACAATTTGAAGGGGCTGGTTCCATCAGAACCCGAACCCACGTGCGGAACCGCTCCGAACGCCAACCCGTCTCCCAGGGATGTCGACCGATTCACATTGACGATCCCTCCGGTTCCCGCGGTTGAACCGACGATGGGTGACGTATGGGGGCCACCTGTCTTGTAGAAGAGCGCGTACAGACTGCTGCTTCCTGTTGAAGCACAGATATCATCCGTCGGCGTGAAGGTCGGGAAAAACACGATGCCACCGAATACCGTGGCGGCGCTCAATACCCGCTCACCGACCCCTGGCAGCAACGCTCCGGACGAGTCTCTTGGGAGAAGTTTGGCAACCCATCCGTCTTTCGTTCCGACAAGACTCATGAGTTCCGCCATGGTGGTTGCACCGGTCACACCTGTCACTTGGTTTGTTCCGGATACCTGTCCGCAGTTTCCATACTCCACAAGACAGATCGTCGCAGTAGTCACGTCGACCAGATCATTCTCTCGACACCCTGTACTCGTCTGCGTACACCCTCCATTAATAACCGAATCTTTCATCCCGACAAAGTACTGTGTCGACTTATCGGTTTTGTCCGCGCCACCGAAATACCGCCCGCTGCCGACAAAAACCCAGGCCTGAGCGGCATCGTCGACCGTAATACCCGGTGCGGCCATGACAGGACCCATCTCGACCGGTGATGAGACTCCGATCGTATCGAGCATTTCGGTCGGCACTCGGGTTCCACTTGTTCCGGAGATTCCCCAGGACCCTGGCCCCGTCGCTCCACCAAATGGAAGAGTCGCTCCCATCGTCAGGCGATAGACCTTGCCCCTCCACGTAGGACCAGCGCTAGGAGTATCATCGGTGATCGTCCGGCCGAAATACACGACATCGGTGCGATAATCGAGGTTTCGATCGAACGCGGTCATATCGCCGATGAAGGAACTCCACGAGCCGACACTAAAACTGCTGACCAGGCTATTGGAACTCCCCGGCCCTGCCTTCAGATCGATCGCAAACACTTTGGCGCTTTGCGTGGCCCGGCCATCGTAGCCGGTCGGCCCGGACCCGGCGAGCAGATACCACTTCGCATTGGTGTTGTCGGCGTGAAAGTCGGTCAACGGACTGACCCGCACGACCGTCGGCACACTTGACGTCAAGCCGAGGCTGCTGTCCGAGAACGACCACAACAGTTTTGGGTGGACTTCCGGATTGGTAATATCCAACACAAAGTAAGCACTGTAGAAATACCGGTCGGTTCCGCTAACAGTCACACCCATGGGCGGTCCTCCGCCTCCGGGAGTACAGGCGCCACAGCTTCCCCCCAACCGGAATCCGCCGATCAGCACGGTGCCCCATCCGTTTGGATGGTCCGTATCATTGTCGAAGATCCTGACATCCTTTACCACTGGAGGCATGTCGACATAGTACACATGCTGATAATCAGACCGCGTCAACCACTGCAAGTGAGGCAACAGCTCGTATGGAATGAAGCCCCACAGCTCCTCACCCAGCAATGGGCCGCCGCTGTTGTCGTTCGGAGTACGGGTGAACCTCCCGTGTTCGATCACGGTCGTGGTGCTCGGATCGTCTCCCGGACGATAATACCCCGCATTGAACGCATGGAGCATCCCGTCATTGGCGCCCACATAGGCCACCTGGCGGCGCGTTCGATATTTGATGAAAAACGCCGTGTAACTTGGGTCTCCTTCGATAATGTCATAGCGATCTCTCGGGGCGGCAACGATTGTCGGAGGTGCGTTGATGACATCCCCGAGCTTCCAGGTCTTGAGTCCGCTGCTGCCGACCGTGAGGCGACGATCTCGCAAGCTTGCCTGCTCGGCGCACGTTGCGACCTCGCATCCGCGGATGAAGTTGATGATGGCATCGGCCGTGTACACGGCCCCCACAGCCGTTTCGGCACGAAGATATGGGCTCAACGTCGCGGAGTTGGCCGTCGTGAAATCTATCTGCTCGGACGCATCGACGATCTTGTCATTATTGACGTCGACCCACGTCAGAATCGTTCTCGTACTCGCGTCCTTCAAGGCCAGCTGTTTCCCCGCCTCCCAGATGGGCTTCATCTCGCTGAGTAACGTGCCGCACTCGTAGCAGTCTGTCTGAGTGAGGACTCCGTCGGAATTCCGATCATCCGCAATCCCGTTTCCATCAGCGTCGATGTACTTGTCGACATAAACGATGCCGGTTGCGGGATCGAGCCGCGTTTTCACGATAAGATCCACGAGGTAATCCTGTTTCCCATCACCGTCCGTATCTTCACGCATGTTTCCGAACGTATCGACCCACAGACTCTGCGTGTATCCGGTCCATGTCACATCTCTCGTCCCCACTTGAGTGCTTGGATAAAAATAGGCTTGATAGAGGGCGCCCTCGCCGGTACTGGATGTGGCTAAGACGGAGACCGCCGCACCGGACGAGCTCTTCCTGATGATACTGGAGAGCGTTGCCAACATCTTATTCTGAATGTCGTCAACATCGGACGACTCAAAATAGGCATCGGGGATGCCATCCGCTCCGGTGGTGCCGGTATAATTGTTCTCCTTGTCCCATTCTCCGACATCTGGAATTCCGTTCCCGTTCGCATCATCAAATGCACCCAATCTGGCCGTTTGGGCGAGGAGCCCACGCCCGTTGATGTTTCCGAAGGCAAAAAATGTATAGACCGTGACGTTTTGCATGCCAGACAAGCAGTGGCCGGTCTCACCGATCACCGCAATCGTCCCATCACTGGTCCCGCTGCAGGGACGCATGTCGTTGGTGTGCGCCCAGAACGCGACGGAATCCAGATACCCGCTGCCATTGCTGGCATAATCGGTCTTTCGCTCGCCCAGCAGGTCGGTGAAGGGTGTTGACGAATGGGTATTGCACGTCCCATCGACGGGACGAGGGGGCACGGCACCATCACTATTGGTGCAATCGACCCCGTTGTAGGCATTATCCCGCAATCCGCTCGGAATGTTCTGATCCTGTGTCGGCTCTCCATCTGTAAAGATGAGGATGAAGGTCTTGCAACAATTCACGACTTGAGAGGTGCTCGCCCAGGCCGGCGTGTGATTGGCCGCGAAGAAGTAGGGATCGCGTCCACAGGCGCTGGTAATGTAGCCCGACGGGCAGGTCTCGCCGGAAATCAATGCCGAGACTTCACTGCCGCCGATTGACCCGACGCCGTTCCCTTGAAAACCGACGCCATTCGAACTCCCTCCGGAAAACGCGATGGGAAATGTATACACGGTGGGATAATAGGCAGAGTTGATCTGGGCCACATATCGAACTGCATCGTACAAACTCTCCGCAAGGGGCGTCCAGGTCGTCGGATAGGCCTCATCGACCGCGTCGACCATAGCCGCCGTGTTTGTGTTGAACGTTTCGACCGTGGATCCGTTGAAATCGATGGATTGCCGTGAGCCGATGCCGGTCAAGACCTTGATCCCATTGTCCGAACCTGAACCGTTGAACACGGCAAGACCAAAGCGGGCCTTGTCCCCGATCTGCTGAATCACTCCTGTGGGTTCACTATACATCGCGAAGGCAATCTCATTGAGTTCCGTTTCGACGAAGGCATCTCCATCCGACGACCCAGGATTGCCGCAGGAAGTTCCATTCTCATCGTCAATACACATGTCGCCATCGGCCTCGTAGTGCATAAAGAGATTGGCTGGATTCCCCGGATGCATTGCGGTCGGGATTCGCCCGACATAGGTCGTATTACCGGTGCCACCGGCATAGGGAATTGCGGGTGTTGTCTCAACGCTGGTGCCGAGATTCTGCACCTTGACGGTCGGCAACGAGGGCGTGCCGGAAGGTTTACAGGTTCCATCCGCATTCCGCACCGGCGACGCAGTCGGATGCCAGCAGGTGCCGCCCGTCATAGCCTTCTTCACCGCATCGAATCGCCGGAAGCTGGCCCAATTGATGAAATTGCCGTCCCATTCCGTCCCTGCACAGGCGCTATTGAGCGCCGTTTTCACCGCGCCGTTCTCAAACCGGTTGTCCCCTGCGTCCCACACATAGCACCGCAGGGGATCGGCAAATCCGTTGTACCGGGTGGTGGCCAGGAAGGTTGTGGTCGTGGACGTCGTTCCATCCGGCAACACTCCGCAGCTTGCAGATTCACAGGCCCGGTTGGACATACTTCCCGAGTTATCCATCACGACTAGGATGTTCGGCGTCGCGATGTTGGAAACGAACGGCGGTGAGGACGCATAGTCGGCATTGACACGCACAGGCACGGTTGCTTGCACAAGGCTCGGCAGAAACCAGGTTCCGGTTACGACGAATGTCAGGGTCGCAAACGTTTTGATGGTCCACCGTTTCGCCATGTCTTCCTCCTACTGCTCAGTCACACAGCTCGTGTGAATGTCGCGACGCAAGGGTGATGAGAACCGCTTTTGCACTCTGGGTAGGTCCGTTGCCTTACTGAGGTCTCATCACGATCATCATGTCGATCTCGCCGAGCTTGTTGAGGTGAAACTTTGCCTCGGACCGCAGAAATACTTCTTCCAGGGTGATCTCGTTCTCCTTGTGATCCATGACCTTGGCGTCAGACTGGACTCGGTAATCCGTCCCGCTGATCCGAATCGATGCCGTAGAGACAGCATCGACCGTTCCCTTCTTGAAACTCGCCAGTACGGCGGCGGGAATCACCTCAGCATCAACAAACGGCACGACGATGGACCAGGTAATCCCTAGAAACAACGCCCCGGCCACAAACCTGTTGCCCAGCCTTGCTCTGCTCATCGCCCTACCTCCTAGGCCCCCCCGATTTGTTTCATGCAGGTTTCACCGACGGTGCAGCTATATACGGACGTGACCGTACTTTTCGTCCCCATGGCTGTGTTGGTCGCGACACAGGTAATGCGATAGACGATCTCTTTGATCTCCCCTGAACCTTCTTTGCGGCGCTTGAACAGTCGATCAATATCCCCATTCACCGTCGCCCCCGGAAGGCTCAGCGTCAGATTCGGCACAGCTGATGCGTCATCACCGTAGTTTTCTCCGATTGTATTGGCAGGAGCGGGCGGAGGAAGAGGTTGGCCCGAAATTTCGCTGTAGAGAATCGCGCTGTTTGACGCCGGAACCGGCCCCGGGATCGTCGCGCTGCTGAGGAACTCCGATTTTATTTCTGAGTAATACAACGTCTGCTGAATAATGTTCACCGCCGTCCCCTCGCAAGATTCCGCGGCCGTCGACATCGCTTCCTTTGTGTTGACGAATCCTGACATCCTGGTCTCCAGCCCCGTCACGGTAATCGCGGAGATCGCCAACACCACCATCAAGAGCATGATGATCATGACGGTCAACAAGGCAACTCCCCGTTCTCCCATCCGATCCCGATTCACTCCTTGCACCCCCAGTTTCTCCTCGGATCCCATCCTGAATACCCTCATAAATTCCGTGGCTGCAGCACTCTCGTGACGATCCGCCGTCTGAACTTCGAATACGCCGACGCGTCATAGCCGGAATCGAGTGAAGGATTGTGATCGCTCATGATCACCGGTCCGCTCGTATTGAGTCCTGGCGTAGAAATCTCGCCCAAGCCTTGGTCGGGCGTCATCTGCCTGCCCGCCACGCTGATCTGGACTTGTTTGATGGTCTCAGGCAACATCGGGGGGAAATTCCAAGCATGATTCGTGACAAAATCATTGATCGATGGCCCGCTCGTCGTATTCACACCGTCTATTTCATCGATCACCCCGTCCGGCGATAGGGGATTTGGCGCGGCAGTACTGCAGCCATCACAACCGTATGAGAGTTGGATGTCCTCGATTCCATCGACTAAGGCCACTCCATTTCTTGTCAGGCAAGTGCTGTTCCCCGTGCCGCAGGTCGCCGTCGCCGTTGCAACTGCGTATGTGACGCATTGAAGTAAATAGACCGGTGTTTGTGCAGGAAATTTCCCCTCGATATGGCTGGAGAGCGTGAGTGAGGTTGCGTTGACCGCCGATACAGTCCTTACCCCGCCTCCGCCGATGGAAACTACGGACCCGACGACTAGCCCTTGACCGACCATATCGGTGATGGCCGCTGCGCTCAGAGGGAGCGAATTGAAGGGAACCGGATCAATCCCTGTTCCTCCGACATTTGCCGAGAGAACCCACGGCGTGACGACATCAGTAAGTAGCGGCACGACCATTGAAATACTATCGGGACCGGTATCAGCGCCTGCGGGATTCTGATCTATTGGGCGAATACCGACGGGACGGGGAACGGCTCCGTTGGTCACGCTGCAGGTCCCGACAGTCGGTGCCCCTGGCGCACTCGCCACATAGTTATAGCTGGCCAGCCGCACATCCCGAGCGAGCAGTTCCATTGCGACCCGGACATTCTGCTGAGTCTCGACCACCTGCTCATTGACCGTGGTAGCTTTTTGACTCATGACCAGCATGGACAACGCCGCAGCGATGACCCCGAGTCCCACAGTGACCGCAATCAGTACCTCGATCAGCGTCAGGCCGGCTTCATGGCGCATGTCGTACCTGGTGGTCCGATCAGTTCTCATTCGCTTGCATCTCCTGAAGGGTCATTCCGGAGCGACAATGGTCCGAAAGGTCATGGTCTTGGACTGCATGGACGTCCCGCTCCCTGCTGACGTATTCCACGTAACCACGATGTCGACATTGGTACGGTTCAGGCTCACCGCCCCCGTAGTCGGATCGGGGTCGAGTCGGGTGGCCGTCACAGTCCCTCGCACACCGTTGATGTTGGACGCTGTCAGGGCGGTTCGCCACTGTTGACAATCGGCAAGAGCTTGTCGCTGAGCCGTGGTCACTTGCGGACAGGGAGTTGAGGCGGTCGTATCAATGCCGTTGTAGTCCAATATCCTTTGTCGATTACTCTGTATCCGCTCAAACATTTCGACGCCGAAATTCGTCACCACCGTGGTGTCTTTTGACTGGGCGTTCTTTGAAAACGATGCGGCTTGAGACCCCGCAATTCCCAGCAGCACGATGCTCAGAATTGCGCCGGCCATCAGCGCTTCGATCATGGTGAAGCCGCCCTCATGTCCGATCCTTCGTGGATAGTTCATATAGTCTGTGTTCCCTGGTCGCCCACTCACGAGCAACTGGCCATGGCACACCAGTCGACCTTTCCGGAGGGAGTCACAGTGACCGAATAGGCCGTTCCTTGGGACGGGGTCAGGGTGATCTGTGTGTTGACCGTACCGCCACCCGCCCGCAACCCAAACATGTTGAACCCTACGGCTGCCACAGTAATATTTGCGACTCCCTCATTGAGGATGACGGGGGGGAATACCCCTCCAAACGTCAGCGTAGCTCTCCCGCTTTCAAGCGCTGTCGTCACCGTTATCCCGGTGCCTCTGCTCATCGCAGCCGCACGCGCGAGGTTCAAATTTCCCACCAGCTCCATTGCCGCTTGTTTCATCTGATAATTCGTCTTCCATTGCGTAAAGGAGGGAATTGCGATCATGGTGGTGACGCTCACAATGGCACCGATAACAGCCATCTCAATCAGCGTAAACCCTCTGGCGTCATGCAACGGACTACCATTCATCTTAAAATTATCCTTAGGAGACACCTTCTTGCGTGCGAAGCCAAAGCAAGGGACATGCCGCTCCAGGCAGCCCTGCCTTGTCAACTAACCTGTTGATTTTATGGTCCTCTCTTTCTTCATAGCCTATAGTAAGTCGGTCCCTTTCCGTGCTCAGGAGCGACAATTTTCGGCCGGGATGTTGTACGGTTTTGTACAGGCCGATCAGGGGCCGTCTTCCGGCGGAACGGTCAAGGCCAGCATACCGGCAATGCGCGTGAGGGAATGCCCCACTCCTAGCATCGACAAGCTATCCAACCGATGATTCGAGGAGAAAGCTATCGAGATTGATTGAATTCGGCGTGTCTCTGAAAAGCGATGGGAACTCGAGTGTGCCCGGATCTCACCAGAAGTACTGATCCGGTCGAATTCCGTTTGTCGGCCTGCTTGAGCAGACTCCCTCACTGCACATTGAAAGGTTTTGCTACTTGACCGCGACGGCCCGGACTTGGCGATACGTTGTCAGGCCCTTCAACACTTTCTGAATGCCATCTTGCAACAGGGTGACCATCCCATCCCGCATGGCGACACTCAAGATTTCAGTCGTACGCGCCCTGCTCTGAATCCGGCACTTGATCTCTTCTGTACCGACCAGGAGTTCATGCAGTCCAACCCGCCCCTTGAATCCCGTCTGGTTACAGACCTCGCATCCTTTCCCGCGATACAGCCTCATGTCCTCTGAGTAGGCGACTCCCAGCGTTTCCCACTGTCTTGTTCCATATCCTTGCACAAGCTCATCATATTCCTGCTTGCTCGGGTGGTACTCTTCCTTACAATGGGAACAGATGCGTTTACAGAGACGCATGGCGAGAATGCCCAGCATAGCATCGGCAAAGTTGAATGCGTCACACCCCATGTCGAGCAATCGCGTGACGGTTTCGACCGCACTATTGGTGTGGAGCGTGCTCATCACGAGGTGGCCGGTGAGCGACGCCTCTATGGCAGTGTCCGCCGTCTCTTTGTCGCGCATCTCTCCGATCATGATGACATCCGGATCAGCTCGGAGAAATGCCCGCATTGCCGAGGCAAAGGTAAACCCGATCTTGGGATGCACTTGGACCTGCCTCAACCCCTCCTGTGTCACCTCAATGGGATCCTCCGCCGTCCAAATTTTTCGCTCATCGGTATTGATGTGCTTCATCACGGCATGGAGCATCGTGGTCTTCCCAGACCCGGTCGGTCCCACACACAGGAATATGCCATGGGGCTGCTCGGAAAGCTCTTTCACGGTCCGTAACACGCCGGAGGGAAAATCCATGGCTTCCAAGGACATGGTCTCCTTGGCGGTCAAGAGCCGTAACACAACATCCTCATTGTTGCCTGCCGTAGGGAGCGTCGCCACCCGTAGTTCAATTTCACGGTCCTTCGCCAACTTGTGGCGGATCTTCCCGTCTTGAGGCTTCCGCCGCTCGGCGATGTCCAAATTGGCCATTATTTTCAACCGCGACACAATTGCGCGTCGGTATGTGGCCGGAATCCGCATATAGGTAAAGCAGGTGCCGTCCACTCTGAACCGTACCGCGGTTTCTTTGCGATCGGAGTAAGGCTCGATGTGGACGTCTGAGGCCTCCAATCGATAGGCCTCGGCAATAATCTGGTTGGCCAACCGGACGATGGCGGAATCGTTTTCATCGATCTCCCGTCGCTCTGTTTCAGCGTTCCGCTCGCTTCCGACTTCATCAACCAGTTCTCCAAGGATCTTCGTGATTGAGCCACCGCTCGCTTGGCCCGCTGCGACCAGGAGATATTGTTCGATGTCCCTTCGGAGGCCGACCGAAAAGCGGATCGTGGCTCCTGGGAACGCCCGCCGCATATCCAGGTCTTTTTCCACATCGCGAGGATCATTCGTGACAATGTCGAGCATCGAGCCTTGACGCTTCAACGGCACCCACGAGTTTTTCCTCAGATAGTCAAAGCTGAGGTTTCTGAAGAGCTCCGGATCAATGATCGTCCGTTCGTCATATGGAAGGTAGGGATATTGGTAAAACTCGCTCAGCGCAGAGCCGAGAGCCGGTTTCGGGACACGATATGTGTCGATGAGAACCGTCTCGAGATCGACTTCCCGGGCGAGGGATTCTTCCATTGCCGCATCCAATGCGTCGGTACTCACGAGTCCTCGATACAGGATATAATCCAGGAGACTGCGTTCCATGGGCTTTTTTCTGGGCCTCTTGTTCACCTGTAGTCTTTTCACAGTTGCAACGGAAAGGACTTCCCGTTTGTTCTGCGGTCCGGCGGCTTGTGCGATCATGTCAGTTCTTCCTTGTGCCTCGACATCTAGAATGTGGTTTGGAAGGCGTCGTATTGGAAACGCCGCGCTTTCCCGCTCAATATTTGGCGACCCATGTTCCTGGAGCACGATAGACGACCGGCAGACCGCGGAACCATCCTTGTCCGATATCATGGTCGTACCAGACTTCGATGGTACTTCGTGAATCCATTCCTGCAATCGTTCCGCCACTCACCACTGCCCCGTACACCTTTGACTTTCCTGTCACCATGATATTTCCGGTGGCGTAGAGTACACCGTTCACCTGGATTCCCGGGAGCTGAACTGCCGTCCGAACCACGGTGCCATTGAGATCGATCGAGGACGGGCTGAGCGCCTTGATGGTCGTTCCAGGTCCACTGGGACTGATCTGGACATGCCCCTGCATGACGACCGTTGCTTCCAGATAGGGGGACCGCACTCGGAGGACGCCGAGATTGTCCGCACGTGGCGGGAGTTGATCGAGCGTGTCGATAAAGATCAACCCTTGTTGATCGCCCGAGACCTGAGATTTCAACACCTCATCCGGAGATAGCCCTCGGCCCGGCTCTATGAGCCCTTGGGGATATAACAGCCCTTCTCGGTCAATCGCGAAGTAGCGTCCGAAGCGCTTCGCCATGCGTTTCAGATCTTCATAACCCCATTGATCCAGCCGTACGCCGGGAATCGGCGATTGCTCTTCGTGAATATTCGCTGGAAGCCCCTGTCCCTGCGCCGGATCTGGTTGCGTAACCAGGACCTGTCCGCCGACCCACGCTTCCACCCAGCGATCTTCGCGTTGAGCCGTCTCGTCATAGCTCTGCCCCGTTATCATTGCCATGGCGCTTTTGGTCGGAATATCGTTCTCATGACTGAGGACAAGGGTCTCGCCCACTCGCAGATCTCCCCAATGGACCTTGACCGGTGATTCACTCCCCTGCCGAAATTCCCCCAGATGTCGTGCTACTTGGACGGCAGCCTTCAACGGCCGAAGATTCAAGGCCCCCATCTGGAATAAGACGGACTGCTTGACTGAGGGAGTGGTCCCTGTGGTGATCGTGGCATCAACGGTACAGAGCAGACCCGGATTGGATGGTGCATAAACCTTGACCTCTTCGATATGCCCCAAGTGGCGCATGGCTCGGAAGGCGCCGACTTCAGGATCATTCAGAAGCCGTTCATCAACTGGATTTGCCGCCAGAAAGGTCACATCCGGCTGTTCGCTCGTCCCTACAAACTGGGATCGGCCATTGGGGTCGAAGAAAGACGGGCCTCCTTGGGCATCGCGTTGTCGCTTCTCTCGAACGAGTCCGAGTCGCGGTTCACCACCGGTGGACTGTGGATCATGAAACCAGGCGACCGCCAGCTCACCTGCGGCATCGGCAAGCTGTTGCGCGACGACCAACTGATTTCCGGCACGAGCACTGACGACCTCTTGCCCGGATAGACCGAGGAGCGTTGATGCAAGGATCGACACGAGCAAGACGATAACCATCGCCCCAAGCAGCGCGATCCCCTGTTGGTTTTCTGTGAGAGTCCGGTGATGCATGATGTGATTCCTTACTTATGATTGAATCGACACGTCCCGCAACCTCCTGGCCCGGGAATGGTCGGAATGAATTTCTAGAACGACCCGCTTTACATGAGATATTGCGTCCGCTTGTTTCCCCATCTCATTCCAATACGACAGTCGGATGTCCCGAAGATGCCCGATCATCACACTCGCCCCGCCGTCGACCATTCGCATAAGTTGCGCGGTTCCGGTCTCATCATGTTTGGCGTAATACACAACCCGATTACGAACCTCCACCGTGGTTCCCGCAGGAAAAGTGGACTCGATGGGCTCGACCAATGTCAGCTGATACCGTTGCCCTGTCCTGGCGAGCCGGTGTGACTCACATTGCGTTGAACTGCAAATCATGATGGTCTTCCCCGCACCCCATCCACTGCCGTCCTGTACGGCGATCACGGCTTGTCCCGGGAGAAGAGCGCCGGTCGTAGTGGTCCGCAATGCGCTGAGATTTGCGTGATAGAGAATCCGATCTGGGTCCGCAATTTGGATCGAGTCGGGAGTTGCGAGTCGAACTTCCTGCTCGAACACTTCGAGCCCCAGTCGCACGTCTTGCTGTTGTCTGATTGCTGTAAACTGGCTGTTCGCATAGGCATTGGCCACAGTAAAGATCTTCAAGGCGGCGGCCAGTACCGCTACACCGATGGTCAGGCCGAGCATCAGCTCAATGAGTGTGAAGCCGGACTGGCCATGTACGACGACATGGGCAGGACGCGGCTGTATCGTCCTTGAGAGGGAAGTACTCGGATTCATCGTTGCCCCACATAACTGGGGTTCGCCCGCATCGTCGCCACTCGCACCTCCCGCTGCTCCCTATTCCGCCCCAGATAAGATGCCGTCGCCTGAATCTTGACCATACTGGTTGCACTCAGCGGGCCGGGGCGATCCGTCTCGATCGTCCAGACCACGGTAATGCCATCTCGCTCATACATGGCAGTATAGATGCCATCGCCCGGCGCTACGTCGAATCCGGTGCCGTCGTCGGTCATGTGGGTTTCGGGAATGCCGTCTCGATCAAGATCGTCTTCCAACAGCAACTGCCATCGAACGGACCGCTTCACTTCCAGCCTCCCCTGCGTAAACTCCAACGCCTGACTGTTCATCACGCTTTGTTGAGCGTGTCGGGAGGAGATCTCCACTGCGCCCAGTGTCCCCATCAGAGCAATACCGGAAATCATCATCGCCACCATCACCTCCACCATGCTGATGCCGTCACTCTTCAGCGTCTGTCTCATAGAATGGATACCCGACCGGTAATACTCACGGTCAATTTCTGGCTCTGACCCTCTCGGCCATGGAGATGAAGCGTCGTCGCCGTGGCAGATCGACCGCTCGGATGGAACAGGATCTCCGTCCCTGCACTCGGCTCTTCGATCACAAGTTGCCGATCGCTGTACCGATAGACATGATGTGTGAGCCCACTCTGCACAAACTGGGTGATAAGTTCGCGTTGCTCCAGGTCGACGAGAACCCGCACACGATCGTGGTTGGTCAGGGCCAGCTGCTTGGCAAGGCGGAGTTCCGAGGCGATTTCTTCCGCAGCACAGCGAACCTGCGTGCGGGAGTTGAGGTTCATGAAGTTGGGTAGCGCCATACCCGCCACGATGGCGATGATCCCGACTACGACCAGGAGTTCCGTCACTGTCTTTCCCTCTTGAGTCATCTCTTCTTCCCTTGTTCCGTTCACAATCCACTGGCGGAGCGGTATCTCAAGACTCGTGCCGCTTTGAAACCATCCGATATGGACTTGGATCTTGACGGAAACTACTTGAAGTGGATTGGCGTAAACCTATGAAGTACCGGAAGAAAGACGCGCATGAAAGAGATCAGACTAGGCAGAATCCTGCCTGATGGGGGGTTGCCGTACGAAGAGAACGACCAAACGGAATCGATACAGCCCTTAACAGAAAAGATACAGTTGATCCGTCTAGAGTCGGCCACCAGAGCCACTATCCTGACAATAGACCCTCGTACCAATCAAGAATGGTCTGCCCAAAGAAGAGAGACACCAGTGCGCCACAAACAAGAAATGGCCCAAAGGGGATGTAGTCTTCTCGCCGAATCACTTTGGAAAGAATGAGGGCAACCCCGACGACCGATCCCAGAAATGACCCTAACATAATCGTCATGACCGCCGGTTTCCATCCCAAGAATGCTCCGATCATGGCGAGCAACTTGATGTCGCCCCCGCCCATTCCCTCCTTGCCGAAGAGATACGGACTCGCCCAAGCCAGCAACCAGAGAATTCCTCCGCCAACGAACAGCCCGATAATCCCATTGACGAGCCCAAGCGGCAGAATCGTCCCGGCACTGATCAGGCCGAGCACAATTCCCGGGAAGGTAATTACATTCGGGATGATTTTATGGGAGAGATCGGTTCCCGCAACTACCAGGAGCGAGGAATAGAGTCCCCAATAGGCCACCGTGCTCCACGTAAGCCCAAAAAACCACAAGACACCCACATACCCGAGACCGTTCAGTATCTCCACTACCGGATATCGTAGCGGAATGCGCACCCCGCAATGTCGGCAGCGTCCGGCTAAGGCCGCATAACTCAGAATCGGAATATTGTCGTACCAGGAAATGGGATGAGAGCAGGCCGGGCAATGCGACCCAGGCCAGGCCACTGATTCACGCCTCGGCAACCGATAAATGCAGACATTAAGAAAACTTCCAACCACGGCCCCGAAGAAGCCACTGAATAGCAAGGGCAGGAAGTCGTGGCTGTCATGCATAATTGCTCAGAGTGCTTTCCCTACCTAGCAACCCCACCAGGGCCGAATCGCCGATCTTTACTTTTACCGGCCGACGCCCCATAATTGCCGCCGTCCGGAAACGATTGACTTCGAGTATACCCGAAACAGCGTACGATCAAAGGAGAACTCAACATCATGGCCAAGACAAGTGCAAAGACTCGCCCGCGAAAATCTCTTGCTGACCTTCAGCCTCCCCCACGCCCCCGCCGGCCGGAATCCCTGACCTCGCGGGAGCAGGAAATTCTCGAGTTGATTTGGGCCGGTTTTAAGAATAAAGAAATCGGTCAGCGACTGAAGATCAGTGTCAAGACGGTAGAAGCCCATCGTGCCAACATGATGAAAAAGCTGCGCGTGTCGAATACAGCTCAGCTACTGAAGACGGCTATCCAGGGGGGGGCGCTCCGAATCCGCTGATCGACCTGCCGCGTGGTTGCTTCGCTCCCGTTGTCGCACCACCTCGTACAAAATAATCGCCGCAGAAGCCGACACATTGAGGGATTGGACTTTGCCTCGGAGCGGGATTCGCACGCACTCGTCACAATGCTGGACCACGCCTGATCGAATTCCAGTCCCCTCGGCCCCCAGGACAAATCCGACCGGCCCCCGATAGTCGATGTCCGTAAAGACCTTCTTGGCGGACGGGGTGACTCCGTAGATCCACACTCCGGCGGCTTTCAGGGAGTCGAGAAGCCTGCTCAGGTTCGTCACACGCGCCACTGGCATATGATCAATCGCGCCGGCCGAGGCTTTGGCAACCACAGAGGTGAGCCCGACGGCCCTTCGTTCAGGAATAAAGACGCCATGCGCGCCGGCCCCTTCCGCCGTCCGGAGAACGGCACCGAGGTTGTGCGGGTCTTCGACTCCATCCAGAATCACAAGCAACGGTGGTTCCTGTCGTTGGACCGCGCGATCCAAAATCTCCTCCTGAGTCTGATAGGCTTTGGCTGCAGCAAAGGCAACCACACCTTGATGCTTCCCATTGGGAACAAGGCGGTCGAGGGAACTGATGGGCTGGATATGAACGGGAACCCGACGCGATCGGGCCAATTGGACAAGATCCGTGAATTGTTTATCGGTTCGAAGAACCAGGATCCGTTGGAGTGGACGGCCTCCGGCTTTCAGTGCTTCCCTGACGGCATGCAAACCGTAGAGGATTTCTTGAGGGTCAGCGCTTCCATCGGCTGGTGCCATCGGGCTTGTCCTCGATCGTGATTCCTAGTGTCCTCAGTTCTTCTCTAATGGCATCGGCCCGCTTGAAGTCTTTGCGCTTCTTGGCCTCAATTCGTTCTGCCAATTTGTTTTCTATTTGCAGGTCCGTGAGTCGTTCTTCCATCCTCGTCGTTGGAGAAAAGGTTGTAAGAGTGAGATGAGCAGACGCTGGCTCAACTCGCACATTAAAATCCCACCGTTCCAGCTGAAACAGCCCTAGGTTATGACCAAGTGATCGAAAGGCCTCTCTGACTTGTCGTCGCCCTTCGCTGGAAAGCCCCTCTCCAAGCAACTTATTTGCATCACTTCGCAGCCCTTGTAACGAGGCAATTGCCACAGGCGTATTGAGGTCATCGTCCATTGCAGCCTTGAATGCAGTCCTGCAACGATCAATTCCCTGGCTCAAGCTCTGATCCGGCGTCGCATCTCCACCAGGCTCAGCTAATCGCCCAAAGAGATCATAGAACCCATTCAAGGCGTTTTTTGCCTCTTTTAAGGCTTGATCTGAAAAATCCAGAGGGCCGTGGTAGTGCGTTGAAAGGAGAAAGTATCTGAGTATTTCTCCCATGATTTCGCCCGGCCATTCCGACTTCTCAAAGATCTCCCGAATGGTGAAAAAGTTTCCCAGGGACTTCGACATCTTCTCTTGGTTGACCTGTACAAACCCATTGTGGACCCAATAGCGTGCGAAGTCTTTTCCCGTGGCACCGCAGGATTGGGCGATCTCATTCTCATGGTGCGGGAAAATGAGATCCATTCCACCGCCATGGATGTCGAACGTTTCACCAAGATGCCTGATCGACATGGCGGAACATTCAATATGCCACCCGGGTCGACCGGGCCCCCAGGGACTCTCCCAGGCCGGCTCACCCGGCTTACTACTCTTCCACAAGGCAAAATCCATCGGGTGACGCTTCCGCTCGTCCACGTCGACCCGCGCACCGGCTTGTAAGTCCTCAAGCCGCCGTTTTGACAGTCGGCCATATTCCGGATACTTCGGAACTTCAAAATACACATCGCCATCCACGCAGTACGCCAGGCCCTTGGCGACTAATCGCTCCGTGAGCTGGATAATGTCGACGATATGTTCCGTGGCTTTCGGCTCTTCCGTCGCTGCACGGATTCCCAGTCTGCCCATATCTTCATGGTAGGCCTGAATGTATTTGGCCGTCACGGCATCACAAGACACACCTTGTTCGTTGGCCCGCTTGATGATTTTGTCGTCCACATCCGTAAAGTTCTTCACGAACGTCACGGCATACCCGCACGATTCCAGGTGACGACGGAGCACGTCAAAGACCAGTGCGCTGCGCGCGTGGCCGATGTGACAATAGTCATAGACCGTCACACCACAGACGTACATGCGGACCTTGTTCGGTTCTATCGGCTCGAAGACTTCTTGCCGTCCTGTCAGAGTATTGAAGAGCGTGAGCATGAAGTTTATGCCCCAGGATTTGTTCGTCGTCTTGGCCAGTGGGACCAGAGGAAGTAGCCTATGGCTGCAGCAAGGACGAGTCCGATAGCAATGTCAAATTGATGAAAGTAATCTCGCAGATGTTCCCACTGTTCACCCATCCGAAGCCCGATATACGCCAAGAGATAGCACCAGGGCAAGGCCCCGACAAAGGTGAAGATGACGAATCGCGGGAAGTTCATCTTCGCGATACCGGCCGGAAGCGAAATGAACGTGCGTACCACGGGAAGCATTCGGCCGAAAAAGACGGCCGCCTCTCCATATTTAGCAAACCAGCGATCGGCGACATCGAGATCATGGCGCGAGACCAGAAAATAGGGGCCATAGCGTTCGGCAAACGGCCGGCCTCCCCACACTCCCGCATAGTAGGCCACGATGGAGCCCAACACATTGCCGACCGCACCAGCCAGAGTGACCCCCCACATCGTAAACTCTCCGGTCATAACGAGGTACCCGGAGAAGGGCATAATGATTTCGCTGGGAAGCGGGATACAGGCACTCTCAACCGCCATCGTGAAGAGAATCCCCCCGTACCCAAACCTTGAGATGCAGGCGATGGTGAATCGACTCAGTTCACCAATGATGGACTCGATCAAACCTCCGATCATTTCCCCACCTGCTTCGATGAACGACGGTTCGACTTTGGGACAACGGCAGGGCGCCCTCGCCCTGCGACCACGTCCTCCCACGCTCTGAATTGAGCCACTGCTTCGTGGTGAGTGCTATCCAAACGGATTGGCGTGAGGGATACATATCCTTCCTCAACAGCCTCATGATCCGCATCCTTACTGCGGCTCCATGAAATGCGCTTACCGGCAATCCAATAGTATGTGCGCCCGTGCGGGTCCAATTTTTCAATGATCGGATTATGAAAGCGTCGTCGGCTCAGACGGGTAATCCGTACTCCTCGAATCTTGGACGAAATCAGATCCGGGATGTTGACGTTCAAGAGGGTTTCCTCGGGAAGACCGTGGTCCAGCACAAGCCTGGCAACACGAGCGGCATACGTCGCCCCGATATTGAAGCGAAACACCTCCTGCCCTTCCTGTGAGACCGCCAGTGACGGCACACCAAGAATGGTGCCTTCCATCGCCGCAGAGACGGTCCCCGAGTACATGACATCATCTCCAAGGTTGACACCTTTGTTTATGCCGGACACGACAAGGGCCGGAGGTTTCGGCATCACCTTGAGCAGGGCCAGATTCACACAATCGACCGGCGTCCCGTTGACGCTGTAGGTCCTGGGGGCTACGCGATGAACACGCAATGGCTTGTGGAGGGTGACGGCGTGAGCGACGGCGGTGCGCTCACGATCCGGAGCCACAACCCACACCTCTCCGATGGCAGCCAGTGCTTGCGCCAAGGCCGCGATCCCTGGAGACTGGATGCCGTCGTCGTTGGTCACTAGGATACGCATGGAAGGACTGCAATAAAAAAGCTGCCCGAGGCAGCTCCCAATTACGTCGGTAAGGAGTGAGGTGTGAGGGGCCGGAGAGTGTCTCGTCTCACTCCGACACGCCTAATGTTTCACCTGTCACGTCTCACATCATTGGTCGGGGCGGCGGGATTTGAACCCACGACCACTCGCACCCCAAGCGAGTGCGCTACCGGGCTGCGCTACGCCCCGACATGTTCTCGACTCTTGCGTCGATGATTGTCGCAGATTCTCTCGTGATTGTCTTCGGTGAAATGCACCGTCTCTTTGTGATTTATGATGAATGCGAATCGATGATCTTCAGAATGACTTGGAGATCACCCCTCAGCTTTTTGGCGATCTCTCTCGGTCTCAGCCGGCGGGTAGTGGCCCTTCCACGGCGAACCCAATACCGCTTCACACCCTCCAACGTATGCCCTTCTTCATACAGCATGCGCTTGATGTGCAAGACGGTTTCAATATCGCGTTGAACATACAGTCGCTGATTCCCTCGACTCTTCTTGGGCTTTAAAAATGTGAATTGGGATTCCCAGAAACGGAGTACGTACGAGGGAAGCCTTGTCAGTCGACTCACCTCGCCGATCTTATAGAAAACCTTGCTGCCCAGCCTGGGCTCAGTTCCCATGACCGGCCTCACGGTGCGGTCGACAATGTGGGTGAAGTCGCCTTACGAATTGACGTACTTCTTGAATACCTGGCTTGGACGAAATGTAACGACTCGCCGGGGGGTAATCCCAATCTCTTCTCCGGTCCGTGGGTTGCGCCCCTTCCGGGCGCCTTTGCTCCGTACGACAAAATTGCCGAACCCTGCGATTTTAACCGATTCTCCCTTCTGCAATACCGACTTGAGGAGATTTAACACGAATTCGACGATATCAGCCGCTTCGTTTTTCGAGATGCCGACCTGCTTAAAAATTTCCTCAGCGATATCCGCCTTTCTCATGCCATCCCCCCTC
The DNA here is from genome assembly GCA_900696515.1 of uncultured Nitrosospira sp. Classification (GTDB taxonomy): domain Bacteria; phylum Nitrospirota; class Nitrospiria; order Nitrospirales; family Nitrospiraceae; genus Nitrospira_D. The sequence continues at coordinate 19,470 of CAADGK010000099.1, read as the reverse complement.
TACGTGACGACCACCCACCGCACTCTCCGCTGGAACCGTCCACTCATTGCGGTAAGTTTGTCTTAAGTTACGTGAGGTTATGACACCTGTCAAGAATAAATTTGGCGAATGCTTATGAAAATACTCTAGTTTTTGGACAGCAGCTTATATTCGATACTATCGACAAGAGCTTGCCATGTCGCTTCAATGATATTTTCAGAGACCCCCACCGTTCCCCATTTGTCTTTGTGATCACCCGACTCAATTAAGACCCGAACTTTTGATCCGGTCCCCCGGTTTGCCGCCAACACCCGGACCTTGTAGTCGAGCAGTTTCACTTCTCGAAGCTGCGGATAAAACTTTTCCAAGGCTTTGCGTAACGCATGATCCAGCGCATTGACCGGCCCGGCCCCGATCGCCGCGGTATGCTCGACCGCCTCCCCGACCTTGACCATCACCGTCGCTTCGGAAAGCAGGGATCCATCCTCCTGTTTTTTCTCAACGATCACCCGAAACCCGAGCAATCGAAACGACGACGTGTGGCTCCCCATCGCCTTTCGCATCAACAATTCAAATGAGCCCTCGGCCCCTTCGAACTGATAGCCCTGGCTTTCCCGTTCCTTCAAGGTATGGACCAGCTCATCGACTTTGGCATGGTTCTTCGAAAGCCTGATCCCATAGGCTTCGATTTTGTCGAGCAGGCCGCTGCGTCCTCCATAGTCGGAGATCAACATCCGCTGCCGATTGCCGACGCGAGCCGGATCGATATGCTCATAGGTAGCCGAGTTCTTCAGGACCGCGTGAATGTGCACTCCGCCTTTATGGGCAAACGCGGAATCTCCGACATACGGCTGATGCTTATTGGGCATGAGATTGGCAATTTCCGTCACAAACCCGGACACATCCTTGAGATGGCTCAAGGTATTGGTCAAGGCCTGGCGTTTCATTTTCAGCTCGAGATTCGGAATAATCGAGCACAGGTTGGCGTTTCCGCAGCGCTCCCCGATGCCATTGATGGTCCCCTGTACCTGCTGAATGCCCATCTCGATCGCCACCAGGGAGTTCGCCACGGCCATTTCACAATCGTTATGGGCATGGATACCGAGCGGTACCCCACACTCACGCTGCACCACACCGCAGATCTCACGGATTTCCCACGGCATCGCGCCCCCGTTAGTGTCACAAAGAATCACTCGCTCCGCACCCGACTCCACCGCTTTCCTGATCGTGCGCAACGCATAGTCCGGGTTGGTCTTATACCCGTCGAAGAAATGCTCCGCATCGTAGAAGACGCGGCGTCCTTTTCCGCGGAGATAAGCGATGGAGTCGCCGATCAGCTCAAGATTCTTGTGGAGGGAGATACCAAGCGCATCGGTGACGTGGAGCGACCAGGTCTTCCCGAAGAGCGTGATGATCTTCGTGTCTGCGCCGAGTAACGCTTGAAGATTCGGATCCTTGCGGACTGTGTTGCTGGCTTTTCTCGTCGACCCGAATGCGATCACGTCCGCATGCTTCAGAGGAATGGTCTTGATCATCCGAAAGAATTCAATATCTTTCGGGTTCGCGCCGGGCCATCCGCCTTCAATAAAATGTACGCCGAGACTGTCCAGCTTCTGCGCGATCAGCACCTTGTCTTCCGCAGAGAAACTGACGTCTTCCGCCTGCGCGCCATCACGCAATGTGGTGTCATAGATTTCTAATTTCTCCGCCCGTTCGGTGGATGGTTGGTTCACGGAAACTGGAATCCGTTCACGGACAGTGCGGGAAACACGTGATTGTTTGGTGTTTTTAGCCATGGGCAGAAAGGGTAGCAGGAGAGGGGCTCTTCTGTCGAGACGTCATGCCCAGGCTCTTGGCAGAGTCAAATCCTCCTCTCTGTCGCTCTTTGAATCTCTGTGCCTCGAGAAAATGTTACTGATGGACCCAGTGAACAGCGGCTAGTAGGGTGAGGAAACGGCGTTATGGCGAGGAGACGACACCCTGCTACGGACCAACAGTTTTGGACGATTACTGAGCTTGTTCCGGTTGTCGTCAGGACTGCACTTGATCCAGCCCGAACGCCGAATGGAGGGAGCGCATGGCCAGTTCGAGGTACTTCTCTTCTACCACGCAGGAGATTTTGATCTCCGACGTGCTGATCATCATGATGTTGACCCCCTCGCGCGACAGCACGTTGAACATCTTAGCCGCCACACCGGAGTGTGACCGCATGCCAACGCCGATGAGCGAGACTTTCGCAATGGCTTCCGTGACTGAAACCGACTTGGCGTCGATGTCCTTTGCCACGCCTTGAATGAGCGGCACGGCTTTCTTCAGATCCGCCCGGGGGACGGTAAAAGAGAGGTCCGTCAGGGCCGCCTGACTGATGTTCTGGATGATCATGTCGACATTGATATGCGCCTCTGCCACAGGACCAAAGATCCTGGCGGCAATACCAGGCTTGTCCGGGACACCGATAATCGTGATCTTCGCCTGGTTCCGGTCTCCCGTGACTCCTGAGACCGCCGCCGCTTCCATATCCGTATCTTCCTTCGTCACGAGCGTTCCCTTTCCTTCTTTGAAGCTGGAATTCACTTCGACCGGCACGTTGAACTTGGCCGCGAATTCCACCGATCTGGTCTGCAGCACTTTGGCGCCGAGACTGGCCATTTCGAGCATCTCTTCATAGGAAATTTTGTCGATGCGTTTGGCTGCCGGGACGATGTTGGGATCAGCTGTGTAGACCCCGTCGACATCGGTGAAGATAATGCAGCGATCGGCTTTGAGTGCCGCCGCCACCGCAACGGCGGAAAGATCGGACCCACCTCGGCCCAGCGTCGTCACATCCGACCGTTCATTGATCCCTTGAAAGCCCGCCACCACAGGCACGACGCCTTGATCCAGAGCCTCGCGGAGCCGTCCGGACGTCACACGTGCGATCCGAGCCTTGGTATGGGCGCTGTCGGTCATGATGCCCACCTGTCGCCCCGTAAAGGAACGGGCATCAAGGCCCCGGCCACGCAATTCCATCGCCAACAAGGCAATGGTGACCCGCTCTCCGGTTGAGAGCAGCATGTCCATCTCCCGATCATCGGGATTCGCGGTCACTTCGTGGGCAAGTTTAATCAGACGGTCTGTCTCCCCGCTCATCGCGGACAGCACAACGACGACGTGATTGCCTTCTCGATGGGTTTTTTCGACCCGATCGGCCACCCGCCGGATGCGCTCGATCGTCCCGACCGACGTGCCACCGTATTTCTGAACGATCAGCGCCACGATGCTCAGCTTTTGGAGAAAAATTTGTTGACGAATTTTGTGGCATCACGGGCCGGCATCTCGGAGGCCCGCGCATCCACCTCGGTGAAGCGACGGCCGGCTGATCCGGCCTTCTTGCCTCCCTCGCCGAACGTATAGAACGGCTGACCGTTCGCCCCTCGTCCATGTTCACACACGACCAGGAACCGATAGGGCCCTTGTTTGGCCAGGCCTTCGACAAGCGGACCGACTAAGTGCTGATCCAACTCTTCGATCGCGCGCACCTTGGCCTTGATGTCGGCGCCATGGATGATCTCGTCCGTCAACCTCGCATGGACATACACGAAATCTTTCTTGGCGAACTCAGCCAGCGCCACGGACGCCCGGGTGCGAAGATCGCCGTCGGCGAGTCGTTCGGGATCGACCGCCTCAAGGCCGGCGCAGATCCCGACGCCACGATAGACATCGCTGGTCGCCACAACAGCCCCGGTGATGTCGTATTTTTCCGTCAAGCTCGGCCACATGACGGCTCGCCCTTCCCCCCACAGCCACACACAATTTGCCGGCTTCTTCCCCTCGGCAATCCGTTCGTCGTTGACCGGATGATCACGCATGATCACATGCGCGGCATCCATGAGCTTGCGGAGAATGTCTGCCCCATCCCCTGTGGGGAGGGCGTCCGCGATGGATTGACCGAGAAAGGATTGCGGATCGTTACAGATGGCCCGCGGCTTCCCATTGACCCAGACCATGAGATGACGATGACCGGCGCCAGGATAGAACTGAATGGTTTCAGACCCGAGCTGTTCGTTGATCGCTTCCAACAGCTCACGAGCCTCCTCGGTTTCGATCAAGCCGGCGGTCGCATCGTCCATGAGGACGTTCGGCCCCAATTTCTTGATCTCCGCGCCCTTGCCGCCCTCCGGACGCAGCGTGACCATCGTGCACCGATAGACCACGTCGTGTTCCGTCACCGAGACGCCCAGACTTGCCGCTTCCAGCGGACCTGGCCCTTGATAGTATTTCTTCGGGTCATAGCCGAGAATCGCCGCACCGAGCAATCCGCCTCCGTGGCGAATACCCTCGCCCGGTATGACCAGTTGTCCCAGCTCTCCGGTTTGCGCAAGCTGATCGAGGTGGGGGGTAGTTGCCGCTTGCAGCGGTGTTCGACCATTAAGTTCTGCCTGTGGGTGGTCCGCTACTCCACCGGCATGCACGATCACATATTTCATCGAGTCCACACGCCTTTCACACGTTCAATAAACGGGCGACATCCTCGCGCGTCGCCTTGACAGTGAGTGGTTGTTTGGACACGGAGATGGCGGTATCGGCATCTTTCAGCCCGTGTCCCGTCAGAGTGCATACCACCGTGTCACCTTCCCGTAAAACCTTGCTGCGATGAAGCTTGGCCACGCCGGCCACTGAGGCAGCCGAGGCCGGCTCGCAGAAGACCCCTTCCGTGGAGGCCACCAGTGTATAGGCCTGAAGAATCTCCTCGTCCGTCACCATATCGATCGCGCCGCTGGACTCCTCGACAGCGTTCAATGCCGAGGACCAACTCGCGGGATTGCCGATCCGAATGGCCGTTGCAATGGTTTGCGGTTGCTCGACGATCTTCCCCAATACGATGGGCGCCGCACCTGCCGCTTGAAACCCCATCATGCGGGGCAGTCGCGTGATCTGACTGGCGGCACGATATTCGGAATAGCCCTTCCAATAGGCCGTGATATTCCCTGCGTTTCCGACCGGCAAGACGTGAACGGCCGGAGCATCGCCGAGCTGATCGCAAACCTCAAAGGCGGCGGTTTTCTGCCCTTCAATCCTGAACGGGTTTACGGAGTTCACCAACTCAATGCGAAGTGAGGCCGAGAGGTCCTTGACAAGCGTCAGAGCCTGATCAAAGTTCCCCTCGATCTGAATGACCGTGGCCTGATGCATCATCGCCTGCGACAACTTCCCCATTGCGATTTTGCCGGCCGGGATCAACACGTATACCGACAACCCAGCCCGAGCTCCATAGGCGGCCGCGGATGCTGATGTATTCCCCGTCGACGCACACATGACGGCCCGAGCCCCGCCCTCCACGGCTTTGGAGATAGCGAAGGTCATCCCGCGATCCTTGAACGATCCGGTAGGATTGACTCCTTCGAACTTGAGATAGAGTTCAATCCCCGGCGCAATGGCCTTGGCCAATCGCGCGGCGCGAATCAGCGGGGTATTTCCTTCTCCCAAGCTGATGATGGGGGTCTTTTCCGTAACAGGGAGGAATTTACGGTATTCCTCTATGACGCCTCGCCAACGATTCATCGGTTATTCGTCTCTGCCTTCCACACGGATCAGTCTTGTCGGTTCGGCTACGAACGGTTGCCTGTTGATTTCCCGAAGCGCGGTTTGCACATCCCGCTCTTTGGCCATATGGGTCTTAATGACGACAGGAACAGTCTGTCCCTCTCGTCGCCCTTGTTGAACCATCGAGGAGATGCTGATCCCGCAACGCCCGAGTTCCCCCGCGATCTGCGCCAACACTCCGGGCCGATCCACCACCGTAAACCGCAGATAATAAAGTGAGCTGATTTCTTCCATGGCCAGAAGCCGCAACGGTCGCCGATGATCCTGTTGAAAGGAGGCAACCGGCACCCTCCCGATCGCCCCTTTGAGAATATTGCGCCCAATGGCGATCACATCGCTGACCACCGCGCTTCCGGTCGGCATGGATCCGGCCCCGCGCCCGTAGAGCACGACATCGCCGACGGCATCCCCGACGAGTTGAATGGCATTGTACACATCTTCGACTTGTGCAATGGGCGAGGTGGACGGAAGCATCGTGGGATGCACCCGCGCTTCGATTGCTCCGTTCACAGACTTCGCGATGCCCAACAGCTTGATCGTGCAACCGAACTGTTTGGCGTACGCGATATCGGTCGGCGTGATGTTCGTGATCCCTTCCGTATAAATTTCCTTGAAGTTGAGGGGAGTGCCGTACGCAAGATTCACGAGAATGGCCAGTTTGTGCGCGGAATCGACTCCGGCAACGTCGAACGTGGGATCCGCTTCCGCATAGCCTGCCTGCTGGGCCTCCGTGAGCACCGCCTGGAAGTCATGCCCTTCGCGGGTCATTCTCGACAAAATATAGTTGGATGTCCCGTTGATGATGCCGTAAATGGACTCGATCCTATTGCCGGCCAGCCCTTCCGTCAATGCACGAAGCACGGGGATTCCGCCGCCCACGCTGGCCTCAAACCCCAGTTCCACACCGTGCCTTGTCGCGGCGGCAAAAATTTCTTCGCCGTGCAGCGCCAGGAGCGCCTTATTCGCCGTAGCGACATGCTTCCCCGCAGTGATGGCTTCCATTATGATTCGCTTCGCCGTATCGTATCCGCCGATCAATTCGATCACGATATCGACAGCAGGATCCGACAACACTTGCTTGGCATCGGTCGTGAGAACCCCTGGAGCCATCGTCACCCCGCGATCCTTGACGACATCCAGGTCTGCCACTCGAACGACTTCGATGGGCACGCCGACCCTTCGGCGGATGAGATCGGTATTGTTGAGCAGTGTTTTGGCGACGCCCGTGCCGACCGTCCCGAACCCGATGATCCCCACTCCGATCCGAGACTTCATTCCTCGCCTCCCTCAAGCTTGAGGGCTTTGCGGATTCCACGCACCGCTTGGCGTGTGCGGTGTTCATTCTCCACCAGTCCAAACCGCACGTACTCATCTCCCCCTTCGCCGAATCCGATCCCCGGCGAGACCGCGACTTTGGCTTCCTTGAGCAGGAGTTTCGAAAACTCCAACGACCCCATGTGGCGATACGGCAAAGGAATGCGCGCCCATACAAACATCGTAGCCAACGGCTTTGCGACCTGCCACCCGATCCGGTTCAGTCCGCCGACCAACACATCGCGGCGTTTTTGATATCGATGCACGGTTTCTTTGACACAGTCCTGTGGACCGTTGAGTGCAATCACGCTCGCAATCTGAATGGGCTGGAAAATGCCGTAATCGAGGTAACTTTTGATCTTCGCCAAGGCTCCGACGACCTCTCGATTACCGACACAGAACCCGACGCGCCAGCCCGGCATATTGTAGGCTTTGGAAAGGGTATAAAACTCTACTCCGCAATCCTTTGCGCCTGGAACTTGGAGAAAACTCGGAGCCTTGTACCCGTCAAACACCAGATCGGCATACGCAAGGTCATGGATGACAATGACATTGTGTTCCTTGGCAAACGCCACGATCTTCTTGAAAAATCCAAGATCAGCGACCGCCGTCGTGGGGTTGTGCGGGAAATTGATCACCAGAATCTTAGGCCTCGGAAAGGTTTGCCGATAGACACGCGTGAGGTCTTCAAAAAAATCACTGTCCTGACGGAGCTCTATGCCGCGAACCTCGCCCCCGGCGATAATGAAGCTATACATGTGGATCGGATAGGTCGGAGTCGGGGTCAGTACCACATCGCCAGGACCGATCATGGCCAGGGCCAGGTGGGCTAGGCCTTCCTTTGACCCAATCGTGACGATCGCTTCCGTCTCCGGGTCGAGATCGACGTCGTAGTTCCGCTTGTACCATCCGCAAATGGCATGCCGGAGCTTGGTGATCCCTCGTGACGCGGAATAACGATGGTTCTTCGCTTTACGAGCGGCCTCGATCATCTTTTCGACGATGTGCGCGGGCGTGGGTTGATCGGGATTCCCCATGCCGAAGTCGATGATGTCCTCACCCCGCTGCCGTGCCTCCAGCTTGAGCGCTTGAACTTGCGCGAAGACATACGGAGGCAATCGCTTGATTCGATAAAACCCGTCGCCCAACCCCATGAAGTTCCTTTGACTGTTCGTACGAGAGAATGCTCACCCGACTCGCTGTGGCAAACGAGTGTGGAAGTTTAAGAAGCGCCTATTTTAATGGAGCGGTCTAGCCCAGTCAATTTCCCGTGTTTTTAGAGATTCCCCATTCATGGCGATGGATCCGAGATGGTCGTTTCCCTCTTCAGACCGTTCTTGCCCCCTTTCCCCCCTTTCTGCTACTAATAGCGCTGGGTTTATCTCCCTCATCTGCCTCATGTCTTTCAGTTTACCCAGTGGCATCGCTGTGAAGGAGGGTAAATGGCTCGGCTCGGCGTGAATATCGACCATGTGGCGACCTTGAGACAGGCTCGCGGTGGAACCGACCCCGATCCGTTGGCAGCCGCCGTTCTCGTTGAACTGGCAGGGGCTGATGGTTTAGTCGTTCATCTTCGAGAAGACCGGCGCCACATCCAGGATCGCGATCTTCATCTTCTTCGTGAAATCTCTCGGACGAAGCTCGACCTTGAGATGGCAGCTGACGTTGAGATGGCAAAGATCGCCCTCACTATCAAACCGGATCTGGTGACGCTTGTACCGGAGAAACGGCAGGAACTGACGACGGAAGGGGGCCTCGACGTCGTAGGTGAGCGAGAACGCATTCAGCACATCGTGAACTTGCTCCGGAATGGCGGAATCCCGGTGTGCGTCTTCATTGATCCTGATTTGGCCCAGATCAAGGCCGCCCATAAAATAGCGGTGGATTTTGTCGAGCTGCACACCGGCCGCTACGCCAATGCCACGCGCTCGAAAGAAGCCGATACCGAGTTTGAGGCCATCAGCCTCGCCGCGAAACTTGCCTATAAACTCGGAATCGGGGTGAACGCAGGACATGGGCTGAACTACCGTAATATCAAACGGCTGACCCATATTCCTGAAATCGTCGAATACAACATCGGGCATAGCATTATCGCGCGTGCGGTCCTCGTGGGTCTCGTGCAAGCCGTCAAGGAAATGAAGACGTTGCTTGGTTAGGGGGAAGGTCGTCTCCTGTCAACTTCCGTCGATCCGGCGACCGACAATTTTTCATGATCAAAGTCATTACCGCTGCACAAATGCGGGAACTTGAGCGCCGAACCATCGGCGAAGGTCGGATCCCAGCGACCACATTGATGGAACGGGCAGGGTCGGGCGTAGCCGCCTGCATCGAGCAGTGGGTCGGTCCCGTCGGCAGTAAGACCATTACCGTGGTCTGCGGGAAAGGAAATAATGGCGGCGACGGGTTCGTGGCGGCTCGCCTCCTTCGGAAACGCCGTGCCAATGTCCGCGTCCTGACCCTGGCCTCCTTATCGGAATTAAGCCGCGACGCTGCGGTGATGTACCGGCAGTTTGTGAAAGTCGCCGGCAAGTCTTCCGTCATTCCCTACAGATCCAAGGAGACGGCGCAAGCGCTTTTGCAGGAAAGCGACCTGCTGGTGGATGCCCTGCTTGGGACGGGACTGGCTTCGGCTGTCACGGGTCGGTACGGCGAGGTCATCGAGTGCATGAATGGGGTGAACCGCCCTGTTGTGGCTGTTGATGTACCCTCTGGCCTTCACGCCGATACTGGAACCGCGTCTGGTCAGGCCGTTCGTGCCTCGCTCACAGTGACTTTTGGTCTACCCAAGACGGGGCTGTACCAGAATCAGGGGATTGACTTGTCCGGGACCATCACCCTTGTCGATATAGGGATACCGCCGTCCTATGTCGACGCGATGAAGAGTCACGTCACCGTGATCACACCTCAGTGGGTTCAGAGCGGTCTCCCACGGCGTGAACGATCCGGTCACAAGGGAACCTACGGACACGCCGGGATCATCGCAGGGTCCATCGGAAAAACCGGAGCGGCAGCACTGGCTGCACAAGCGGCGCTGCGGATAGGGGCCGGCCTTGTCACCGTCGCGACTCCTTCAAGCGTCAACGACATACTGGAAGCCAAACTCCTGGAAGTCATGACCCTGCCGATGCCGGAGACGAAGGCCAGGACGCTGTCCCGTGCTGCGCTGGATCGGCTCCTCCCCTTCATGGCGACCAGAGATGCCGTGGCGATAGGCCCAGGTTTATCAACTCATCATGAGACCGTTGAACTCGTCCAGGCTTTGACCGCACGACTTGACCGACCGGCCGTGCTTGATGCTGATGCCCTGAATGCCTTGACGGGGCGTACCGCGATCCTCGCTTCATGCAAGACGCCGCCGATCATCACTCCCCATCCGGGAGAAATGGCGCGGTTGGAGGCTGAAGCAACGCCTCAGTCCGTCAATCGTGATCGGATCGGCACCGCAACTCGTTTTGCGCGAGAGCGTGGTTTGTTCGTCATCTTAAAGGGAGCACGGACGGTTATTGCGCGGCCGGATGGAGCCGTTGCGATCTGTCCAACCGGTAATCCCGGTATGGCGACTGCCGGTACCGGTGATGTCCTGACGGGAATGGTCGTTGGTCTGTTGGCGCAAGGCCTGCCCTCCTGGGAAGCTGCCTGCACGGCAACCTACCTGCACGGAGCGGCAGGCGATTTGGCTGCTGCTATGAAGGGGGAAATCGGAATGATCGCGGGGGACCTGCTTGAGCACGTTCCCACTGCCCTGAACAGGATTCTTGAAACCCCCGCACACCCGTTCCCGCCGGGCACCTAACGGTCTGATTGAACGGCATCTCTATGGCCCGACCAGCTCGCTCCCGTGGTCTTGTTCTGAATTCTCGACGTGAGACGGAGTTGATAGGGACGGCTATCGGACAGGTCCTTCGTGAAGGAGACGTGCTGGCATTGATCGGTGATCTGGGAGCTGGTAAGACTGCATTAGTCCACGGAATTGTCTCCGGCCTTGAGGCACCCCCCAGCTCGGTGACCAGTCCAACATTCATGCTGATGCACCGATACCACGGGCGACTCCCGTTAACGCATATGGATCTATACCGATTGAGAAGCCCTGAAGAAGCCGAGGCCATTGGCTTCGCTGAGGTCTTTGCCGACAACGGAGTGACGGTTGTTGAGTGGGCTGATCGATTCCCAAGCCTACTCCCTTCCGACCGACTCGAAGTCCTATTAGCCCACAGGACAGTCGCTACTCGATCCGTTCAGTTCGTGGCACAGGGGGAAGGGTCCCGTGCCCTATTGGCACGTATCATGAAAGTCTTGCCTTCGGCCAAGAGGCGCGGTCGACTGCAACAATCCGGACTGAGTGGAAAGAGAAAGGCGTCTCCTCGATGACGCGACTGATTCTCGTCGGCATCCTCTTGCTACTTTCACTGGCATTTGTTCTCCAAAACCAGGAACAGGAAGTCACCCTGCGGTATTTCTTCGGCTTGCTTGAGGCCTCCACACCCATTTATAAACCCGTTATGGCCGGATTCGTCGTGGGGCTCCTGGTTGCCGCCATCCTGCTCTGCCCTCCTTGGGTGCGCAGCCGTATTCAACTACGCCGAAAGACGAAGGCCCTGCAACAAGCGGAAGTGGACCTCGAGCGGCTCCGACAATCGATCGAGAAGGTATCCGGACGGACCCCCGCCCCGGGAGATCTGGAACCTGCGAGACATTTTGCTGATGAGTGAGACGGCTCTCAGTCCTCTCATGCGCCAGTTCCGAGACATCAAGCAGGGATACCCTGACGCGATTTTATTTTTCCGTGTCGGAGATTTTTACGAGATGTTCTACGAAGACGCCCTGGAAGCGTCCCGGCTCCTTTCCATTGCCTTGACCTCCCGAGACAAGAACAGTGTTCAGCCGATCCCGCTGTGCGGCGTCCCGTACCATTCTGCGACTGGCTACATTGCGAAATTGCTCAGCGCCGGACGATTGGTCGCCTTATGTGAGCAAGTGGAGGACCCCAAGTCCGCCAAGGGTCTCGTGCGGCGCGAGGTCGTCCGACTCTACACACCCGGGACATTAGTGGACACCGAGTTCCTGATCCCGGGAGAGCTCAACTATCTGGCTGCCATCGCCGTTCATCCCGATGCCGATTTCAGCATGCGGATCGGACTTGCCAATCTCGAGGTGTCCACAGGTGAGTTCTGGCTGACGGAGTTTCGAGGATCAGACGCAGTGAGCCAGGCTCAGAATGACCTCTCTCGCCTCGAACCCCGGGAACTGATCTTCCCGACCGGCCTCGATAGCCAGAGCGCGCGATGGCTCAAACAGATTACAGGCCCGCGCCTATGTGCACGTCCGGCGGCTGCATTTGAGCTACAACGTGCCACACAGATATTGACCAGTCACTTTCGCTGCAACTCACTTGAAAGTCTGGGATGTCCTGGACTCCCAGCCGCTCTTGGTGCAGCCGGTGCGGTGCTGGACTATTTCCGTGAGACTCAGCCGACCGTGCCGTTGGATCATATCCGCCGATTATCGGTTCGTGGGAACAACGAGATCATGCATCTCGATGCGACGACCATTCGAAATCTGGAACTCCTGAAACCCCTGTCTGCCAAGGAGCAGACGGAGGCAACTGGTCCTTTAACGCTGCTATCCGTATTGGACCACACGGTTACTGCAATGGGATGTCGGCTGTTGCGCCAGTGGTTGGTGATGCCTTTGTTGCATTGCGAGCGAATCCAAGCACGCCTTGATGCCGTCGAGGAACTTAAGGAAAGTTTGTTCGTACGAACAGCCCTACGCAGAGCGTTACGGGAGGTTCAAGATATTGCCCGGTTGGGCACGCGTATCACCCTTGGTTTAGCCAACCCGCGTGAATTGCTGGCGTTAAAGCAGTCTCTTGCCGCCCTGCCTGAGATCTCCGCCCAGTTGACATCACTTCACAGCCGACTATTGGCGGAGTCCTTTGAAACATGGGATCAGGCTGAGGATCTGTACGATCTGATTCAACGATCGATCCGGCCGGATGCGCCGCATTCGTTACGTGACGGGAATATCATTCAAGAAGGCTATGCTCCTGAGATCGACGAACTTCGAAAAGCCAGCAAGGAAGGGAAGGAATGGATTGCCGCACTGGAAAGTCGAGAGCGAGAACGAACCGGAATTGAGTCGTTGAAGGTGCGCTACAATCAGGTGTTCGGCTACTACATTGAGATTACCAAAACCAACCTGAACCGAGTCCCACCGGACTACATTCGAAAGCAAACACTCGTCAATGCAGAGCGGTTTACGACGGCTGAACTACAGGAACTGGAACAACGGGTGATCGGTGCCGATGTGAAACTCCTCGCCTCCGAACAGGAAGCCTTCACGACTCTTCGTTCTCGACTGGCAACAGAGACCCATCGACTGGACAGGATGGCGACATTGTTGGCGCTGGTCGATGTCCTAGCCGGTTTAGCCGAGGCAGCAGCCCTCTACCGCTACGCAAAGCCGGCGGTCACGGACGGGGGTACGCTTCTGATAAAAGACGGCCGACATCCCGTCGTCGAACGGCTCTGTCACGACACCGTTTTTGTGCCGAACGACTCGAAACTGGATCTTGGAACGGATCGACTGCTCATCATCACCGGCCCCAATATGGCCGGCAAGAGCACCTATCTTCGGCAGGTAGCCTTGATCGTGTTAATGGCTCAGGTAGGAAGCTTTGTCCCGGCAACAGAGGCTCACATCGGCATAGCCGATCGCATTTTCACCAGAGTAGGTGCATCTGACAATCTGGCTGCAGGGCAAAGCACCTTCATGGTTGAAATGGTTGAAACATCCCATATTCTGAGGAACGCCACGCAGCGGAGTTTGCTCTTACTCGATGAAATTGGCCGCGGGACCAGCACCTACGATGGTCTCAGCCTTGCGTGGGCCATAGCGGAGTATATCCATGACTGCACCAAGCTGGGCGCGCGCACACTCTTTGCCACACACTATCACGAAATGACTCAATTGGAATCTCAACGCACGGGGATTAAGAACTATCGTGTGGCCGTGCAGGAGCGCGATGGAGATATTGTATTTCTGAGAAAAATCGTTGCCGGGAAGGCAGATCGTAGTTATGGCATTCACGTGGCCAAACTTGCAGGGCTTCCTCCGGAAGTGGTTCATCGTGCTCAAGCAGTCTTATCGCAACTTGAACGACCCGAGGCGTCCGCTCACGTCTCTGCTACCGTTCCATCACAATCCGCTTCCCCCGCGCTTCCTCAACCCCACCCCTTGATAGAGGAGGTTAAACAGATCGACCTATTCTCACTAACCCCACTCGATGCTCTGAACCGTCTCGCCGAGCTACAACGGATGGCTAGAATAGACACAAACGAATCATCGATCAGTCAATAATCCTGACCCACTCATTCCAGAGTTCCCATTAAAAGAGGCCTGCCATAACATGTTTCTCCAAAAATGTTGCCCCTTGATGTTTTACGTTGTCAATTTTGAACTGCGCCTGTAATTGAACCTGGTAAATGCTTTCTTGCTGCAACACAGGAGTTCTTTCGTCACGACTGGAGTTTTTGACCGTGCCTTGGGTGGCAACCGTGGAACCCAGGCCCAAAATAAAGAGGGCGGCACTCCCGGAAGGAGTGCCGCCCTCTCTGCCGTTTAATAGCGTATTCAGTGGGCCTGATTATACTGCGCGGTCCAAGGAATCAAGCCGCCGAGGGTCTTCCCACCAGGAAGCATCACATCGTATTGCATGCCGACATTGCTTCCGTCGGGTGTGACCGGTGAAGTATTGAGGCCGGTCTTGGCTTTGTTACAGGCTGACTCGAATTCGTTTTTCCCGGCGCATTCCTTGAGTCGAAGCGCGGACATGCTTAGAGGTTTACCCATTGCACCGGATACTTCGGGAATCCTCTTCACCGCAGAAATCACCCGATGGTTCTGTTCTGTTTCTGTGGCGACAAACTCAATCAGGTCTGTCGTACTCCCGGGTGGAACTTCCTTCGCGGCCGCTGGTCCTGCATGAGGGCGCCCCATTTTCTGCAATTCTTGCCAGGCAGATTTCTCAGCATAGAACTTCAGGTTCTTACCGGGGTGAACTTTCTGCCAGTATAAGCCACTCTCGGCATTACCACCGAACACAGCCACGTTGATCCACACGGCTTCATCATAGGGATCCAGGACAATCACTCGCCCCTGTATCGTCGTGGGCTTGCTCATATCGCCCCATTCGAATCGCTCTTGAAATGATTCAATGGCCGAGGCGCTCGACACCATGCCGGCTACGAGGGCAACGGCTGCCAAGATGGCTCCACCTTGTTTCGAAAACATCATAATCGCGTCCTCCTTCACATCAACGTGCTGGACTAAAGAAGTGGCTAGTCTTTCAATATCTTGAAGCCGGTGATGGTCCGACCGTCGAGGGTGACCTCCATGGCGACCAATTCTTGTGAGGCCTTGATGATTTTATCCATCAGGGCCTTATCCTTCACGGCAAGCCGAACGGTCGTGGCGGCGTGGTACCAGCCGGAATAGGCCGAGTTCTTTTCGGTTCCCCCGACAAACCCCCAGGCACAACAGGTAAAGAGAGGGTCCGGCGGTTTCACATCCAGCATGGTGGATGATCGACCACCCGCGTCTCCGGATCCTTGCTCGCCTGAATTCCAGTACTGAATCCCGAACAACAGTTCTCCATCTGGATTATCCGCCCACTGAGACCAGACACGGCCTTGCAACGTCTTAACCCCAGCTTCGGCCTTCATTGGCTTTCCCCCAACGACGGCATCCGCAAGACCAAGATGTTCGATGGCGCCAGCAGCGAATGAAGATTCGGCCGCTAGCAAGCCGAAACTGGTAGATAGGATGGCGGCAGCTAGAATGACAGCCTTTTTCATACCTCGTCCCTCCTTCATCAGATTGATTGCTCTTGTCTTCGATAAGCTATTGATCACTTTCAGCTGATCATCGTGGATGCAGCGAATTATTCTCTTACAGACTCACTTGCCCTCTAACTTCTTCAGTGCCCAAGGCAGAAGTCACAAGCCAGGGTAATAGACGTGGAACGGTACTGAAACTGAGCTGTTCTGTCAAGGGCATGTTTCTCACGTACAGCCTTAGTTTCGAAAATACTACGATGCGCAACAGGAAAACAATAGCTTAGATGGTTTTATGCTCTCGTATTTTCTCGTGATTGCGCCATCGACAGAGGGAACCGGTTTCCTAGCACCTTGACCTGTCGTGATGAAAGCGGTCCCAAACCCGTCACCGCCATATACTCGGTTGTAAACAGGGTGCGTGCCACTCGGCTGACCTGTTGTTCCGTCACGGCATCAATTTCCGAGATCATTTCCTCTAAGGAAGTGTGCGTTCCGGCAATGAGTTCATCCTTCGCAAGTTTGTTCATACGGCTGTGTGAACTCTCCAGACTCAACATCAGACCGCCTTTCATTTGCTCCTTGGTCCGTTTGAGTTCCTCACTGGTCATTCCCCGGCCGGCCATTTTTTGAATTTCCCGAGCAATCAGGTCCAGAACACGCGCAACCTCGCCCGCTCTGGTTCCCGCATAGACAGTGACCGTACCGGTATCAGAATAACCCGATAAGAATGAATAAATTGAGTAGGATAATCCGCGTTTCTCTCTGATCTCCTGGAAGAGTCTCGAGCTGACGCTGCCTCCTAAGACGCTGTTGAGTGCATAGATCACATATCGGTCCTTATGCCCGGCCGCAATCCCCTGAAGTCCGACGCAGAGATGGACCTGCTCCAAGGGCTTCTGTTTCAGGGTCACACCGCCATGCAGTTCAGCCGGCCAACGTGTTCTCGAATCGCCGGTCTTCGAGATCTGGTAACGTCCAAAGAGCCGGGCCATCATTTTCTCAAGCATCCGCTCATCGAAGTTCCCCGCGACCGCCACGACAATGTCTTCCGGGCGATATTGTCGCTCAATGTACTCAAGAAGATCTTGACGACGAATGCGAGCGATCGTGGATGCCTTCCCAAGGATGGGGCGACTCAATGCATGCGCGCCCATCACCAACTTGGTGTGTAACTCTTGAACGAGATCCTCGGGATCGTCTTGCACCATGCGAATTTCTTCGAGCACCACCTGCTTCTCTTTTTCAATTTCCTTCGGGTGGAGACGAGAATGCAAGAACAGATCGGAGAGAAGATCCAAGGCTTGAGAGAGATGCTGATCAAGCACTTTGACGTAGAAGGTCGTCGTCTCCCGCGTAGTAAACGCATTCATTTCACCGCCGAGTGCGTCAATTTCCCGGGAGATGTCCGTCGCGGATCGTGACGCTGTTCCTTTGAACAGCATATGCTCGATGAAGTGAGAATACCCGGCTTCTTCGGAACGCTCATCCCGAGAACCGGCATTCACCCAGAGACCTATGGTGACGGACTTGACGGTCGGGATTCGCTCGGTGACCAAGCGAATCCCGTTCTTGAGGATGACCTTGCGGTACAAGTGCTACCCACCCGTTGAATCCGGCGCACCGCTGGTGGTCGGTGCCGGCATCGTCTCTTTTCTACTGAGGCGAATTTTCCCCTGCTTATCGATTTCAAGCACTTTGACAAGAATTTGGTCCCCTTCGGCCACTTCATCCGACACCGACTTCACACGATGATGGGCGAGCTGAGAGATATGCACGAGTCCATCCGTCCCCGGCAATACCTCGACAAAGGCACCGAAGTCCATGATCTTTCTTACTGTCCCCGAATACACCTTCCCGACCTCGACTTCCTCGGTCAAGCGGTTGATGATATCCTTGGCTTTTTGCAACGATTCACCGTCCGAAGAGGCGATCGTCACGATCCCGCTGTCTTCAACACTGATCTTGACGCCACAATCGGCTTGAATTCCACGGATCGTCTTCCCTCCCTGCCCGATGATGTCCCGTATTTTGTCCTGCTTGACCTTCATCGTGTGGATGCGAGGCGCAAAGGGTGAGAGGTCGGTCCGTGGTCCCTGGAGCGCGTTCGACATGCGGCTCAGAATGTGGAGACGCCCCGATCGAGCCTGTTCCAGCGCTTGCTGCATCAAGGCAGTGGTAATCCCGCCGATCTTGATGTCCATTTGAAGTGCCGTCACTCCGTTCTTCGTCCCGCACACTTTGAAATCCATATCACCCAAGTGATCCTCAAGGCCGAGAATGTCGGACAAGATGATGACATCGTTTCCTTCTTTAATGAGCCCCATCGCAATACCAGCAACAGGCTCCTTGATCGGAACACCCGCGTCCATCATGGCCAACGTCCCCCCGCACACCGTGGCCATTGAGGAAGAGCCATTGGATTCCAGAATCTCGGACACAATGCGCAGCGTGTAGGGAAACACATCCTTACCAGGGATGACAGGCTTCAGCGCCCGCTCCGCCAATGCACCGTGGCCGACCTCACGTCTGCCGGGTGAGCGAAGCGGTCTCGCTTCTCCGACACTGAAGGGAGGGAAATTGTAATGCAGCATGAATGTGCGGGTATATTCGCCTTCCAACGCATCAATCCGCTGCTCATCATCCGTCGTCCCCAGCGTCACAACAGCCAGGCTCTGCGTTTCTCCGCGAGTGAAGATTGCCGAACCATGCGCGCGCGGCAAGGCGCCGACTTCACAGGTGATCGGCCGGATATCAGACGGCCCGCGTCCGTCCGCCCGTGACTGCTTCTCCAAAATCATTTTCCGGACTTCAGTGTACTCCAGCTGATGAAAGACGATTTTGACATGCCGCTCCCGTGAGCCGTCTTCCGGTTTTTGGAGCTTCTGAATGGTCTCTGCAAGGATCTGATCCAATCGCTCCTGCCGCGCGCTCTTGTTGGAAATCATGATGGCGTCGCGAATCGGCTGGGCCACCAGAAACTTAATCTCCGCCTGCAGGGTGGGATCAATCGATTCCTGTATGACGTCTCGCTTGGCGCGCCCGACCTTCTTCGCTAATTCATCGATCTTCCGAACAATCTTTTTGATCTCATTGTGCGCTAACTCCAACGCCTGCAGCATAGTTTGTTCAGAAAGCTCGTTGGCACCCGCCTCCACCATCATGACCGCATCGGCCGTCCCGGCCACCACAAGATGGAGGTCGCTCTGTTCCATGGCTTCGAGGTCTGGATTCACGACGAGCTGCCCCTTAATACAGCCGATCTTTACTCCGGCGACGGGTCCGTTGAATGGAATATTGGACACAGCCAGGGCGGCGGAGGCGGCAGTGATGCCGATCACGTCGGACGAACCCGTCTTGTCTGCCGAGAGGACCGAGGCAATGACCTGGGTTTCGAAATAGAAGCCTTCGGGGAAGAGCGGACGGAGAGGACGATCGATCAATCGGCTGGTCAAAACCTCTTTCTCTGCCGGTCGACCTTCACGCTTAAAATAGCCTCCGGGAATCTTGCCGGCCGCATAGGCTTTTTCCTGGTAGTCGACCGTCAATGGAAGAAAGTCGATCCCTGGCTTGGCCGTTTGGGCTGAAACCGCCGTGGCCAGAACCACTGTATCGCCGTAGGAGGCCCAAATGGAACCATCGGCTTGTTTCGCGACGCGACCGGTTTCAAGCCGAAGCGTACGACCGGCAACTTCTACCTCTACAACATGTATCATCTATGGTCTCCTCTGGTTAGGTCCACAGATGCCCACTGAGATGC
>CAADGK010000098.1 GCA_900696515.1 uncultured Nitrosospira sp. | reverse complement strand
CCGAAAGCGAGTCGAACTCACTGATCCGGCGGTCCCGCTCCGCCATGGACTGCTCCAGCTGCTGGATCGTGCCGCGATGGGCGGCCTCCCGGTCACTCAGTTCCACTTCCAGCTGATGCACACGATCCCGCATTGACTCCAACTCTTTGACCTGGACGCGAAGGCGTTCCCGGGCGGGGAGGCTTTCGTTGAGTTGGGCAATCTGTTCACGGAGGACACGGATTTCCTCCTTGAGGATTTCCCGGGTCTGTTCGGCGGTTTGACAGGCCTGCTGCGCGCTGCGGAGTTCATCCGCCTGGGCGGCGGCGCTGGCATCAAACTCTCCAATTCGTTGATCCCGTTCCACGAGCAGCTGTTCAAGCTGCTGAATTCTCCGGCGATGAGCCGCTTCCCGATCGCTCAGTTCGACTTCCAGCAGATGGACTCGATCCTGGGCCGATTCCAGCTTCTCCATGCGGACCCGGACGTGTTCCCGGTCAGCCATCCCTTCATTGAGTTGGGCGACATGTTCGCGCAACACGCGAATCTCTTCCTTCAGAACCTCTCGAGTTTGCTGAGCTCCGCGGATCTCGTCCGCCTGGGCGGTAATGACGGACTTGAGCTCATTGACCTGCTGCTGTGCGGCGATGCCGTCGGTCTCGATATCCGCAGCCCGCTTCGAGCGGAGGGTTAACTCTGCCTCAAGCGCTTTGATCTGCTCCCCGCGAGAGATGAGCTCTCGTTGGGCTGAGTTGACCTGCGTCTCAGCCGACATGATCTTCTGTTCAAGGATCTGCATGGCGGCTGTCTTTACTTTGAGATCGTGAGATGTCGTTTCCAGCAGCCGTTCCTTGGTCCGCAACTGATTGACCAGCTCTTGGTATTGTTGCTCTAACGAACCCTTCGGAGGAGGTTGTAGCCATCTGCCCAATGTGCTCATAGTGACTCAGTCCTTACGATAGCCGTGTGAGGTGATGATGCAGGTTGAACATGGGCATCGGGGCCGTCGCCTGACATGAAGCGATGGATCGCGTCGAAATCATACGCGGACTTGTGTGTGGAGTCGCATGGCTCAGTGCAAGAGGATGATCATCGTGAGTTGCCCATGGCGCAGGAGAGAGTTGCAATGCCATACCGCCGGTGAGAATGTCCGCATGCTTCATGAGGGGAGACCCACTGTGAATGATACGATACCTAGGGTCCAACATGTGAAAGTACCATAATTGACGAGACATGTACTAGGATGAAATTTGGCCAATATGGACGGTCAGTGAGGAAGGGCTCGGCGCCCATGAGTCGACGGGTATTAGAGGAGTGATCGGGGATTTTCTGGCCCGTGGAAATGAATGGGAGGGAAGGGGTGCTCTCAATACAAGCGATAAAGAAGAGATAAGGAGGGGCCCACCAGTTTACGGTGAGCCCGTCAGCGAACTTGTTCGCACTCTGTTCTCCGGCACAGGCCTATGCATGCACGGCTTGGTGATCCTCCCGGCGGCGACGGAGGTTTGTCCCGATGCGGGCACGTTCCTGCTCATATCCCATGGCGGTGAAATACAACGCACGATCGAAAAACTGGGCGAGAATGTGCATCAGCTCCAGCTCTCCCTGCAGCTGCATGGGGGTATCGGAAAATCCTTCTCGTTGGACGAACGCCGTCATGTGTTCTCTCGTTGCCGTAATGGCCCAGAGGAAGTGGCTATAGGCCACGCCCTGTGCGGCTCGTCGCGCACCGAGCTCCGTGTAGCGGCGCTCGATTTCGGTTTCGGTCATGTCCATCAGCCAGTTATTCAAGTTTTGGTAGATTTCGCGTGTGCGGGCCTGAAGCTCGTCGGGTGGGACTTTTCGTAAATCGCTACAGCGTGGAGAATTCCATACTTTTTCGCTCAGCTCTCGAGCAAGTTTTTCGGAGTTCTTCTCGATCAGCCTCACCAATCGGCCAGCCAGCATAGCGCACCTCCCTAGTGAAGTGGTTGAGGTAGGGGAATGAACGTGGAATGTGCATACAATATTGTATCCGTTCGCAAACATTACTTGAATGACGGCACCTGCGTCAATGATACGTTTGTTGGGCGAGCCGTCGCGGGTATCTCCTTGTACCGGACATGCTGATGTAAGGAGCGCGTTGAATCGACTGCCTCCGTGCCGCTGGTTCACGGACCCATGGGAATTTATTTTGGACCAGCGAGGCGAAGATTCCGGTTGCCTTGAACTTACTCAACCCATTTGCTATCCTTCGCCCACCTTTCGTAGCTGCATGGATCTCTTTTCAATTGCACATGACTGTTAAGGAGTATGCATATGGCCGGCATTCAGCGGGCATTGATCAGTGTTTCGGATAAGACCGGGGTCGTCGAGATGGCCAAGGGGCTGGAAGCGCTTGGGGCGCAAATCTTGTCGACGGGTGGAACGTCCAAGGCGCTTCGAGACGCCGGGGTGAACGTAACGGATGTGGCTGCCTATACCGGATCTCCGGAGATTCTCGATGGTCGGGTGAAAACATTACATCCCAAGGTTCATGGTGGCCTGCTGGGTCGCCGCTCCCTTCCGGCGCATGTCGAACAGATGACTCAACATGGGATCGGTCCGATCGATGTCGTGGTCGTCAATCTGTATCCTTTTGAGGCGACCATTGCCAAGCCTGATTGCCGTTTCGAAGACGCGATTGAGAATATCGACATCGGCGGGCCGTCCATGTTGCGTTCAGCCGCCAAGAATCATGAGGATGTACTGGTCGTGGTTGATCCGGCCGATTATACGCGGGTGCTGGATGCCCTGAAGACCGATGCGGCCACACCGGCGCTCCGTCGTGAATTGGCAATGAAAGTCTTTCAACATACCGCGCGCTATGACGGATTGATCGCGGGCTATCTGGAGAAGCAGACGAGGGGGGGAGAGGTGAAGTTCCCCAAGGTGCTGTCGCTGCAGTTTGAGTTGGGTGAAACGCTTCGGTATGGCGAAAACCCCCATCAGCAGGGTGCGTTCTATCGCGAACTCACCAATCATGAGCCGTCAGTGTCACGAGGGAAGATCCTGCATGGCAAAGCGATGTCCTATAACAACTTCCTGGACGCCAACTCGGCCTTGGAGCTGGTGAAGGAGTATTCCGACACCGCTGTCGCCATCATTAAGCACAACAACCCCTGCGGCGTGGCGTTGGGAGCCACACCGGTGGAGGCCTATGTGAAGGCTCGCGAGACCGATCCGGTCTCGGCGTTCGGAGGCGTGCTGGCATTTAACCGTGTCGTGGATCTGGCCACGGCCAAGGAAATTACGTCCACGTTTGTCGAAGTGGTCATCGCTCCAGGGTTTGCCGATGATGCCCTCGCCGAATTGAAACGCAAGAAGGATCTGCGGCTGTTGGATATTGGTCCGCTCACCAGGGTCAAGCAGGATGGATTTGATCTCAAGAAGCTCGTCGGTGGACTCATCGTGCAGGATCGTGACCTCGGAGTCTTGACGGACCTTCGTGCCCTGACGGTACCGACGATCCGCAAGCCGACGGACGAGGAGTATGCCGCCTGTGCCTTTGCCTGGACTGTGTGTAAACACGTGAAATCGAATGCCATCATCTATGCAAAGCCGGGCCAGACGGTGGGGATCGGGGCCGGACAGATGAGCCGAGTGGATTCAGTGAAGTTGGCCGCAATGAAAGCCCAAATGCCCGTGAAGGGCTGTGTGATGGCTTCGGATGCCTTTTTCCCATTCCGGGATGGTCTCGACGCCGCTGCCGAAGTGGGCATTACCGCCGTCATTCAACCCGGTGGATCAATTCGCGATGCAGAAGTCGTCAAGGCTGCGGATGAACATGGGATGGCGATGATTCTGACCGGTATGCGCCACTTCCGCCATTAGTCGGATGCTGAAACAGGTCTCCAACTTCGTTCTCAGTCGATCGAGGCCATCAACGTATATCTTGTCAGTACGCCTCGGGTCCCTCACTCCTTGCGGCCTCGTTGGGTGACCTGTTTGAGCATCCGCGCATCATCCATATCACCGGCTGTTGCTTCTCCGTGCTGTCGTTCGCGCTCGTGTTGAACATCCTCAACTCCGCACGTTGGTTATCTAAGGAAACATCATGAAGATTCTTGTGGTCGGCAACGGAGGACGTGAACATGCCATGGTGTGGAAGCTCGCGCAGAGTCCACGGAAACCGGTCTTGTATTGTACGCCAGGGAATGCGGGTATCGCTTCATTGGCGGCCTGTGTGCCGATCAAGGCTGACGATATGTCCGGGCTCAAACAGTTTGTCATAGGAGAGGGGATCGATCTGACGGTCGTTGGGCCGGAAATACCGCTGTCTTTGGGCATCGTCGATGAATTTCGCAAGTCGCGGTTGCGTATTTTTGGTCCAACCAGGCAAGCGGCGCGTCTGGAAGCCAGCAAGAGCTTTTCAAAAGATGTGATGGCCCAGGCCAAGATCCGCACCGCACGGGCGAAGAGTTTCGACAAAGCTGCGGAGGCCCTGGCGTATCTTGAGCAGCACGAGCTGCCCGTCGTCATCAAGGCGGACGGGCTGGCTCAGGGGAAAGGCGTGATGATCGCCACGACTCGTGAGCAGGCGACGCAGGCGATTCGAGATTGCATGGAGAAGGCGGTCTTCGGGCAAGCCGGAAAGCAGGTCTTGATCGAACAGTTTTTGGATGGTGAAGAACTGACGATCATGGCTTTTACGGATGGCAAGACCATTGTTCCCATGCCGCCGGCACAAGATCACAAGCGAGTTGGGGATGGAGACACGGGATTGAATACGGGCGGGATGGGGGCCTACTGTCCGGCACCGCTTGGAACGGCCCAGCTCAGAGATCAAGTGTTCCATGAAGTATTGCAGCCAATGATTGACGCTATGGCCCGCATTGGCTCGCCATTTCAGGGCGTGCTCTACGCCGGCCTGATGGTCGTGAACGGGATTCCCTATGTGCTGGAGTTCAATGCCAGGATGGGAGATCCTGAAACGCAGGTTGTACTGCCCTTGCTGAAAACAGACTTTCTCGATGTGATCGAGGCGGTGATCGACCATCGGCTTGATCAGCTATCCGTGGAGTGGCATCAAGGGGCTGCTGTCTGCGTGGTGATGACCTCTGGAGGCTATCCCGGTGCGTATCAGCAGGGAGAGGTGATTGCAGGGCTCCCTGCGAGCACTACAGGTTCATCGTCTTCCGTCGTCTTTCACGCCGGTACGGCGCAGCGGGATCATGATGTGGTGACCGCCGGGGGGCGTGTTCTTGGGGTGCTCGGTCTCGGCTCGACTTTAACCGAAGCTCAGCGTCAGGCGTATCGAGGCGTGGATAAGATTTCTTTTGCAGGGCATCACTTTCGAACCGACATCGCTCACCGTGCACTAAGACGCTGACGCGCGTTCGCCGGAGGTGTTTCTGCCGGCATTGCCTGTACGCTCCCGTCCAATCTGATGTGTCGTTCCATGCATCGAGGAGTCACAGAGGAGCGCGAGGAGTCCGCTCGGCTGATTCTCTTAGGTCCGAATAGCCAGGGTCAAACACCTTCACTGACTGTTTCCCCAATCTGTTAGAATTTGAAAATCGCGTCTTTGTTGAAAGTCTTGCGCAAACAGTGGGAGGCTGTCCGAGCGATGTGCCGGACAGGCCCACAGGAGAAAAGGGGAGACCAGCATGAGTCATCGACAACGGCGGTTCGTCGGCGCAGTGCTCTGTGTGGGCGTGGCGGTGACCCTGGCGGGATGCGATTACTGGCCCCCTGCGCTGCAGGATGAGATCGAACAACTACGCGCCGAAATTCAAACGCTGACGATGGAGAAAACGCAACTTCAGGCTCAAGTGGTCGATTTGGCCAGAGTCAAGCAGGAGCTCCAGGGACAGTTGGAGGACCTGAGTCGAACAAATCGAGAGAAAGGCGTCATCATCAGCGGGCTGCAGAGCCAGTTGGAAACGCTTCGTATCAAAGCAGTCAAGGCGATGAGTCCTAAAGCATCGACTCACAAAAGTCCATCCAGATCACCTGCAGGCTCGGCTTCCAAGGGAACGACAAAGTCTCCTGGAAGTAGGCATGCGGCTCCACGTTCCATGGGGGTGCGGTAATCTGACAGCGACGGTCATGAAGAAGACGTGGTGGTCGGGGAACCGGCGGAGCTTGACGCCGGTGTCGGCGAGGAGGCCGGCGCAGTCGTCGTTGCTGTAGCCGGCGCGGACGACTCTTTCTTTTCCGAAGGTTTTGTCGAGGCTGTTTCACCTCCGCCGCTAGACGGGGGTTTGAGCTTGTCCGAATAGTCGGTCACATACCAGCCGCTTCCCTTAAACATGATTCCCGGTGACGAGATAAGGCGCCTGACGGATTTCCCGCAGCGTTCGCATGCGGAGAGAGGATCATCCTTGATGCTCTGCTTCACTTCGAAGCGATGTGAGCAGCTGTCACATTGATATTCATAGGTCGGCATGGGTTCGTCCTTCCTTCATAGTTCTCTGTGCTTGATGCCGCGCGACAACGCGCGCATGCCTTACTCCAGTTTGGCAAAGGCTTGTCGAAGCCGCTCAAGCCCTCTGGCAATGTTCGTCATGCTGGTGGCATAGGATAATCTAAGGTGCTGATGACTCCCAAACGGCTCGCCCGGCACCACGGCGATATGTGCATCGTTCAAGAGATGGTTGGCCATCTCGTTGGGCGTCTTGAGCATACCTGAAGGCCCTCGTTTCCCCAACAATCCGCTGATATTAGGAAATGCATAAAACGCTCCGCGAGGCATGGAACAGGTCACACCTGGAATGTTGTTCAGTCCTTCGACGATCGTGTTCCGCCGACGGGCAAATTCTTCGACCATCTTGACGGTGAATGGTTCTCCAAGACGCAAGGCGGCGACGGCCGCCTTTTGCGCGATTGAACAAGGATTGGAGGTGCTTTGGCTTTGGATGTTGGCCATGGCCGTGATGAGTTCTTTCGGACCTGCCGCGTAGCCGATGCGCCATCCGGTCATGGCATAGGCTTTTGAGACTCCGTTGATAATCACTGTTCGTGCGGCGATTTCAGCTCCCAATGAGGCGATGCTCAGGTGTCTGGCTCCGTCGTAGAGGACCTTTTCATAGATCTCATCGGAAATCACGATGAGATCATGGTGAATCGCCACTGCCGCGATCTGCTCCAGGGTGGTGCGATCATAGGTCGCCCCAGTCGGATTACACGGACTGTTGACAAGAATGGCTTTCGTTTTCGGCGTAATGAGCCGTTCAAGTTCGGCGGGATGAACGGCATACCCGTCGTCTTCTCTGGTCGGCATGAGGATCGGGGTCGCATCGTTCAAGAGGGCTTGATCCGAGTAGGAGACCCAGTAGGGCGTGGGAATGATGATTTCATCCCCTGCTTCGAGTAACGCTTCCGCCAGATTATACAGCGAATGCTTGGCTCCGCAGGACACCAGGACTTGAGACTTTTCATACCGGACTCCGAGTTCGGCCAATAACTTCTCGACGATGGCGCCACGCAACTCGTCAATACCTGAGGAGGGAGTGTACTTGGTAAATCCCGCACGAATCGCGGCTTCAGCTGCGGCCTTGACCGGCTCCGGCGTATCAAAATCAGGCTCTCCGGTTGAAAAGTCGACGATGTCTAATCCCTGTGCCGCCATGGCCTTGGCTGTCGCCGCCATGGCAAGTGTGGGGGAGGGAGCGATGCGGCTGACACGGGCGGCAAGTTTCATGATTTGAGGCTCCTGATACGATCGTTCAGACGGCGTGCGACCTCAGGATGAAGAAACTCCGTCAAGGTACCTCCATGCCGTGCCACCTCTTTGATGATGGTCGACGAAAGGTATGAGTACTCTTCACTGGGCATGAGGAACACGGTTTCCACGGTTTTGGCTAATTTGCGATTAATGAGCGCCATCTGAAATTCATGTTCAAAGTCTGAAATCGCCCGTAAGCCTCGAATAATGGCGTGGGCACCGGACCGCTCGACATAGTCGACCAACAAACCTTCAAATTGCGTGACTTCAATTTGCGGCAGGTGCTTCATGACGAGTTTCACCATCTCGACGCGTTCAGTGACATTGAACAACGGATGCTTGGAGGGGTTGGGTGCCACGGCCACCACCACTCGATCAAATATCCGAAGGCTACGAGTGATGATGTCGGTGTGCCCGTGGGTGACGGGGTCAAATGTGCCGGGGTAAATGCCAGTTTTCATGTTTCATCATGATTTGGACGGGAGTAAACCGACAAGGTCGTGTCGCCATAGTGATAGTGCCGGCGCAAGGTGGTGGGACCGAGCGCCATGGGCGTCGCGGTCTTTTCCCCATGTTCGACGATCAGCCAGGCGTCCTCGGCAAAGAGTGCCGCACTCATTGACTCGCTCAATAACGAGGAAAACGTTGCCGTTTCTGCATAGGGTGGATCGGCAAAGACCACATCGTAGGGGCCATCCCAGTCGTCCGGTCGTCGAATAAACTGTTCAACGGTATGAGGGTGTATTGTCAGCTCCTGGCCAATTTGGCAGAGCTGTTTATTTCGTTGGAGAAGGGTCACGGCGTCCCTGTTCGACTCGACGGCGGTGACATGGTCCGCGCCTCGGCTGAGAGCCTCGATTCCGACCGCGCCGGTTCCTGCATAGAGATCTAAAAAACGACTGTGTGGCAACCGATTCCCAAGGATTGAAAACAAGGCTTCTCGAACTCGATCAGAGGTTGGACGAAGGCGCTCTGTTCGTGGCCCATAAAGGCGTCTTCCACGGTAGTTCCCTGCGATTACACGCATTCAATGCGAAGCCGTATCATCCGATGGGATGAACTCTAACATAGCGTTTTTACAGGGGTCAAGAAACCGATACGGGAGTGCGGTGCGGAAGGTGAATCTCATTGAGGCTGATGATCGATGGTCCGCACTATGAAGGGGAGGCGTAGGTCCAGCTTTGACCGTCAATTAGGGGAGGACTATAATGATCGGGCTTGTGCGCGATCTGGAAAACTTCCTGTGATCCGTGGGGACGGTCACAGGCCCTGCGGGCTCGGAAGTCGAGCCCGAATGGTCGAATGGGTTTAGCGCGTACCGACGGTCTGAGATTCGCGGGCAGCCAAACTCTTTCGGCGATTATTGGAAATGGTGCGGTCGATAATGGCGCCGCAGTTGATGCATTTCCATGCATAAAACACAAGAAAGAAGTCCGAGAACCGTTCCAGCATCATCATTCCCTTGCATTTCGGACATTCCATTGAACCCTCCAGGGTGGTTACGTTCACAGCTGACGGCGAATTTAAGCAAGAGCTGCACCAAATTGTCATGCGCTGTGTTTTCAATGGCTTAAGCTTTACGTAGTTGACTGGAATCGGGTATTTTCAGGAAATTGACGGTACAAAAGAGTCCGGCTCGTCAATTTTTTGTCCATCGCGAGGGGTGTCATGGCAGGAAAGGAGCGCGGAAAGGGCATTGCCCACTGGCCCCAAGCCGAACGACCTCGTGAGCGTCTCCTTGCCAAAGGGCCGGAAGCCCTGTCCGACGCCAATCTACTGGCTATTCTGTTGAGAACCGGCCGCCGCGATGCTTCAGCCGTCCAGGTTGCACTGGAACTTCTTGAACGGATGGGTGGGTTGGGAGGTCTTGCTGCATGCGGGACAGACGAACTCTGCGCCATCCCGGGAATCGGCCCGGCCAAGGCTGCTCAGCTTAAGGCTGCTTTGGCACTGGGAAGGCGATCACTTGCTGCGCCCCTTTCGACCGGAACGCGCATTTCATCGAGTGCCGACCTCTACAAACACTTTCACCCGCTATTGCGCGAGGTAAAGCACGAACTGTTCAAGGTTGTCCTGCTCGATGCCAAGAATGTCGTCATCAGAGAGGTGACCGTATCTGAAGGAAGTCTGACGCTCAGCATTGTGCATCCGCGCGAAGTCTTTGCCCTGGCCGTCCGCGAATCGGCGGCTGCCGTCATTCTTCTTCATAATCACCCCAGTGGCGATCCCACACCGAGTTCGGAGGATCGACAATTAACGAGCCGACTTGTCGAAGCCGGACGGCTGTTGGGGATTCGAGTAGTGGACCATCTCATTCTCGGGGATGGCCGGTATGTGAGCTTTGCGGACGAGGGATGGCTGGTCGACCAGTAGGAAACGGACGACATCAGGATACTCTGGTCGCCCAGCCTACAGGTCACAGTAAGATGAGGATAAAAATGGCGTAAAACATCATCACTGCACAAGGAGGGCCGAATATGGAAACTACCTGTGTAGCATCCGTCAGGAATGTAGCCATCGTATCCAGTGCCGGTGCGGGAAAGACTTCTCTCTGCGAGGCCTTGTCGTACATGGCAGGGGCGATCCCGGTGCTTGGCTCCGTGATGCAGGGCACGACCGTTTCCGATTTTGAACCCGAGGCTCTCCGCCATCGTACCTCGACCAGCACCAGTTTGCTCCAGTTTCCATGGAATCACACGCAGCTCACCCTCCTCGATACCCCTGGCGCCCTGGCGTTGCTCGGGGAGCCGATGGCCGCGCTCCGTGCCGTCGATGCGGTGGTGCTCGTGATGACCGAGCAGATCGGCGTGCGCACCGAACTGGCTCGCCTGTGGGCAAGGATCAACGATCGGGAACTTCCCTGCCTGTTGTTCATCAACGGCCTCGATAAGGATGGCGCATCGTTAGAGAACGCCGTTGAAATGTGTCGCACGCAACTGGACTGTTTGCCGGTTTTCCTGACGATGCCTGTCAAGGCGGGGGGGATCTTGGAAGGCGTGGTTGATGTGCGGCTCAAACGATTCGTGCGATCCGGACCGGGCTCCGCGAAAGCCGAACCCCTTCCGGTTCCCACGCATGTGGAGGATGAGGTGAGCCGGGCGCGAATCCGGCTCGTGGAGGCGGTAGCCGAGAGCGGAGAGACGCTCTTGGAGACCTATCTTGCGGAGGGCAATCTGCGTGACGACGCCCTGCTTGAGGGATTGCGTCGGTGTATCGCGACTAGGCACTTGCTTCCCGTCTATGCTGGATCGGCCACGCAGAACGTGGGAGTTTGGTCGCTCCTTGATGCCGTGGTCGGTCTTTTTCCCTCACCGGCTGAGCGCGGTGAGGCGCATCCCTGGTACGGGATTCAGCCGGAGACGCAGGACACTCATAAGCGGAAGGGAACGGGCGAAGAACCCTTTTCCGCCTATGTCTTTAAGACGATCATCGACCCCTTTGTCGGCCGGTTATCCTATTGCCGCGTGGTCTCAGGTCGCGTCCATGCCGATTCGACCGTGCTCAATGCTTCACATCATGTGCGGGAGAAACTTGGCCATTTCTACCGAGTTCTGGGGAAACGGCATGTGCCGGTCGATTCGGCTGAGGCTGGAGATATTGTGGCAATAGCCAAACTCAAAGACACTCACACGGGTGATACGCTGACGCATGAGGGGAGTCCGCTCTGCTACCCGGGGCTTGGCCTGCCGAAGCCCATTCTGTCTTATGCGATCGAGGCCAAGTCGAGGGCGGATATCGATAAGGTTGGTCTCGGACTGCACAAGCTGATCGAAGAAGATCCGACGCTGGAATTTTCCCGAAACGACGAAACGAAAGAAATGGTGCTCAGCGGGATGGGGCAATTCCATATTGATCTCGCGCTGGAAAAACTCCATCGAAAATTTGGAGTTGATGTCATTCTCCATACGCCGAAAATTCCGTATCGAGAAACCATCAAGATCAACTCCCAGGCGCAGGGGAAGTATAAAAAGCAGACGGGGGGACATGGACAGTACGGCGATTGTTGGCTTGAGGTGGCGCCGTTACCGCGGGGACGGGGATTTATTTTCGAGAATCGAGTCGTCGGAGGGGCCATCCCTCGGAATTTCATTCCGGCGGTCGAAAAGGGCGTGCATGAGGCTATGCATGAAGGTCCACTGAGCGGGTGTCCGGTCGTCGATGTGCAGGTTGCCGTCTACGACGGATCCTATCATGTGGTCGACTCTTCGGAAATGTCGTTCAAGATCGCAGGATCGATGGCATTCAGAAAAGCGATGGAGAGCGCCCATCCTGTGTTGTTGGAACCGGTCATGACGGTCGAGATCGACACGCCGACCGAGACGGTGGGGGCCGTCATGGGGGATTTGAACGCCCGTCGGGGACGAATCCTTTCCGTGAACGCCCAGAATCATATCGAACAGATCAAGGCACTGGTGCCGCTGGCCGAATTACTCCGGTACGCCACGACATTGAATGCCATGACCGCCGGTCGAGGAAGTTATGCCATGGAGTTTGCCCAGTACGACGAAGTGCCACGGGATCTCGTGGGAAAGATTCTGGAGAAGCGGAAAACCGAAGGACAGGCAGTTGCGTCACATGCAGCACACTAGCCCGTGGTCGTAATGGGTGAAATGTGAAGCGTCTCGACCAAGGGTTCCACGTGTCA
Source organism: uncultured Nitrosospira sp. (assembly GCA_900696515.1). GTDB lineage: Bacteria > Nitrospirota > Nitrospiria > Nitrospirales > Nitrospiraceae > Nitrospira_D. The sequence goes on along the minus strand of CAADGK010000098.1, from coordinate 75,958 downwards.
TATTTCAGGTTTGAGGTTGTGGCCTCTGCACAACGTGAAACGTTGAACGTGAAGCCTGAAACTCATGATCGAAGAAATATATGACGATTCGTGGAGTACGTTGTCCGGGAAGGCTGTCTGAACAAAGTGGACTAGTCTGAGGTTTTCAAAACGACATAGAATGCGCGTGTTTCACGCAGCACGCGGAACAAGATTGTGTCGCCGCGTCGTGATCGGGAGATGGCTGCACTATAGTCGGCAAGAGAGGAGGTTTCCGTGCGGTTGACTTCCTTGATCAAGTCGCCCTCGCGCAGTCCTTCGGCATGAGCCAAGCTGTTTGACTCGACCCGCATAATCACGACGCCTTTGGTTTCGCGAAGCTTGAATTTTTCAGCAAGGCTCGGCGTTAACTCCTGAACCTCAACTCCAAGTTTCACCTCGGCTCGCGCGTGAGGAGCCGTGGGGACGGCCGCCGCGTCGCGGCGTTCCGTGAGGAGAATGGTGAGCGTCACGTGTTTGAGATCTCGGATTACCTCAATCTTGGCCTGTGCTCCGGGAGTCAGTGTTCCGATCAGTCGAGAAAGCTTGTTCGGTGAGTCAACGATCGCGCCATCGATCCGGACGATGACATCACCCGGTCGTATTCCGGCCACGGCGGCCGGATCATTCTCGAACACTTCATTCACCAAGACCCCTTCGCCCTCGGACACGCCGAATTTCTTGGCGAGCTCGGTCGTCAGAGGTTGAATGCCGACCCCAAGCCATCCGCGGATGACTTTCCCTTTGGCCAGCAGTTGTTCAATGACGTGTTTGGCCATGTTCGAGGGAATGGCAAACCCGATGCCCTGAGCGAAATTGATGATCGCCGTATTGATTCCAATGACTTCACCGCGAAGGTTGAACAACGGTCCACCGGAGTTTCCGGGATTGATCGACGCATCGGTCTGAATAAAGTTTTCGTACCGGGAGAGATTCATATTTTCACGGCCGATGCCGCTGACGACGCCGAGCGTCACGGTACGGTCCAAGCCAAAGGGGTTTCCGACCGCCAGTACCCATTGGCCGACTTTGACCGTGGAAGAGTCGCCGAACTGCGCGCTGGGAAGCGGTCGATCGGCCGTCACTTTGAGCAGTGCCAAATCCGTATCCGGGTCCTTACCGACCACCTGGGCAATGAGCTTGGTCTTGTCTGAGAAACGAACTTCAATCTCCATGGCATCGCCGATGACATGATTGTTGGTCACGATATGCCCGTCGCTGTCCACGATGAGGCCGGAACCGGAGCCCGATGCATTCGGTGTCCGGTCTCCTGACGTGTCGCGGAGTCGCCCCGCGGTGGTGATGGGAAAGAGATTGACGACGGACGGTTTGGTCTGTTCGGCGAGTTCAGTAATGACGGTTTGAATTTCTTCAAGCATGCGAAGGCCCGGGGAGTCGGCGGAGACGGCGTCGACTGTCGGCGTGAAAGTGAGTGACGCAAGAAGGAAGAGGAGGTGCAAGGAGGTACCAGAAAGAAGAGGCACTGTACGGAACGACATCAATCCCATGGAGGAAGATTGTAACTAATCTTATGTCGGTGTGCCTACTGTCTGCGGCGAACGCGTCAGCGTTGGGGTGAGGAGCCGCTGACCGGTCAACCAGTGCGTGAGTTGACCCAACTCACCTTGCGGGCCGATCGCAATCACGATGTCACCCGGACGGAGGACGAGGTCGCTGGTCGGTGCCAAGAGGAAGGGACCTCGCAGAACAGTAGCGACATAGGACACGAGCGGTTGGGGAAGGGCACTCAGGAGTTGTCCGGCTGCCTCTGCTTCACGCACCACGGTGAGCCGCTCGATCCGAGCCGATCGGACGGTCAAGTCGTGGTGCAGCAAGAGCAAATCTTGATGAATCGCTTCAAGTTTGAGTTCGCGGATTTGTGCATCGACTTGCAGGAGGGAGCGCTTGAGTTCATGCACGCGGGCTCTGGCATCGGTCAAGGCCTCATCGACCGCGTACACAATTGAATCCGACTGAAGTCTGGAGTGGAGTCGATCGGATACCTTCGCGGCGATGAATTGGCCAACTCGGGCCGTCAGGTCGTCGATGCGCTGAAGCAATGAGGACGCCTGCCAATGCAGACGGATAAGCTCAACTTTGCGGTTGACGGCTTCAGAAATCGACAAGATGCCTTCATAAAAGGCATGTCCGGTAATCGAAAGTTCCTTGTGGACTCGGTCGAATAGATCAAATCGCATAGTTCTGATAACGTATATTATGTAAACTTATGGATTATTCTGATCATAGTGCGGCACGTTATCGACTTTCCTACTCCGCGCGTCTAGGATGCCGGTTATTTAGATGTTGATCGGACTATAACACATTAGTCCCCAGGAGCAGCGCGTGATCTGATTGCCAATGTTCATGAAGTTCCTCACCGAAATGTGTGTGTCATGTATCTCTGCCGTCGGATTAGCCACTTGCGAGTAAAGTTTGTGTTATGGTTGAAGTGTGAAACGAATAAGCAATGCACTCCCCAATGTGTTGAGCCGGAGGATAGCAAGCGGCTATTCTGGCAGGCTCACCCGTATGGGCAGAGTGATCACGCGGCCCACCACCTCTTCAGCAGTCCAGCCTTATTTGGGAATTTTAGCCGGGAGAACGGAAATGCCTTCGGCTTGCGCCGCCTTGCGTAAGTTCTTATCAAGCGTGGCAAGTGGAAGACCAAGGCGCATGGCCAATTCAAGATAGGCTGCATCGTAACTGCTCAGTTGGTGCTTTCGCCCTAACGCAAGCGTGGTCGTCGTGGCATACTGTTCCAAATGAACATCTGATTCGATAGCGAGCTTGCTCAGCAAATTGAGAAACAGCGTGGTGTCAGCCGGCGTCTTCTTCTTCGAACGCTCTGCGCCGAGCAGCACATTGCCAACTTCAAGAACCCAATGTTGGGCCACGATGGCTTTCCCTGGCCCAGACAGCTTTCCAAGCAATGCATCGGTATCCTTAGTGGCTTCATGCTCAAAGAGCCACGTCATCGTGACGGAACAATCAAGCACAAAGTTCATCGTCGTCCCACGTTCTTCAACTTGAGAATATCTTCGGTCGTCAATTTGACAGGATGCTTGGCGCGCAAGGTCCGAATCCCTTGGATTGCTTGTACGGCCTCTTCACGACTGGCTCGTTTCGCGGGCACCAGTTTGGCAACGGCTTCATCATGGCGAGTGATCGTGATTTCTTCTCCCTGAGCGACCCGGCCGATCAATTCGGAGAGTTTGTTCTTCGCTTCGGCTAGCCCCACTGTGGTAACGGCCATTGTGACATCCCTCTCTCACATCCTGACATGATTGAATCTGGCTAGACAGTGGCTAGATTAACATGGCAGCGAGTATGTAGCAATCAACTGCTTGACCCGATACATCTTGCTCGCATGAATTCGAGCAGGATGGTTGCATTCAATCGGCGGAAGGCTCCACGGATCAGTTGCAGGTTCACAACACGCTTATGATCAACGGATGATTTCTTGCTCAAGCTGTCCCCGTCTCAGTTTGCAATCAGCCGGCTTCGTCCGTATGATCACGGCAATGAATTGCACGAAATGTAAGACCAAAGCCGTACTGAAATTACCGCGTCACAATGCGGCCTTCTGTAAGAACTGCTTTAACTCCTTCGCACACGACCAAGTCGGGCGGGCGATCAGGTCACAGGAGATGTTTGGGAAGAGTGACCGCATTCTCGTGGCTGTGTCTGGAGGAAAGGATAGCCTGGCGCTGTGGGATCTTCTCCTGAAGCTTGGCTATAAGGCCGACGCGCTCTATGTAAATCTCGGCATCCCGGGCTATTCAAATCGCTCGCGTGACAAGGTTCAGCACTATGCCGAAACGGTGGCCGCGCCCTATGGCGCCAAGCTGCATCTCCACACTGTGGAGCAAACAGAAGGCGCCGGAATTAAGGAGTTGGCGCAGCTCGTGCATCGTCCGACTTGTAGTACCTGCGGCACGATCAAACGATACCAGTTCAACCGCGTCGCGATTGAGCAAGATTATGACGTGATGGCGACCGGCCACAATCTCGATGATGAAGCGGCCCGGCTGCTCGGCAATGTGCTTCATTGGCAAGAAGATTATCTGGAAAAACAGAGTCCTAGTCTTCCTGCGTCGATCGATGGTTTTGCGAAAAAAGTAAAGCCGCTCTATAGGTTGACTGAGCGGGAACTTGCCGCCTACTGCGTACTGAACGGGATCGATTACATCGTGGATGAATGTCCGATGGCGCAGGGTGCGCGCACCCTCCTGTATAAAGAGGTGCTCAACCGGCTGGAGACGGAATCCCCCGGGACGAAACAATACTTCTATTGGGGATTCCTGGAGCGGCAACGCAAAAAAGCACCGACAGAAGCAACCATGACGGAGAAAGACCAAGCCTCGCTCCACCCCTGCCCCACTTGCGGGCAACCCACCACCGGCGACATCTGCTCCTATTGTAAGCTGATGGCGCGAGCCAAGGCGTCCCCGGCTCGCTGACCCATTCGGCCCTTGCAAACCCTGTGTGTACTCCGTAAGCTGACTGCAATCGGCATCCAACGGGCTCTCCGGGAACGGACATTGTATCGGGATGGCTTCGCAAGATTACTATCAGACGCTCGGTGTTTCGCGAACGGCTTCGGCTGAGGAGATCAAGAAAGCCTTTCGTCGGCTCGCCCGTCAATATCATCCCGACCTTCATTCTGGGGCGAAGAAGGCCGAGATGGAAAAGAAATTCAAAGAGTTGAATGAAGCGCAGGAGGTCCTCACCGATCCAGAAAAACGAAAGAAGTATGATCAGTATGGGAGTGAGTGGGATCAAGCTCAAGCATTCGAAAAGGCTCGTCAGCAAGCTTGGACCAGAGGTGCGAGCAGTCCATGGGATTTTGATCAGGATCCCAATAGGCGTGGCGGTTCAGGGGAGCACTTCTCAGATTTCTTTGAGAGTCTCTTTGGAAATCGCAAACAGGGAACCGGAGGGCGTGGTGAGAGCGGGCGATCCGGGCAGGATTTAGAGACAGAGGTGCAGTTGACTTTACGTGAAGTCCTGACCGGTGTCATTAAGCGGGTGAACCTGCGGGAACCACAAACCTGTTCGACCTGCCAGGGGCATGGCACGGTCCGAGGGCGGGCCTGTGGAGCCTGCCAGGGAACCGGAAGAACAACCGATCACAAGACCATTGAAGTGAGAATTCCTGCCGGTGTCCAGGACGGCACTCGAGTTCGAGTGGCGGGAAAGGGGCAACTCGGGAGCGATGGTGGAAAACGCGGTGATTTATACCTGCTCGTGAGTATCTCTGCTGATCCGATTTTCCGCCGGCAGGGGTCGGATCTCCATGTCACCCTCCCCATCTATCCGTGGGAAGCGATTCTTGGCGCGGATGTGACGGCACCCACCTTGACCGAACCGGTGAAGGTCAAGGTGCCTTCTGGGAGCAAGGCCGATGCGAAACTTCGACTCAAGGGGAAGGGACTTCCTTCGGCCACCGGCGGGACGGGAGACCTTTTCCTGACGTTACAGATTGTGATGCCGACGATGGCCACGGAAGAAGAGCGGATCCTGTACGAACGATTGAGCAAACAACGGCACCCCGACCCTCGCGCGGAACTCCTTCATCAGGCACAACGGTATTGAGTCAAGAGCCAACCGCTTCAACATCGCTGTGGAGTCAAGCGGCTCGCTTGCGTTGGAGCGCGTGCTGTGGCAAGCTTCGGGCGAGGGGCTTCCAAACCAAGGAGGAAATGCATGAAGTCAGTCACGAAGACGACAACCGTTGCGGTCCTGTCGGCCTGTCTGCTGTTGGTGTTGGGCGTACCCAGTCTCTGGGCGAATGATCCAAGTTATGGCCATGCGGGAGGCGGACATGGCGGCAGTGGCAGTCATGGGTACGGAAAAGGGATGATGCATACCGGGACCGGTCATTTGATCCGACATCTCTTGAAGCATGAAAAGGACCTCGGGCTCAGTGCGGATCAGGTGACAAAGCTCAAAGAGCTGCAATTGAACCTTGACCGTGTCCGGATTAAGACGGAAGCGGATATTCAAATTGCAGAACGTGAGGTCAAAGCGCTGACCGATGAGGAGAAGTCCGATCTCGGCGCGATCGAGGCAAAACTGAGACAGAGCGAAGACCTTCAAATCGGGTTACGCATGGCGGCCATTAAGGCTCGCCGCGATGTGATGGCGGTCTTGACTCCGGAACAGCGCGCCAAGGAAAAGTCCGAGCATGAGAAAGTAATGGACCAACACAAAGGCTCAGGGATGCACCACGGTGGGGCCATGCCCTATGGCAGCAATCCCCACGGTGCGAGTCCGCACGGTGCCTATCCTCACGGGAGCACCCCCCATGGCAAGAACCCGCATGAGACGGCACCTCCGACTTCACCAAGCAACATGTCTGTGCAGTAAAGAGTAAGAGGATCTCAAGGACCAATGAAAAAACAAGTGAAGCTTCAAAGTCACGATCTCCTGGTGGGAGCCGGCCGTGCGCCGGCTCGGGCGATGCTGAAAGCCGTCGGCTTTACGGACGACGACTTGTCGAAACCGATTGTCGGAGTCGCCAACACCTGGATTGAGGTCATGCCCTGTAATTTCCATTTGCGCCGGCTTTCCGAACGCGTGAAGGCCGGGATCCGGGCGGCCGGTGGAACTCCGATCGAGTACAACACCATTGCCGTGTCGGATGGAATTTCCATGGGGACCGAGGGGATGAAAGCCTCGCTTATCAGCCGTGAGGTCATCGCCGATTCGATTGAACTCGTGGCGCGCGGCCATTTGTTTGATGCGGTCGTGGCTCTGTCCGGATGCGATAAGACGATCCCTGGTACGGTCATGGCCCTTGCTCGGTTGAACCTGCCCTCGCTCATGTTGTACGGCGGGTCGATTATGCCGGGACAGTTTCAGGGACATGATGTGACGATTCAAGATGTTTTTGAAGCCGTCGGCAAGCATGCCTCAGGGAAAATGACCGATGCCGAGCTGAAAGATCTGGAGGACCACGCTTGTCCGGGGCCCGGGGCCTGTGGCGGCCAGTTTACGGCGAATACCATGGCCATTGCGTTCGAATTTCTGGGGATTTCCCCCATGGGGCGCAATGGGGTGCCCGCCATGGATGGGCGGAAGGATGACGTGGCGTTCGAGTGCGGCAAGATGGTGATGGAGCTGGTGAAGCAGGATCTTCGCCCTCGCCGGCTCATTACACGCAAGTCACTGGAGAATGCCATTGCGGCTGTCGCCACGACGGGCGGCTCCACGAATGCTGTGCTGCATCTTCTTGCAATTGCCCGCGAATCCGGAATCAAGCTGAGCATCGATGATTTCGATAGGATCAACCGCAAGGTTCCCTTGCTGGCCGACCTGAAACCAGGCGGTCGCTTTGCCGCAGCGGATCTCTATGCAGCCGGGGGCACCACTCTGGTCGCCAAGCGATTGCTTGATGCGGGGTTGCTGCATGGAAATCAGCCGACGGTGACTGGCCGTACGATCGGCGAAGAGGCGTCGGCGGCCCGAGAAGCATCCGGACAGCAAGTGTTGCGTCCCCTCACCCACCCGATCAAACCGACCGGCGGCCTTGTTATTTTGAAGGGGAATTTGGCACCGGATGGCTGTGTGGTGAAGGTGGCCGGTCATTCGATGACGAAGTTTCAAGGATCGGCGAAGGTCTATGATCAGGAAGAAGATGCCTTTGTGGCGGTCAAGGCCGGACACATTAAGGCCGGTGACGTCGTCGTCATTCGCTATGAGGGGCCGGCCGGTGGTCCCGGGATGCGAGAGATGCTCGGTGTGACGGCGGCGATTGTCGGCGCCGGGCTCGGCGAGTCCGTCGCCTTGCTCACCGACGGACGTTTCTCCGGAGCCACGCATGGACTGATGGCCGGCCACGTGGCGCCTGAGGCGGTGAAGGGCGGACCCATCGCGGCGATCAAGAACGGCGATATCATTACGTTCGATATTCCCAAGCGCCGCCTCGATGTGAAGCTCTCGAAAAAAGAGATCGCGACTCGAATGAAAAAGGTCAAACAACCGATTCCTCGGTACACGTCGGGCGTGATGGGAAAGTATGCCAGACATGTCTCGTCCGCATCGGAAGGTGCCGTAACAAGCTAAATATTAGGGGGGCTCAGGCTCGCGGTTTTTTTAGCCAGAGCGTGATGACATGAGTGACGGCGTCCTCATGTGCATACCGGTGTAAGTATGGAAGTGAAGGAAGCGCTTCGGCAATAACGTGGCTTACCACGGATTCTTGGTGCTCAATCACGAATCCGGATTCCGTAAACAGCTTGATCCAGTCGGATTTTCTCAGTCGATTGGTATAGGAGCTGCGATTCCATTTCATCAGCTTCCATAACCACTCCGGATAGCGGAGACAGTCGAATAGATTGAGTGGTTGCGGAGGGTGCATCCTGTACTGCGAATGGTCGCCGAGGTCAATCAGAGCGACGAGGCGGCCGCCGGTGCGCAGAACCCGAAAGCATTCTGCGACGGTGATCGCTGGGTTGCGTACGTGCTCAAAGGCGGTGTGGGACCAGATACAATCAAATCGGCCAGCGTTGAATGGTAGGCGTCGACCATCGTAGATGATGTAGGCAATCTGTTTGCTTTTCGTCTGGTGCTCAGGAACGTACCTCAAAACATCCACAGCCGTACAACTGGCCGCCCCTGCGGCAAGGGCCGTTTTCAAGACCTCCAGAGTTTGTCCCGGTCCGATCTCCAATACATCCTTCCCACGCGGCGAATCAAAACGACTATACATCTTAAACACGGCTTCAACCTTTTCTGATTCCGAGTTGATTCCTGTCCGGTGGTATCGCTGGATCAATCGGGAAATTGGCTTCAATCCAAGAAGCAGGTTGTGCATGATCTCAAACGGGATGAAGGTCATGATTCAATGGTGTCGGGGCTCGATTTGCAGACGGAAGCCCATCAGGTTGATGCTTGCCGTATTGCGCTCAAGCGGCAATTTTCCGCCGCGATTCTGCTTCATAGGATCTCAGTAAACGATCATATATTCGTTCATATTGCAGAACCGTTTCACTGATGTGAAACTCACATGGGAGCAGGGTTGTACGGCACCTCCCTTCTTCCGATGGTCTTACCGAGGAAGACATCATGCGAATGATTGCGTTGGCTAATCCGTTGATGTCTCCGGCTTGACAGAGTTCCCCGATCGCCGTTCCCACCACGACTTCATCAGCCCCTCCGACGTTTGTGGCGACGATGGGCAGGCCTGCGACTCGTGCTTCAAGAAGAACGCGAGGCAGTCCTTCCCAATGTGAGGTCAGAAGAAAGAGATCGAGCGCATGCATCACGGCCGGAATATCACGCCGCCAGCCGGCCAGATGCACGTATTCGTGAAGACCATAGCGCGCGATCAGCGATTCGACCGTTGCTCGCAGTTCGCCGTCTCCGACGAGCACGAACCGGACGTTGGGACGTGACGCGGTGACGATCTTTGCCACCCGGATGAAATCTTCAGGAGCCTTTTGAGGTTTAAGACATGCCACGGTTCCAATCAGTCGTGTTTCTGGTTCTGCACGGAGTTGCTTCCTCAATTGCTCCCGGTTCGCCGCCGTCATCATCCGCTGAAACGGTTTGGGATCGATGCCTGGTCTGACCAACAGGACGTTGTTTTTGAACAGACGCCAGGCCTGCCCCTTCTTGATATCACTCTGCGAGACAGCCACCCACTGCGTGGTGATCAATCCGGTGATCCGCTCCACCATGACCAACAGGGATTTCAACCAGCGAGGTTGTAGGGGCGTGATGCCATATCCATGGACCGTATGGACGATGACTGGAATTCCGGCGAACCATGCGGCCCATCGGCCGAGGACCCCTGCCTTTGAACTGTGGGTATGGACGATCGATGGACGAATCCGGCGAAGGAGTTTGGCCAGCTGGACGAACGCGACGAGATCCGCGAACGGATGAATTGTTCTGCCTAATGCGGGAACAATATTGACCTCGACATGAGGTAAGCGCCGGGCCTCTTCTGTCAGGAGTCCTCCGGGTCCGCTGATCAACACTGCCCGATATTTCGCGGGGTCGAGATGTGATACGACATGGAGGGCTACTTCCTGCGCTCCGCCCAGTTCAAGCTTGGTGATGATATGGCAAATAGTATCCACGACATTTGCCGCTATGCGGACATGGCGTGATTCTGTTCCAATCGAAGTCGTTCTGCGAGCTGTTTCCCCTGTCCGATGGCATCCTCCATGGAGGTATGTTCCCAACGGCCGTATCGGCCGATGGAGTAGATACCTCTCCGCTCGAGCTCGGAGAGGATGGCGGGAATGGCCCGTGCGCGATGACGGTCGAAGTAGACATAGGCGTAGTGCAAATCCTTCAGATCTGAAACGACCATGTCGTCACTGGGACGCAGGATTCCGGCTTGCTCCAAGCCTGCTCTGGCTTGAGCGACAAGCTGGTCGACCGGTTGATGCTCCATCGGTCGGTGTGAGATCTCAACATACATCGAGCTACAGCCTGGTCGTCCCAATGACGGAGAGAAATTCATGGGAAAACCGACTCGGTAAAATGGAAATTCCGGTTCAGGGAAATAGAGCCAATGCTTGTCCGATACCTGCTCACGTGCCACGGCCATGTTGAGGTTGTAGACCGATACCCATCGCAGTCCTTCAGCGGCAGTCTTGAGAGGCGCGGGCAGGTCGAGGCACCGGCGCACAAGTTCCGGAACCGGGATCGTCGAGACCAAGGACTCATAGTGTTCGGTCACACTGGTTCCGCTGCAGCGATTCCGGAAGGTAGCATGCCGGCGCTTGGTGTCGACTTCCATCAATTCGATGTTGTTGGTCACACTCGTGATGCCAGGCAGAAAAGACTCCGGCAGTACTCTGATGCCGTCGGCGGCTGGATAGAGGAATGAGGGGTTGTAGCCGAAGGCCTTGTTCTTAATGCCTAACGCACCATTGACCACGTCCTTCAGTTCTGGTTTTGGGACGAGCCATGATACCCAGTCGGATGTGAGTTCATCCAACGATACCTTCCACAGTTTTTCGTTGAACGGAACCATAAAGTGTTTCGCCATCCCCTCCCCGAGATTGCTCAGGATCCACTGTTTGAACGAGCGATCCTTCTGGTCGATCGTGGATGCGGGTTGTAACAGCGTCGTGATGAACCCCATCAGACACTCTTGCACGACTTCAGGAGGAAGCCCGTGAGTATTCACCTGAAACGGATATTCTGTGTAGGTCTGATGCGAGTAGACGAACGATTTCCGGCTGTGTTGATGCAGCTTTGCCGCGAGCAATTGCTCAACGAGAGTCCTGATCGCAGGCTGACGGAAATGCAGGAGGTGGCCGGTGTAGTCGAAGGTAAACCCGTCTTTGCGATAGGACCGGCACAGCCCCCCGACTTCCGACTCTCGTTCGTAGAGTCGGTACGGAACTCCTGCAAGATGATAGGCGGTGCTTAACCCGGCAAGGCCGGCTCCAACGATTACGATCATGCCGCTCGTCTTCTTTCCTCCAGAGGAGCCTCAACGTTCACTCTGTTAGTTTTCTTGACCTCGATTCGTTTCAACCTCAGCGTCAGGGCGAGCAGTATCGCCATGGTCCCGAGACAAAGGCCCCATGCAACCTCATACGAAACCATCATGAGCGTGAGACCGACAGCCCCGATCACGGCGGTGGCAAGATAACTGACGATCACGATGTGTGTCGTGGACAGCCCCCAATGTCGGAGTCGGATGGCGATATGGTCGGGGCTCCCAAGGAATACCGGGAGGCCTCGTCGATAGCGAATATACATGACGAAAAGAGTATCAAAGATCGGAATGCCCAAGATGAACACGGGCGTGAGCAGCGAAAGCGGGTGCGAGCTTGGGAATTGCCCGATCATCGCCATGGCGCCAAGCAATAACCCGATGAACATGGCTCCTGTGTCGCCCATGTAAATCCTGGCCGGTTGCCAGTTATATTTCAGAAAGCCGACGAGGCTTCCAATCAACGCGGCCAGCATGAAGGCGACGACCTGGTCACCCTGAAGGAGAGCCGCCAGGAGCAAACAGGCCGCACAGATGGCCCCAATCCCGGCGGAGAGGCCATCCATGATATCCAGGAGGTTGAAGGCATTGATAAGCCCGACCATCCAAAACACCGTCAATACGAGGTCGACCCATTCCGGAAGTGCCGCGATCTGAATGCGGATGCCGCTCTTGATCAGTACAAACACGGCAAGGAGCTGGCCGATCAGCTTCGTCGTGGGCGACAGTACACCAAAATCATCGATGAGCCCTAACATGACCACGATCGTCGCGCCAAGTATGATGCCCAGGACGTCCTGCCGAAATTCAAACGTGAAGGCGAGACTCATCAAGAAGGCCAGATAGATTGCCAGCCCTCCGAAGTACGGGACTGGTTCCTTCTGATGTTTGAGATGTCCGTCAGGGGCATCGACAATGCCGTATTTCAACGCGGCTTGTCGTGCAATGGGAACACCATATAGCGACAGAAAGAGGGCCAGCAGGAATGTCGAGCTCAATGAGTACATGGCCTATAAGTTCACGGCATGACGATGGACACAGGCGGTTGAAGCCGAGAGATCACCAGCGGCCTCATGAGACCTGCGCAAGGCAGGTCGTATAGACGTGCTCATGTTGCCGAACGACTTCCGAGATACGATACTGTTCCCGTGCTCGATCTCTCCCCTTCTCTCCCATGGTCCGAGCTTGCTGGGGATGCTTCAGGAGCCAGTTGATCGCGTCAGCCAACGCGGTAACATTGCGAGGCTCCACCAACAGTCCTGTTTCACCGGGCAGGACAAATTCAGGAATTCCCCCTACCGAGGTGGCGATCACCGGCTTTGCCGCCGCCATGGCTTCAAGAATCGCAATGCCGAACCCTTCGTACAACGAGGGAAGTACAAAGGCGTCTAATGCAGGCAAAACACGGGGAATATCTCGTCGCGACCCCGCGAAGACGATCCAGGATGAAAGCCCTAACTGTTCCCGCAGTAATTCCAGTTCCTGCCGTGCAGGCCCGTCCCCGACAATCAATAATTGGCAAGGAGGGTGCCCATCTTGCTCGGCCAATTTCGCCATTGCCCGTAGGAGAATTGTGAGACCCTTCTTTGGCTCGACGAGACGGCAGACTGTCCCGATGACTTTCCCGCCATCGTGAAGGCCGAGTTCACGTCTGGTCGTGGCGGCAGCAGGCACAAATTGGTTGATGTCCACGCCGAACGGGATGACCGTACAGTGCTCGGCCTTTCCACCGACTCGAGAGACGACGGATCGAACGACCGCCCCGGAGCAGCAGACGATGCGGTCCGTCCAATTCAGCGTAAGCCGATCCACCCAGCGCACGAGCCACCCTTCACTCACGATTTCATCATGATATGACGAAATCACTGGAAATGCCCGCAAAATTCGTCCGCATGCACGGGCGGCGATATTGGCCCAGAACAGGAATGCCTGCACAACATCCGGTCGCTCCGCCCGAAGAAGCGTGAAGAGTTTCACGATGATGCGGGCATCGAGCTTCCCGAAACCGCCCAATGAGAGAACCCTGATTCCCCGCTTGTGGAGTTCCTGCGCCATGATCCCGCCTGTTTTGAGTGAGCAGACCGTCACCGTGAACCGCGAGGGATCCAGCCGCGAAGCCAACTCCACGATATGTGTTTCCGTCCCTCCAACTCCGAGACCGACAGTGAGCAACATCACCTTAGCAGGCATGCGAGAGTACGCCTTTCCTCTCAGAGGACATCACGAGCTGTTCATACCAATCGAGATATGCCTGTACCTGTCGATTCAGATCAAAGCGCGCTTTCCCGACTTCAGCCGCCTGAGCTGATATCATTCGGCGACGCTCTTCGTTCTCGAACAGGAATTGCGCGTGTCGAGCCATTGCTTCGGCATCGCCTGCTGGAACAAGAAACCCCGATCGGCCATCGAGTACCTGCTCCGGAATTCCTCCGACGGCGGTGGCGATGACCGGCGTGCCGCAGGCGGTGGCTTCCATGACCGTGTTGGGGAACGTATCCACGCGGGCTGCATGAACATAGATGTCGGCGGCCTGGTAGTACCGAGCCATCGACAGGGGATCGCGTACGAGCGGAACGAACTGAACATCGGTCACCTGCGCCTTATCGGACGCGTTCCCCTCGCCCACGGCAACGAAGTGCACTGGTTTGTCTTTCTCTTGTGCCGCAAGGTGCTTCACTGCTGCACGCAGTGTCTTGAAATCCTTCCATGGATTCTTGCTGATGCTGTTGGCTGCAAAGAGGACAATCCAGGATTGTTGAGGCAATGCCAGGCATTCCCTGGCTTCCCGTTTGTCACCGGGCCGAAACACTGTGAGATCGACCCCATGTGGGATGACGCGTGTTTCTTCGATGCCGGGAAGAAGGATGGATTCCTTGACCTTATTCATGAGCCACTGGGACGGTGTCGCAACAAACAGGCGACTCCGTGAAAGAATGTCCCGTTTCCTCAGCCAATTGCCGGCCGTGGCGTCCCGCCGGATCGCCGGATAAATGGTGAGATCCGGACAGTGGCCGCAGCCGGCCTTCCAACGGTCGCACTCAAATGAATGCGCGCAATGTCCGCTCAACAGCCATGCATCGTGGAGCGTCAGAATCGTGGGGACAGCCCGGCTTAGTGTTGAAAGCGCACGAAGGTCGAAGTATCCACCCTCCCGAAGCCATGCTCCATGGAGATTATGACAGTGAAGCACATCCGGCGTGATCGGCGCGCCGTCTAACAACCGATAGGTTCCCGGAAACGAGAACTCTTCTCTTCCTCGGATCCGATTGAGCGTGCGGGCAGGTTCCGACAACGTCATGCTAAGAAGACGGATCGCACGTTCACCATGGGAAAGCCCTTGGACGGATGAGAGGAGCTTCGTCGAGACTTCTCTGACCCATCTGGCCCACATCGACCGGTACGGTTCCTGTGGAATTTCCCAGACGTGGGGACAATCCGTCTGCTTACTTCCGACCGCGAGCCACGCGTCATGCCCATGCCGCCGGTAGGCTTGGTGCAGGCCGGCGGCGATACTCTCGGCTCCTCCCCCCTGGTCGGCCGTACTGACTTGCAGGATACGCATAAGGAGAATCTGTACTACTTATAGGGAGAAACCGGTAGTCAATTCCCAATTGTTTCCAGACCACGCAACGATGGGCGCGGGATAGAGAAGCCCCATCGCCGTGAGCATTCGGTCGAACGGGCTGGGGGGCAAGGTGAGGGACCATGGCCGCAGCATGGTCCATAGTCCTCCTCTGAGAAGGCTCTCAGCCAGTGAACAGGGCCAGTGCCCATTGCGGACAAGGATCTGTTCGCACTCCTGAAGATACCGTTCGTGTTGAAGAACGGATCGCTGGTCGCCATGCATACGAAATCCTCCAAGTATTGCATCAACGCCATAGAGATCGGCGTGTTGGAACAATCGCGCCCACAACTCGAAATCAGCCGCAAGAGGATAGTTGGTGTCCAGTCTTGCTCCGGACCGCTCCCAGAGCGAACGGCGCCAAAACGTGGACTCTTGCTGAATCCAGCGTCTCCCAAACGATCGTTTCCCGGAAAAGTTCCCGCCTTTTGCGAAGGATCGGCGGCTGATTCCGCCGGTGCAGTCGATCTTTGTCGGCTGTCCTTGCTCGTTCCACAATACCGGACGCACGCTGGTGAGCCATTCCACATGTGGAAACGCGGCAAAGATATCCGCAACAAGCGAGAGCGTCCATGGCATGTACTTATCGTCGCTGTTGAGCCAAGCCATGATGTCACCGGTCGTCCTCGCGAAGCCCTTGTTGATGGCATCATACTGGCCCTTGTCCGGTTCGCTGACCCAATGGGTGAGTTGAGGGCCGTATGCCTGTAGAATATCGAGGCTCTCATCCGTTGACCCACCGTCGACGACGATGTATTCGAGGTTTTCGTAGGACTGATCCAGAACAGACCTGATGGCATCTTCCAGGAACTTCCCTTGATTGAACGAGGGCATCACGACGGACAAACGCGGCCGCATTCGGGTGTGTTCGCCATGATCGTGCACAGCACTTTTCATCCGTGGCACTCCGTCATGACAGGTAAAAAGACCGTTTAACATTTTGCGAATCGACGGAGTGTCCTTGCGATTCGCCGCATCACGGATGGACGCATCCTTTGTTGGGACTCCACCGCGAAGTGCTTCCATATCTCGAGCCCTATCGACGATTCCTCAATGGGGACCGAGAAATTCCAGGAAGTGCGGGAGCTCAAGGAGACGTCGAACGCGGTCGTTGGTTCACAATGCATTCCGCTTCCGTCCATCCCTATATTCGATACGAGTGGTAGCGTCGAATACAGACAGAGTCCTTGCTTCAAAAACATGCTGGCATGCCAACGTACTCCCCACACATCCAGGTGTCCTTCGGCCGCTTTCGTCAGATGTTCGAAATAGGGATAGGTTCCATCCATATCGAAGGCATGTTGCTTACCACAAAGACGAATCTGTGCTAACAATTCATGGGACTGAGCATTGAAATGTCTCCATGCTCTCGACCAGGTTGCCCATCCACAACTGGCTGCCTTTCTGGAGAGGAAAACATCCCCTACCCCTGCCGTAGACGGAAAAGAAAACATATTTCCTGCAATTTGCATTACACGGGGTTCCATTGAGAACCGCGACAGCGCCTGGTTCATAAAGCTGAGAAAACCCGGCGCCACAACAAGGTCATCTTCCAGGACAATAATATGGCCATATTGCTCCACAAGCCGGGTCACCCCACGAATGATCGATTGAGCGAGTCCGAGATTGAATGGCTCCTCACGAATGGAGATATGACCAAAGCCCTCTATGTGCCTGATGACTCTCCGGACGTCTTTTACGGCCTGCACGTCATGAGCGTCTCTTGGCCCGTCGCTAAAAATAAACAAGTCCGACTCTCGGGCGCCTGGATTGCCACGCAAGGCCGAGAGCGTGCGGGCCAGATGTGATGGCCGGTTGTACGCAAACAGTGCAATCGGAGCGAGAGACATCGTGGCGCACCTTGAAAGTGGAGACACGTCGGCCTAGTCTGAAGCAGACGTGACGGGATGTGGTTCCCGCTGTGCCCGTCGCGAGGCGGCCTCTTGTGTCTTGCCTGTCATCGAACGTGATCTCAGCGTCCGGCACCAGAGCTCCAGGGTCAACGCTTTGAAGGAGATGGGAGAGCACGCTCTAGGAGGATAAGGCCCTCTCGCCAATGCTCTGCCGGCTGACGAAGTCAAGACTCCCGCGTTGACGAGAAATCCGTTCTCCAAATTGGCCCCGTGATTGGAAAAAATTGCTTCGTGCCATTCATGCAGCGGAGGAGTAAATCCCCGCTTCGGTCGATTGAGCACCCAGTCCGGCAGGACATCTTTCAGAGCCTGTCGAAGCCAAAACTTCGACGGCAACCCATGATCCGGGGAGGCTTTACGTAACCCGATGACGAGTTCCACCAACCGATGGTCGACGAACGGCAGTCGCACTTCCACGGACGACGCCATGCTCAGACGATCTCCCTGAGCAATACCATTTTCCAGGAGATACGTTTTGCAGATGAGCTGCGTGAGCAAGACGTCGATGTGCGACCACGGAGTTGGGGCGGTGAATGGGCGGTAGGCGTTGCCGGCGCAAAGAGCGTCGGCAAAGGAACGTGTGTAGATGGCCTTCATGCCCTGTTGAGCAAGACGAAAATCCGGGGTGATGTCGTAAAACACGGTCTGTTCTTGTGGACTGGATCGATCACGTGCATACGCCTCCCACGATGGCACAATACCTGCCCCACCCTTCACCCATTCTTTGATTCCCCACAACGACCAATACTCAGGTCCTGTCAGTGCAAGATAGTCACGAAACTTCGGCGATCCCGTCAGGCGGCCATTGTACTTCCTGATGGTTTGCGCCGCCGCTTGCTGTAACCACGGATACCCCCAGAAGAGCTCATCTCCTCCATGCCCTTGCAGCATGACCGATACACCGTGAGCCTTGGCGGCTTTCATCACGGAATAGTAGCCAAACGCGGAAATATCCCCGATCGGATCATCAAGCCAGGAGACGAGCTCGGGGAAAAACGACCCCACCTCTTCCGATTGGAGGATGACCTCATGAATGGACATGCCGAGATATTGAGCAAATCGTTTGGCTGCTTCCCGTTCATCATATGGACTGGCAATGTTGTAGCCCACGGTGAATGCCTGCATGACACCGGGATATTTCCGAGCTGCCATCGCCGCGATCGCACTTGAATCCAAACCGCCACTCAAGGCGACTCCAACAGGAACGTCGGACCGCACAATGAATTCGCAGATGCGCTCGAGTTCCTGTCGAATTAATTCATGGGGGGGACCGGAAACAACGGGGGCATCCTCCATATGCCAATAGCACCATTCCCGCTGCGCCCCTGTTGCTGCATCAATGAGCAGGATATGGGCCGCAGGAAGCTTTCGGATCCCTCGGATGGGTGTCATCGGTTCAGGAACATAATTGTACTGGAAGAAGAGATCGACTGCCGCAGGCTCAAGCTCGAATGGCACCAACCCCATGGCGAGGAGCGCCTTCATCTCCGATGCAAAATACAATGCGGTGCCATTTTGGTACAGATAGAGCGGTTTTTCCCCCATTCGATCGCGGGCGAGCATCAACCGCCTGTTCCGGGAATCCCATAATGCAAAGGCAAACATTCCCCTGAGGTGGTGGACGCAATCGAATCCATATTGTTCATAGAGATGGACGATGACCTCGCAATCGCTGGCGGACCTGAATTGATGGCCGTCCGCTCGCAGCTGGTCCCGGAGTTCGACATGATTGTAGATCTCTCCGTTTGCGATCAGCACCAGTGTCCCATCTTCACTGAAAAACGGTTGCCGCCCGCCCTGAAGGTCAATGATACTCAATCGGCGCATGGCCAGGGCGACCGATCCATCATGGAAATCCGCCTGCCCGTCGGGTCCTCGATGGACCATTGCGGCACTCATCTCCATGACACGGGAGAGGGTGTCTCGTGTCAGAGGTTCTGCAGCGACGACTCCGGCTATGCCACACATGTCACATGATGCCCCTTGTTGTCATTGCCGTCGATAACATATCCAATCGGGTTGCACTGCCGTTTAGTCGGTGCGACGCGCGAGTTGTGCATATGTGCTCCCGAGTGTTTGGAGTTGAACGAAGACCACTTCATAGAGGTAGTTTTCGATGAAAGGGTATCGGGTACGATCTCTCACCAGAATTCCGAGGACCAGGCTTCCGGTCAGTTGGGCCAATGCCCGTAGACCACGAAGACAGGAGCGCGCAGCATGGATGCGTTCCGTAGCCGTCTCGTGCAACACGTGTTGCCAGGCTTGTCCAGACGCAAACATCTGTCTGGCGCACCAGCGCATGCTCATCTTCTCAGGACGCACAAGGTGCGATACGAGGAGCCTTGGATCGTAGTAAATGACTTCTTTGGGATATTCGTTGCAGATTCGTCGTTGAATCACGGTCTCTTCCCCGTAACCCAATCGTTCCCCCATCATGCCGACCTCTGTGTTAAACCCCTCAAGTTGTTCGAGTAGGTTTCGGCGGAAGAACATATTTGTTCCACAAAGGTACTCGTCCTTGGTGAGCTCTTTTGCTACCACTCCCAGGTCATAACTCCCATACTTGTCCCGATACCACGGTGGTTTCATGGCATTGTAGAACGGGCGATAGGGGCCTCCAAACATGGCAGGGGCTGTCTGTTCAATAATGTGTTGGGCGACGCACAACCAATCCGTGGGGACCGTGGCATCGTCATCCGCATAGGCGACGTACAGGCCTCGTGCGGCACGAAAGCCAGCGTTACGTGCGTGGGATAGGCCTTGTTTGTCCTCAAACAGATATCGTACGTGTGGGTAGTGACGACTCATCGCCAGTACGCATTGCTTCGTCGTATCCGATGAATTGTTGTCAACCACGAGAACTTCATAGCGTGACGGAGGCAAAGACTGTTCACATACACTTTTCAACGCCGCGGTCATCAGGTCACAGCGGTTGTAGGTGCAGAGCACGACGCTAATCAGGAGTGATTCAGTTTGCAACGCCACGCATCCCTAAGAATTTCGTGTGTGGATGTTTTCGGAACAGGCATTTCAGGGCAAACTTCAGATGTTCCCATGGGCTCCATGCGGACCGGGCTAAGCGCGGAGCACGCCAACATTCAATCAGCGTCCGCCATCCTTCGGTCGTCGCCACGAGACACACATTGCTCCACCACGTCCCCAATACCGTAAGAAACTCAGTTTCCGGATAGACTCCGGTCATCCGATTTGCATCTATCAGCTTATCAAACCAGATACGAGTCGCCGAGAGAAATGTCGTTGATGGTTCAAACTTCCACCGACTGATCTGTTGATGCAGGTGTGCTTCATCTGGTACCGGGGTAATGCCGAGACGAGCCAGCTGAGCAATGCGAATGGCTTGTGCTATCTCATCCATTTTTGCTTCAAACAGATGACCGACCTGCTGCGGATGTATCCGGTACCGAAGCAGGGTGATCGGTACATTGGCGAAACGGGTATGCCGAGAGGCCCGTACCCATAGGTCGTAATCCTCCGCGTGGACTGCCCGTTCGTCGTAGAAGAGATGATGATCAACGATCAGACTCCGTCGAAACATCGTTGCGGGGTGAGCCAACGATGGGGCGAAGAGTAATTGGCACCGAATAGCCCCGTCATCTCTTGGATATTCCACGATTTCTGATGTTTTGGCGCCGAATGTTTCGATCCATGATCCGCAGATTCCGATATCGTGATGATCGTCCAGGTATTCAAGTTGAACCGCAAAGCGATCAGGCATGCTAATATCATCGGCATCCATCCTGGCAATATACTCACCTCTGGCCATCATGATGCCCTGATTCAATGCGGCAACGAGCCCTTGCTTCGACTGGGTGTGGACGCGTATACGGGTATCTTCATGTTGTACCTGGTCGAGGATCTGTGGCGTACGATCTGTTGACCCATCATCCACCACAATGAGTTCCCAGTCATGGAATGTCTGGGTTTGGATGCTGCGAATGGACTCGGGAAGATGGGCCTGCCCATTACATACCGCCAATACACAACTGATGCGAGGCGACGCCGGGATAGGGCAACCTATTGTATGCAATTGCGAGGCTCCTCTGCTGGACAATGCGCCGCGAAAGTGTTCGGCGAGGAACGCGTCTGACTATTCGTGTCGATGTCGGTGACTTCAGCCGATCATCCTACCAATACATACCAATCGTCTTGTTTCGAAAGGCGCTCAAGGGCTCGTGTGTACCCTTGCTTGGAGAGTAAGCGATGAATCTTGTCCCGTGCCGGGGTGAAGTTATGCTCGCAGGTAATGATACGAAACCTGTGTCGTTCAAAGTCGAAGTTGTTCAAGATCTCAAATTCGCTCCCTTCGGTATCAATTGAAAGATAATCGATGAGCTGGGGAGCTTTGTGGTGTGCGAGCAAGTCTTGGAGGGAAACGGTGGGCACGTCGTACCGTGTTCCATGCGCACGTCTGCGTGCGTGGAGATCATGTTCTCGATAGGTTTCAATCGTCGAGAGATCCGCGGCATCGGTTTCATAAAATGAGATGGTCTGATTCGATTCTTTCCAGAGACACCGTGTATCAACCGAGACCTCGCGGTTCCTTCGTAACGCGTTGTGCCAACAGAGGGCCGGTTCTGCCAAAATACCGTTCCAGCCGAATTCTTTCTCCAATAGATAGGTATTGGAGTGATCGAGGCCGTTGGTGGCACCAAACTCAACAAAAAAACCACCTCGTTTGAAATGAAGCTGTGAGAGGACGAATATGTCCTGCCGGTGCTGAGCAGTGGACCGTGGCAGGTACTTGACGATGTCGAGAGTGTGTTCAGCGGGGGCATTAATGAGGAGATCGATATCGATGTCGCTGACGGCATTGAGCCGCTGCCGCAGCGTTTCAAGTCGACTGTGTCGTGTAATAGTCATGTCAAATCGTTTGAGCATCGCATTGAGTCTTGTCGCGACGGTCATGAGTCCAGCACGCACGTTATGTCTCATCGCTCGTCATGAATGTGTGATCCGTTCAAAGAATGTGATGAGGGTCTGCCGATCGAGATGACGAGATTTCGGAGTGGTAAAATGCGGTTGTCTTAATAAGTTAAAGTACAGGTTGTCATTCCGATCAACCTCCTGAATGAACTCGATGAGCTGTTTCATGTTCGGAAACTCATAGGCATTGATGAACGCATGTGTATTCCAGTCTTTGTGAACATCGGGGTTGCCCCAATAAATGGGAATACTGTTGACCAACTTGGGGTGAACCAGCTTCTCGGTGGTGTAGCCAGAATATTCGCTGTTCTCAAACGCGATGGTGAATTTGTACTGGCTCAAAAAGTTCATCTTGTCTTCAACGTAGTACCCAAGATTGTTGAGCGCCCGGCCTCCCGAGTCTACTCGTTTGTACTTCGACAGTTTCTGGAACAACGTATTTCTTTCACGAGCATTTGCATTGGAAAACAGGAAGTTGCAAAATCGTGTTTTTTCGGCTCGTATCCGCTCGCAATCGATGGAGATGGCGAAGTCATCCAGAATGCCCCATTCGTACAGGGTCACGGCCGACAAGGGAAACCGCAGATGGCGAGCGTCATCGAGATAGTCAAAGGTGATGGCGTACTGACACTCATTAAAATCAGGTCTGACATTTTCGGCCGTGTAAAAGACCTTGGGGCATGTGTAGTGCTTGTGCTGAGATCCAAATACGCTATAAATCAGAAAGTCGGGGTCGTCCGAGATGTCAATATCGAAGCGTTCCGATAAAATTTTGTACAGCACGTTGTCAAAGCAGGACTTCCCGGTAGGATTACAGTCAAATCCTTCCCAAAAATCAGTGAATGCCAGTCGCAATCGTTGTTTCATGGGCATGTCATGTTCTCTCGGTCAAGTAGCAA
This sequence comes from uncultured Nitrosospira sp., assembly GCA_900696515.1. Classification (GTDB taxonomy): domain Bacteria; phylum Nitrospirota; class Nitrospiria; order Nitrospirales; family Nitrospiraceae; genus Nitrospira_D. The sequence continues at coordinate 53,098 of CAADGK010000098.1, read as the reverse complement.
GAACGGACTCGCACGGTCCTCGGTCTATCGCACCTCCTGCGTCTGTCCAGCGACTGCTGACCGGGCGCCGTGTGCCGGGGTTGCACGCGCAGCCAGCCCGATGCGGGCAAAGATTTTGTTGAAACGCTGTTGATAGGTGTGGTCTCTCACCGTTCGCTGGTATCCTGCCTCAGCAATAGCTGTGCGCTCATCATCATGTGTCAGGTAGTGGCGGACCTGCTCAATCATTTCTTGAGTAGAGTGAAAACAGACGACCTCTCTGCCGAGATCATAGTAGTGTTCCAGATCGGCTGCCTGTTGCGTCAGGAGAAAACCTCCGGTGCCTGGGACCTCGAAGTTGCGTCCCTTGATCTGTTCGGTGCAGGGTTCGGCGGGCTCGGCTGCTGCCGGTATCGGTGGTTGACCGCACTGGGATCGTGAGCGTTCTTGGCCGTAGGCTGTTGCACGTTTGCTCAGGGCATTTACGAACGGGATCTGTTCGAAGAGCCGTCGAAGGGGACGTCTCCCCGATGACGAAACGGGTAGCCCATCAGCGGAGCTTGAGCCGTATGCCGCTGTGAGATTGAGATTGATGCGGCTTGTGCTGAAGATCCTGATCATCTGGTCCTGCGAGACCTTTCCAGAATCCCATCCCTGCCCCCAGGTTCTGACGTTGACACCGGCCTGCCGCAGTTGCTCAATCACGGTTCGGCGAGCTCCGTACGGTTGACCGATGAAGGTCACATCATATTCCATGGGGAGGTTCATCCGGCGATACAGGAAGGTGTTGCAGGCCCACTGGCTTTTGATGACATTGGGATAACCAATCTGCGCATACTTAGGGAGAGCACTTTCCGCCGTAGTCACAACCCATCGGAAGCACGGAGCCCACAGGCGAGAGTACTGTTCGAATCGCCAATGATCGTCGCAAAACCAGTTGAGGGTCACAATGCCGACATTTTCCGTTACATGGCGCAACGCCGATGCATCAAATTCGTCTGTGAAGAGCACGGTGAACATCAGATCCGGTTTCTCCTGCTGGGCCACTTCCACAAGCCGGCTATTCATCCAGGATCGGCCATGTTCTTGCATCAGGGTCATGAAATCGAAGTACACAATGTCATGTCCCATCCGGCGCAAGCAGTCGTAAAAATTGTAATGTTCAAAGCTAAGCCCCTGGTTCGGGCGGCCATAGTCGTATTTCATCGCGACATACAAAATGCGCATACCGCTGAGTCCTGCTAACAGTTTCGGATCGCTTCGCTCATGACCGCTGGTGCAGTACAGACCTGTTGGAGCCTGTTCTCATACTGTTGAGCGATGCGTTCCCACGTAAATTGGGTAGCCCAATTTCGTCTTCCATTTTGTCCAAGTTCGCGTCTTCTCTCTTCGTCATTGATGAGTTGGACCCATTGCTCAGCGAATCGCGTGGCATCGATTCGTGTGTATCCTCTCGTATCGATGAGCGAGGGGCCGATTATGCCGCCTCCGGTCCATTCTGCAATTTCTTGAGCATTGCCGACTTGGGCGGAAAGAAACGGTGTGCCGGCCGCGGCTGCCTCGAAGAGCACCAGAGGGGAATACTCGATACGTGAGGCAAAGACAAAGAGATCGGCGTTCAGATAGGCTTGCACGAGTGCCGGCCGAGGCAAATCCGTTACCATCACCCTCTTGTTGGTCCCGGGCTGATTGAGTTGTTTCAGGAGGGATTGTATCTCATCGCGAAACGGCGGCGGATTCTGATCGGGCTTATGCCCTGTGATGAAACCGAGCAGACCACGGTACGTCTGTGACAATATGGCGCGAATTGTTGTCTCATTCGGACGAGATTCAGCAGAGATCCGTGTGTGATGATGGGTCAATAATTCTGATGAAGTTGTCGATGCTGCGGAATTCCTCTGGGGTGGTTCAGCAATGTAGGCGTTCGCGTTCAAGAGCAATACCGAGGCTTGTTTTCCAAAGTCACAGGTGAGGTAGGATTGCAATAAGTCCGCATATCCCTTGTCTGCGGTAAAGGCACCTACGGTGAGGAAGAGGCGCTCCTGGTCAGAGATTCCCAGTCGCTTTCGAAAGGCAGGATCTTTCTTCTGAGCAAATTCCGTTTCGCTCGCCCCGTTCGGAATGATGGAAAACTGTTCCAACCCACACTGCTTTACGAAGCTGATGTCTCGATACTCGGAGGCATGAAAGATCAGATGATCGAATTGGCGTAAGACGTCCGGCATCTGCCGGAAATAAGTCTTATAGGACGGTTCATAGAAGCAGGAGAATCCGCAGGGAATGAGAACTTTGCGATAGGGGATCTTGCCGAGGACGGGAATCAAGGCATCAAGGGTCCACTGTTGCGCCATATTGATCAAGACAACGTCAAAACTGCCTGTTGATACAAACCGTTGATAGTGTGTCACGTCACCGTTCAACCCCTTCACATAACTGCCGGACACATCAAACCCCACGATTCTCACTCCGTTGAGCTGAGTGAATGTGCGGGACGGAAGGTGTGATGTGGCGACGGTGACATCATGGCCCCGGGAGACGAGTCGCTCCGCCACTTGTCGCATGACTTCCTGGATACCGCCGACGCTGGGCGCGTAGAATTCGCAGCAGAACAGTATGTTCACGACGTCAGCCACCTTGTGTTGTGTCAGTCCTGCCGTTGCCTGTGCGGCTTGCCGGTTCAATCATGTGTGAACCTGACGCTAGGCAGCCCGGGTGCAATGTCCCGTTGATTGGAACTGCTCCATCCAAGTTTCAAGCATCCGCATTTCTGTTGGGGACCCATCCACCAGACTCAATCGCAGGAGCTCTCTCACCTGGCTGACCTGTTCCGCTCTCGATAGATGAGGATTGTCCTTTGTGCAACAGACGGTAATGTTATACGTTCCCTGCCATTCTCCGGTTGTGAATCTGAGATTACGGTAACCCAATGCGGTCAGAACGTGGGTAAACCGCTCACAATACCAACCGTCATAGTGGACTGCCCAACCGGCTTCATGCGATCCAAAAAGATGGCGGAGAATCTTGAGTTGGTCACTCATTGCCTGACTTCGGAGGTATTCCTGAACAGAACGATGGAAGTCCGGAGTTTCGATGATGAGTTGTCCCCCGTCCTTCAGCCAGGCATACCAGTCAATCAGCAGTCGCAATGCGACGGGTCGTTCAAAATGCTCGAAGACATGATGCAGCCGGATTTCGTCTACGGTGCCGATTGGATACGAGAGCTGTGACAAGTCGGCACAAATGTCTGCCTTCGCGTGTCTTTGAACGGAGTGCCGGGTCTGCGGGTAATCCACATTAATGTATCCAGGTAAATAGACTTCGCCACATCCAAGATGGAGTTTGAGAGGTTTGTCGGGAGAACAGGCCGTTGTTGGTTCGACGAGGCGTTCGCTCTTTCCCATAGCAAGGTGCCGCCCCTTCCTTCGCATCTTTCTCAGCGCAGCTTTCCCGATTGACAACGGATCATGCACACAGAGGGCCGTGATATGAGGGATGGTTGCCACATATCGATGGTCCGACAAGAGGGCTTTGACCGTTGCCTTCAGAAACATGCCCTCCTGGTGATCCAAGATGCGTTTCGGAATAAATATGGAAGATCTTCTGTGTTTCAGAAAGCGGCGCAGCCTCCGTACGATCAGCAGTCGTGCTTGCCAGTACATTGCCTGTGAGAGACCGGCTCGAATGCTGTGTGATGGAATATCGCGATAAACCGCCAACGGGTCAGGAATGTACAGAATTTCAGACATGGCGGCGATTCTAAGCCAGAGATCGTAGTCCTCACCAAACTGTAAGACAGCCGCTCCCTCAAAGAGTCCGACCTGGTCAAACAGAGACCGGCGTACGACAGCGGTGGAGGTAATGACAAAATTGTCGTCAAGAAGGGTCTCAAGGGTATGAGCAGCGGTTCCTTGAGCGTTCGGTAAGTAAGGTCTGCTGAGTTCGTCCCTGTCATCATACATGACAAACGCGTTGGCACAGACAAGTCCTATGTCCGGGTTTCTTTGAAGGGTCTCTACCTGTTCGGATAGTTTATTTGGAAGCCATTGGTCATCCGAGTCCAAGAATGCAACAAACTCTCCTTTTGCAAGTCTGATTCCGACGTTTCGTGCGACGGCGGGCAGCCCGGAATGGTCAATCTTGACATAATGAACGGATGGGAACTGCTGAGCGAATAGAGCTGGTGTGTCGTCGGTGGAGCCGTCGTCAATCACGATGATTTCAATATCGCGATGAGTCTGCTTCAATACGGAATCCACCGCAAGGCGTAGAAGTGGATACCGATTGAAGGTTGGGATGATGACGCTTACGGACGCCATAGGTTTCTTACTGTGAACCAGGAGCCCCTACTCTCTTGTGACTCCGTCGTATGTTGCCGGCCGCCCTGTGCTCGGTTGAAACCCTCGGCTGTTCGGGTCGGGTCTTCATGAGTCAAGTAAATCCAATCACGACGATTTGGTTTGCTCGGATCAAAGAAGATACCGCGCCATCTGTCCTGATAGGCGGCTCGGTCCTTTTGTTCGTTCTCAAGGTTGGACGCCCTGATGGCGAGATTGGTATGTGAAAAATGCTCGACAAACGACGAGGGGCAGTCCACGACCTCATAGCCCCGTTCCCATAATTTGAGACACAGGTCGCCATCGGCACAGTAGAAGTGGTACCGGTCCTCATCAATCCAAGCCACTTCTTGGAGCGCAGTGCGGAGGTAGAGGCCGTGATTCACAAACATCCTTTCCCCATGGGTTAATCCCACCCAATACTCTTTCTGCTCTGGCCAATTCCTCCAGTAAAACGCGACAGCACCCACATTGCGCCCTTGCTGCCGCAAGGTTTCATAATGGCGCACACCGTTCATCACCGCACCCGGAACAAGCAAGGAGTCATCGCTGATCATCACGACATATTGTCCTTCGGCACACTTGAAGCCTAGATTCATGAAATAGCCCCAACTCCTGCGCTTGCTCACTTGGTTCGCAGAGTCAGTTCGGTTGTGCTGGATAATCGTGATGATTTCCGATTGATCCATAAGCCATTCTTTCGAGCCGTCGGTTGATCCGCCATCGACGACAATGATCTCATAGGGCACCGTGATGCCATTCTGATGAATGCTTTGAATCGCTTCCTTGAGAAACTCCTTACGGTTGTACGTGCCGAGTACGATACTCACGTCGGCTGATGCCGAGTTCCTCGAATTCGCTTGAAGAGAAGAGACCTTCCGGATGTCCGCCGTTACATCGAATGGTTTCGCGTATTTCATCGTTCGGCGCTCCTCAAAGCCGCCTGGATCCGGGCAGTCCTAGCCTGCGTCTCCATCAGGCAATACATCCCTCAGACGCCCGAGGTGTCATGGGTCGGCGTGACACCAGATGCCGGATTGTTTCTGGTCTCTTTCCGCGCACAGATGAAAAAACTGCACATTGCATCCGGTCCTTCATTGAGACGCAGAAGGACACATCCCATTTGCTCGAGAGCCTGTCGGATAACCTGCGGCGTAGGAATCCATTTGTGCCCGTCACCCACAAACGGTGAACCGGGATGCCATATGGCGCAATCAGGATGTGGCAGGTACAGAAATATCGTTCCACCGAGTCGCACACGATCGACCCATTCCTGCAGGCTTTCGTTCCAGGTCTCAATGTGTTCAAGGCAATGGGAACTAAAGACGTAGTCCAGAGAATCCTTCTCGAAGTCAGCGACACATCTGTTCGTGCCGGCACCTCGCCATAGATCAACGGGTGTGGCGCCGGGCAATGGCCAGAGACCAGCCCCAACATCAATGCCGTTTCCCCGACAATACTTCGCGGCTTCAGGGAATATGGCATGTCCCGCTCCTCCGACAGTGAGATAGTCCGGGTAAAATGTGTTCTGGTATAGCCATCCGCCGGATCTACGTGTTAACTCGGGGTGAGCGATCAAGGTTCGATACATGCAGAACAGATCGGGCACATCAGGGAGTGATTCAAGAGGCTGGTTGGCGGAACGGCCAGGCTCTGGACTCCTTCCAGAAGAGAGTCGGAGGCATAGCGCTTTCACTGAGCGGACTGGATGAACAAGATGGCGTAATTGAAACATAGTATCCTGTCAATAGCGTGGTGCAGCCATCAGATCGTTCGTGACGTTTCCGTCACGTGCAGTGCTTCTGATCAAGTACTGCCTTTCGACACAATCCGGTGATCCAAGCAAGAACACGATGCTCTCCAAGTCGCTGGTCATGCGACGGCCGGTTGGTATTGTTGTGATACACAAGTCCGAACGGCGTCTTTTACGCGCTCGATGCCGATACGGCGGATACAGTGCGCTTCCATGGAGGTACAGTATGCTTCACAAGGGGATACGGCAGCTTCAGGCTGAAGCACCTGGGAAGGAACGCCCCAGGGGCCGAATCGTAACGGAGAGTTCGACCAGAAGGGGTTTCCGTTAGAGGGGTGGCATGAAATCTCAATAACCGGCACTCCTGCTGCCGCTGCTACATGCATGGGACCGGAGTCATTTCCGACATACAGACTGCAAGACTTGAGCAATGGACCCAGCTGATGCCAGGTTATCCTGTCAACGGCATTGATCGCATATTGTCCGAGGGAGCTTGTCACCATCCGTCCGGATTCGACGTCTGCTGGTCCCCCTACGATCACGATGCGAGCATCGTATTCTTTTCTGATCCAACGTCCTAACTCAATGTACTGTTCGCATGGCCATTGCCGTGTCGGAGATGCCGCTCCAATACCAAACGCGATCAGGGGTGTACCGTCGGATACGCCGAGATTTGCCAGCACCTGGCTCACTGGTTGCTCGCGCTGTTCTGCTCCCCACAATACGAGGCCATCCTTTTCCGGGTTGCCTCCGATAAAGCGAAGGATGTCGAGCCCTCGCTCAACTTCGTGCTTGAGCGAACGGTCCACAAGTACATGGCTATAGAGCCGATCAAACCCGGCATTCATGGCACGCTTGTGGGGAATGACGTTCTCGGAGTAGCCCACCCGCCACGCCGCTCCACTCCAATAGGCCAGGTACGACGCGTGATAGAGATCCGCATCCCATCGGGGAACGATTGCTAAATCAAATCTTTGCAACCAAAGATATCGCACGGCGAATCGAACTATTCGTGTCATCCGATCAACTGTCGGGGCATAAGAGGGCGGGCCAGGATCATAGGACAACACTTGATTGACGAAGGGGCAACCCACAGCAAGTTCTGCCACGGAAGGTTTCACAATGAGTGAAATCTTGGCTGAGGGGATTGCGCGGCGAAGTTCGCGCAGAAACGGTGTCGACAAAATCATATCCCCGATATCGTCGAGACGGATGACGAGAATACGATCAGCCGCTTTCAGGTCGATGACCTCCTGCTTTCGCCGCCGTCCCATTATCTGGAACAGCGGTTCGCCCAAGATGGTCGCTCCTCGTGGAGATACAACGTCTCTCATAGACTAATTCCGCATTCCCGCCTGCTCCGCCATTATCCAGAAATAACAGAATACGCGAGTCAGCGCTGTGCGCTTAATGCTTCTGTCCGATGAACACGTATGTTCCGTAGTGAGCAGAAGGGTTTCGGCCTTCTGCTCGACTTAAAATCTTGTAACGAACTTTGCGAAACCCATTCAGCAATTCTTTGTCAAGCGTGTCATGATCAATACGAATTGGGTGGCCGATATCGTCTCCGATGCGTTGCACGTCATCGATATTGGTCAGGTCCTGCCCAATGACCAGATATCCCCCGGGCTTCGTGATGCGAGTGGCCTGCCTGATACAGGCCAGGCTGTCCCGACAGTGATCGAGCACGTTAATGACGACGACAAGATCGAAGTAATCGGATGCAAAGGGACAGTCCTCAAGCGGATGATCGTCGACATACACCGCCCCTGCTTGCCACATTCTTTCCAACCATTGCCCTTTAAACCGCAAATACTCTCTGATCAGCGGATCGCTGCAGATCAAATGGGAAGCCTGGCGTCCTTCAAGTATTACGCGAACATTGGTGTATGGGCCTGCCCCGACTTCGATCACGTTCTCAAATGTAGACGGCAAGCATTGGTACTGCTCAAATTGCTCGGCCCACCAATGATTCCAGTCATCACCGGCCGATGGCTGCTCCGTCTCCGGTCCTTGTTTACCCAGCACCTTCGCGGTAAGTTTCTGGAGGGAGCTGCTCACTCGGTCTGGTCTCGCCGGATGTTGTGCTCGCCAGTACGCACCCTCCCATTCTTGGGCTTGCTGCCATCGCTCACGGCTTACGCACAGGGGAAGTTTGTCCATGGTCTGTATCCAATCTCTAGCATGTATAGGGTTGAAGACCCTTCCATACGGTCGAACAGAATCGCTCCCATGAATAGTGCGTTTCGATCAATCGGCGTCCTTCTTGGCTGATTTCCTGTAGACGCTCTTCTGGGGCAAATTGAAGATCGAGCAGGACGTCGGCGTTGTACTCGATATCGGTTGAGCTGAGCGTAGTGATGGGAGGAATATTATAGTAGCCTGATCCGGCGGTGCATGCGACAGGGAATCCCCAGGCCATCGCTTCAAGAATGGTGGTTGGATTGGCATCGGAGATAGAAGTATTGATGAAGAAGTCAAACTGGTCGGCGAGCGTTGACACAAACGACGGTGTGAGAGAAGCATAGGTAGCAATTCGTTTCATGCTTGAAAGCTCTCGCCCACCGCCGATCCATCCATTCTGAAATTCCGGTAGTTTGCTCATGGTCTTTTCTAAGATGTCACATCCCTTCTCCGGTCTATCACTGCTGCTTCCAATGTAGAAGTAGCCTCGATGGCCTGGCGGGTTAAACCTTCTCTTGAGGTATGGATACTCCATTCCATCGATTGCCATATCCAAACTTGTGATCTTGTGTGTCCATGGCGCAAAGCAGGATTGACTTAATGTGTCTTTCCAGTATGGCCCCATAATGCCGAAGACCTGGTCGGCTTGGTCGAGCAGCGGCAATGAAAATCTATTGATCTCCGGTAATGCGTGATGCATGGGGAAGATGAGAGCTTTGTGTTTGCATGCCACGGAGGAAGAAAAGGCACGCTGGATGACGGTATCGGGATCCGGGTGCGGATGACCCAAGATGATGTCATTGATCCCACAGTCCATTTCACCGGTCTCTTCCAAGCCATACAGCCGAATGGGGTGACGCCGTCGCAGATAGGACGATAACTGCATGGTGATGGAACCGGGCGCAGGTAAGGGTGTGGGCATTTCCGGAAACCATCCGTGGCGATACCAGTGCGGGAAGGCCGTTGAACCATGCCCCAGGTTCGCATAGCGGGAAAGAAGATTCGCGAACATTCCGGGCTTGAGAGGAGGGAGGGCATAGGCGAAATGAATCACAGTGCACCCGACGGCAATGTTCTCGTTAGGACAGACGTAGTTCTGATCCCTGGATTGAATGCAACGGTTCCTGGTGACCCGACATACCGGTGACACCGATATGCCGGATGATCGCAAATCCGACGGATTGCGGAGCCGTGATGGTTTGCTCTATGTGCCACTCGGCTGACCGCTCCACCGCCGGCCGGAGCAACGCCATTTTTTCGTTGTCCCAATCATGCATGAGCACCACAGACCCCTGGTGTAAGTACTGCGCGAACATCTCGAACTCTCCGTAGGCTTCTTGAGGATCAGCCGAACCATCCAGGAAGACCGTGTCGATGCTCCCCAATTGACGAAGAAGACGGGGATAGATCTCCATGGCCTTGCCGGAATGAAATGTAACGTGTTTCACCAAGTGCGGAAGGTGTGCCTTGTAGTTCTGCTGTGCGGCTGTGTGTCTGTGGGCGTCAGCTTCAATGGTATGGAGCATTCCAAATCCGTTGTCATGGAGTGCTTGACTGATGAAGTAGGTACTGCCTCCCCCTAGCCACGTTCCCACCTCAAACACCGTCTGTGGCTTCACCCGGCGGATCGTCCGGTACAGCATCTTGCGGTCTGCCACCCACAGCTGTCCGGGAATCTGGAGGCAACCCTCAAAAAACCAGCGGAGGCGGTACGGGATCATCCAACGCACTATCCTCCATATCTGCTGGTCCTTCGGGGATAACGCGTGATAGGAGTGGCGAAGGTTCATGTGTTCACCGTCGACAAACTTGTGGCCGTCCACTTAATCGTCGGCGCTATGATCCCTCGGCGGCCTTGCGCGAGCTTATGTTCGACGCTTCCGGTGTCGACCACCTCAAAACTGATCGCATGAGGGGCTTCGTCGAGGGTTCGAAGTCCCGGCACACTGGCTCCAAGACTGATCCAATAGCGTCCTGCACGGAACCATGTCGGATCCAGCCTGCAGGAGACCCGGTAGGCACCGGGAAGCCGCGCCGTACTTTTGGACTCCGGACAATGGTCGAGATCCGTCGTACAAAGGACACAGATCCCCTCTCCGTTCCATAATTCCATACTCACCTGTCCACCTCGAATTTCGCGATGAACGACGTAATCCATTTCAACTGTACATCCGTGGACGGCATCGATAGAGCCTGTTACGCGGCCCTGGCCATCACGGATACGAATCGCCTGAAGCGAGAGCTCCTGCTCTGCCCTGCCGGTCTCGTGTGAGCGAATCCGCGTCTCGCCCTGTATCGCTATACTCCCACTCAGATAGTGGTCGACGACATCCTGTACGTTTCCTGATGCCACAACTTCTCCGGCATCCAGCAGGATCGCAGTGTTACATAAGTTCAGAATCGAGGCGATATTGTGGCTTACCAAAAGCACTGTCCGACCCTCACGAGACACGTCGTCCATTTTAGAGAGGCATTTCTGCTGAAATGCCGCATCCCCAACAGCCAGAACCTCATCAACTAGAAGAATGTCGGCTTTCAGATGGGCCGCCACGGAAAAGGCGAGACGCATATGCATGCCGCTGGAGTATCGTTTGACCGGCGTATCGAGGAAGGTTTCAATCTCCGCGAAGGTCACGATGGCATCAAATTGTCTGTCGATCTCGTGTTTCGTCATCCCGAGGACCGCGCCATTCATATAAATATTGTCTCGTCCGGTCAGGTCAGGATGAAAACCCGTCCCGACTTCAAGGAGGGACCCGACACGACCGACAAGTTGGGCGGAGCCTGTTGTCGGAGGCGTGATTCGTGAAAGGATCTTCAGAAGGGTGCTTTTCCCTGAACCGTTTCGCCCGATAACGCCAAGGACCTCTCCTCGCCGGACATCGAACGAGACTCCTTTGAGTGCCCAGATCAGGTTCGTCTCGGCAGCGCATGTCGGCCTCGTACCGGCAGGACGGGTCCATCCCCATGCGTCCCTCATGGGTGCGTGAACGGTTCGACGCCAGAGTCCTCCGTCACCAAGGACATATTGTTTGCCAAGATTCTTTGTTCGAATGACCACGTCACTCATGATTTATGCGACATCGGCGAAAGTTTGTTCCGTTCTTCGAAAGAAGTAGAGGCCGGACAGGAAGAGCGTTGATGAGACCAGAAGAGAAAGCACGAGCATGCTACCCTCTCCTCCTCCTCCTCCGAAGAGCGACCATCGACATCCTTCCACCACACTCGCCATAGGATTGATGCCATACCATGCGTGCCATGATGCTGGAACCAACGAGCTGGGATAGGCCACCGGTGTTGCAAAAAACCAGAGTTGTGTCACGAACGGAACAGCATGGCCGATATCTCGATGCCTGATATTCAGTGCCGATGCCCACAACCCCACTCCCAGTGCGGTTGTCATGCTCAAGAACATAAAGGCGGGCATCGTCACGATTTGAGGAAGAATGGGGATGTGGTAATACATCAGCAGGGCCACCAACACGAGGAAGGCAATTCCGAAATCGACAAGCCCGATGGCCATCGAAGAGATGGGAATAATGAGTCGTGGGAAATACACTTTGGTGATCAAATGCTGGTTTGACACCAGGCTATGACTCGCCGACGAAAACGTATGGGCGAACAACTGCCATGGCAGCAGGGCTGAAAGCACAAAGAGCGGATAAGGGATTCCGTCCGAGGGAATACGGCCGAACCATCCGAAAAATACGCTGAATACGATCATCATTGAGCAAGGCTTCAGTACCGCCCAGAGGACCCCTAGGATTGTCTGATGGTACCGAACTTTGAGGTCTCGCCAGGCCAGGAAATAGAGCAGTTCCCGATAGGCCCACAGATCCCTGAGTCCGGTCAATGGGTGGTGCGGCAGAGGGGTAATATGCAATGCATCCGCACCAAGCGAGTCACAGTCAGAGAGAGCATTCACGACGGCACTGGATGGATTGGCAATACCAGAAGATGCCTGTGGCATGAATAACTTCTTTCAAGCTTACGTCCGAATTAGAGCAAACAAACGGTCAAATCGATGCTTCCAGGTATGATGCTCAAGAACTCGCTTTTGCCCCGCATACCGGACGCGATCAGCCGCATCAGGATGACCGATGTAGTACCGTGCTTTCTCAATAAATTCCCGCGGCTCGGTCCAGGTCACGATTTCTTCTCCGATCCGGAAGTACTCCGCGTGATCCGGAGCTTCCTGCACAAGGTAGAACCCTCCGGCCATCGGGACTTCAAAGTCCCGCAGCCGGCACTGCAAATTCTTGGATGCTCGGATACCCGTTCCACTATGCCACCCCGTGTCTGAAAATCCCAGATTTACCTGACTTTCTGCGAAGATATCGGAAAGTGCCTTCTCTTCACAGGGGCCTTGCACGTCAGCCCCTCTCATGGGTTCAAAGGAATGCCGGCGTGCACATTTCCGGCGAAGTGGTCCCAGGAGACTCTCCACCCCCTCCGCTTTCCAGCGCGGCACAGCATAGTAACGAAGATCGTGACACACCTTGTAGGCATCCCATGAAAATGTGTAGGGGCTTGGTGCCGATGAGGTCCAACCTCGCCCATAGATTACTGGGATGATCCCATGACTCACACAGTCGGCCAGCAACGCACGGCGATACGGGTTAAAACTTCCCACAAATGACACGGTATGTCGGTAGGTTGCTGCTTGATTACAAGCCCGGAAGTAGTAGTGTGGATTGGCCGCCATCGGCATCCAATGAATGTGTTGCGCGTACCGTTTGAGATGGTCCGTGTTCGTCCGTTGCGCCACGGCTACGACATTAAAATAAGGCGCGGTTCGAATGACCCGATACCACTGAAACGCCATATCCACATGGTAATTCACCATGGGAATCGCGAGTTGTTGCAACTGCCGTGCGGTCTCGACGAGAAGGAAGTCGTCATAGACCACGCAGAATATAAGGTCGAGACGTCCCGTTGAGTGAAGGGTACGAGCCGTTGAAAGTAGCTCGTGGTTTAACTGTTCTCGCGTGCGGCGCCAATCGGAAGAGCCCAGTTGCCCCATGCCGCCTGGGTAGTGGAAGATCTGAAGGCTGTCACAATAGTGCCGGCGCAACGGATCGATGAGATTGATCTCCATCCACCGGTCAGGTGGCAGGACAGCCAGAATGTGCATAGAGTATGTGCGTGCGGGGGGCCGCGATCGCTAAAAGTCTCGCCGTTGAAAGATCAAGCAGGCTCCGACGAGGAGCAGGCCCGTGTAGAGCAGTCCGTAGGCGGTTGCGATGAGTTGAAATCCCAGGTCGACGGAGACACCGGCAGCGGACTGGCCCTTGATATTCAGTGTTTCCAGGTTGGGGACGGCATAGTACAAGGTGGTTGTCAGCGACTTGATCATGCCGGATGCGTGTTTTTCCGCGATCGTCTTCAGATCCCCGGTGAGATGGCCGATCACATAGATGCCGAGCGTGAGGGTCGCGCTGAGAATTGATGAACTGAACGTGGAGAAGAGCAACGCGAAGGCCATGACCAGGAGGGCTTCGACCACCATCAACTCAACCGCCTGGAACAACGACGCGTGGATCGGATGGCCGCTCAGCTTCACGGTCGCCAGGAACATGGCGAACATGATGGCGATGTTCACGAGAATGACCAGCGCCAACCCCAGGTACTTTCCGAGCACGAACTGCGCTCTCGTGATGGGACGCGCGAGTAGCGTGTAGATGGTTCGTCGCTCTATTTCCTTGGAGACCAGGCCGATTCCAACAAAAATGGCGATGATGACGGCGACAAGGTTAATCGCCGCCAATCCGAGATTGTTGACGATGCGGGCCTGTTCTCCGATGGTCAATGTCCCAAGCAGAACAGAGGATCCGATGAGGAGGACGGCAAACAGCACCAGATTGTACAGAATTTTATCGCGAAGGGTTTCTCGAAAAGTGTTGACGGCCACCGCAAAGAGACGTTGCATGTCAGCCCTCGCCTTCACTCTTGTGGACGAAGAGTTCCTCCAGCGAACCCTTGTGCGGAATAATGGAGACCAATTTCGCGCCGGCACGACGAAGTGCGTCCAGGATTTCGTCGAGACACTCGTGCCCTGGGAGCACCATCAGACAGCGCGCTCCGCTTTGCAATGTCCGAAGCGCCAGTCTCCGGACTGGTTCAATCTGTCTCCCGATGACTCCATCGCAGACGACTTCGATGGACTTGGCAAGTTGCCCGTCGACTAATTCCTCCACGGTCCCAAGCGCAAGCATCTTTCCCTTGGCCAGTATGCCCACGCGATTACAAATCATCTCGACGTCGGACAAGATATGGGTGCTGAAGAAGACGGTCTTCCCCTGTTCACGGAGATTCAAGATGAGATCTCGTACTTCTTTTCGTCCCATCGGATCGAGTCCTGACATCGGCTCATCAAGCACGACCAATTCAGGGTCTTGAATCAGGGCCTGAGCCAAGCCGATTCGTTGCAGCATGCCTTTAGAAAATTTCCGCAATTGGCGATGTTGAGCCTCTTGAAGGCCGACCTGCTCAAGCAAGTCCGGGATGCGAACGCGGATTGCCTCACGCGCCATTCCAGCAAGTTTCCCGTAGAATTCAAGAAACTCTTCTGCGGTGAGGTAATCGTAAAAGTATGGCGACTCAGGGAGGTAACCCAGTTTGCCATGAGTTGCCACATCGCCGGCCGGCGCCCCTAGTACCTCGATCTTCCCGCTTGTCGGCCTCAACAGGCCAAGCAGGATTTTCATGGTGGTCGTCTTGCCCGCTCCGTTGTGTCCCAAGAATCCAAAGATCTCTCCTTTGGCGACGGTGAAAGACACATCGGACAAGACGGTCGACGAGCGATGCCAGGGCCACACCGGTTCGTAAACTTTCGTGATGTGTTCAACTGTGATGGCATCCATGCGTGATCTTCTTTCCGATACAACCGAGTTGGACGTCAGTGGTACTGCCCTCGTTTACGGAACGTCATGCGCATTCGTTCTTTGACTTCGGTACTCCGTACCGCTCCCGTATCGGCATTGTAGTGATATTGTCCACCGAACGGCTCTTGCGGCAATTCCCGTAACAGCCCCGCTTGGACTAACTGTTCCAGTCCGGCCGGTCGCTGTGAATGCTGTGCGTAGAACCGTCCGATTGCGTCCTCAAGCAGAAAGAGATCACGCTCAACGATGGCCTCCCGTAAACGTTGATCGAGCACCTGTTTGAGATTCTCATCCGAGGTGTTCTCATAGATGTTCGCAAGTAACTCAACGGCTTGTTGCGGTGACTTGGCAGAGACCAGCAACTTGGCTGCCAGCTGTGCGATAACCTCCGGTGCACCGGGAAGACGTGCCGCCATGGCCATGGCCTCAGCCGCTTTCTGGTTATCGCCCAATTCGAAATACAGATTGAAGCCCAGTAGAAACGGCAAACGCCATTCACGGGGGTTGTGGCGAATGCCCTTTTCAAGCAGCCGGTTACTTTCCTCAGGCATCACCACCATCGTGCATAGCGCGTGTGCGCCTGCCTCGTAGGCTCGCACAAATGTGGGATCCAAGGTCGTGACGACGTCCAAGGTGTGATAGATCCATCGGCCTGTTTCCGGGGAGACATACTTGTCACCCATGGCTTGAATGACTTGCAGCCAGAGGACGTCCGCGACGACCTCTCGATAGCCGAGCGCTGCCACTTTGAGAAGATGTCCGTCAGGGACATACGAGCTGCGCTGCAGCATAGGAATTCCTGCCCGTGCGTGATCCATGGAGATTTGGGTCGCCACAATTCCAGCGGACAAACCCATGCCCACTATTGCCAAGGGAATCCATTGCTTCGTGGTATGGGCGGCCCGAATCATCTTCGATGCGGCTAGGACTTCGGCGACTGCACGGCTAGGAACTGTTGCTCCAAGGATGACAAGGTCCATCCCTGATACTTCCATCGGATTGTTTCGATTGCCCGCAGATGCATGTGTGCGACGTCTGGTTGCCCTCTCTCTTGAGCCAGTTCCGCGAGGGCCATCCTGGCTGGTATAAAATTCGGCTCGTAGCTGATGGCCCGCTCAAACACTTCTTGAGCGGAGGTGCGGTCTCCTTTTCCGCGATACAGCTTGCCTAATTCAAAATATCCGAAGGGCGAAAAAGGGTCCACACTTATCGAGTTTTTGAAAGCCTGCGCTGCCTGTGCGCTCAGTGAGTCCCGGTACGAGGCCCAGATTGGCTGTTCAGCCTGCAGGAGATAGATCGTGCCCAACCGATAGGGCGGCCGACCATCGAGCGGGTTGAGAGACATCGATACCGCCAGTTCGGTAGCCGCCTGATGGAGCCAGTCGGGATCGCCGGACTCACGGAACCGTTGAACGTACAAACGTGCCAGCCCATCCCGCACTGCGGTAGAACCAGGATCCGCGATCGATGCATATTGATACCAGCTGATTGCCGACTGATAGTCATGGTCGGCTGATGCGTGGTTGCCCTGATTGGCTAGAAGCCATGCTGCGGCCGGTTGAATGGCGAGATATGCGAGGCCGCCTACCGCCACGAGGCTCAAGACGATCCGGGCGGCATGGTATGGAAGTGAAAAACACCGCGGCTCGGCTTGTGTGCCGCGTACCTGTCTTCCTAAAGCAACCGCAAGAGCTCCCTCCAATACCAGGAGCAGCACGAGAGCCGGTTCGTGGAACACCGAATCCACGGTGGCATGGACGAGGGTTACCAGCACACCGGCGCAGAGCCCCACTAGTATTCCTTGGGATGCTTGAGGAAGGTCCGGCCTCCATATCCGTTTGATTTCCGCCGTCCATACCGTGATGATCAACACAAAGAGCGCCAAGCCGACTATTCCCAATTCCACGGCCAGCTGGAGGTATTCATTGTGTGCCGTCTCGGCGCGTTTCCCATAGTGGACAATGGCGTCTTCTATGGGGAAACGATATTGAAACGAGGCATACTTATACATGCCGAGCCCAATCCCCATCGGATGGTCCTGAACCCGTTTTGTCGCGTCATCCCAAATCTCTATTCTCGTGTAGGCGTAAGGGTCTTGCGTGCCTACGTCCATCAGTCGCTGTTTCAGAGGGTTGGGGAACAGGATCGTGCCGAGAATAACCACCAGAAGTAGAAACAGCGAGGACTTCCCATATCGGACGTATCCGACGACTGTGATCGCAGTAAGGAAAGCCGCAGCTCCTCCCCTTGATTGTGCCAGGATCACCGCCGTACTCGATATGGTTGCAGTCAGAATCAAGAACAGCTTGCCTGCCTTGCCGTACTCCGTGCCGAACCAGATGAGGCTCATTGCTAACACGGCGGACACCGCCTCATATGTGGAAAAAAAGTTCGGGTTGAAAAAGGTTCCCTTGGCCCTTGATTCCCCATGATAAAGATACTGAGTAATACCAAGTCCTCCTTCGAACAGGCCCAGGAGTAGGATGAGCATGAGGAAGCGTCGGATGCGTTGTTCGCCGTTTACGCCATGCAGGATCATCAAGAAAAAGACGGCATAGAGCAGGAGGCTCAGGAACCATTGGAGGCTGACACTCGTATAAGGCGACCAGATGAGGGAAAGGCCTGACCATCCCAGGAACGTGATGATCGGCCACCATAGGGCAGTTCGTGGGATGGACAAGGTGGATCGACGGAGCCCAGCTATGAGCCATGTTCCCAACGCGCCTAGGAGAATCAACCTGATGATCAAAACCGGGAGCTGAGTCGTTCCGCCCTCGATCATTGGGGCGAATGCCGTCACACTCCCTATGACCAGGCAGGGGCCGCTCAACGAAGCCGGGATTCTTTCAGTGATGAAGTTAGTCATGCCACCGCGTCAGGCGCCATGCAGAAACCAATTACAGGGAACCATATCAACGCCGTGAAAAAATGGGGAGGAGTTGCGGGTGCGGAAGAAAGCCGTCGTATGGGTTCCCATGACCCTTAGAAATGGGAAAGGGGATCGGTGGTCCCGATCCCCTTCCATGGAATGCCTGCCTAATCAGGATTAGGCGCCGACATCGTTCCGTTCATTGCTCAGTGCACGCTGGTCATTGATAAACCACTCGTCGCATGTGGCGTCCGAGTCGATGTTTCCCATCGCACCAGCCGTAAACCCAGCCGCCGTCGTCGGACTGGAAGCACTGGCGGCCACAGTCTTGTTCGTAGCCGGTGCCGCCGTATTACAGCTGGTCGGTGCGGTCACGCTGGCGGGAATCGTGAACGCCGTAGCTCCACTCGTCGTGGCGTACCAATAGGTATAGCGAGGATTTCCGCTCGGCGACCAACCGATTGGATCGAGCGTAGAACCAGGAAGATATGTGGGGGTCGATTGTTCAGCCGCAAATGCGGTGGCGGAGGTAAAGATGGCGCCAAGGTTCACCTTGGCTTCAGACTGTCTCGATTTCGCCTGGTAGGCGACGAAGTTGGGAATGGCGATGGCCGCCAGGATCCCGATGATCGCCACGACGATCATCAACTCAATGAGGGTAAAACCCTCTTGTTTACGGAACGACGTCACCATTGTACTGCCTCCTTGTTGATGGTTCACTGACGGTTCCATTCATAACCTGCGGCGCCTTGGTTGCCGCCTACCTGTTCCAATAGCAGGTTCGATGCCGCTCAGCGAACAGGCTCAGCGTACCACTGATCCCTGATGTTGCAATAAGTTATGAAAAAACCGATTTTAAAGAGGTCTTTGTCGGATGGTTTTGTGACCGTAATCTGTTCCGAATGGCCGAGAATTGGCACTTGGTGGGGTTGGAGGTAGACGGTAACGGGCGAGACAATCAGCGCACGGCAGGCCAGAGATAGTTATAGAGGGAGGAATTAGGGAGTGGCTTGTTGGCCTTGTGTCTTCTCTGCAACACGGCGCTTGGCCTGCTGGATTCGCTCTTCAGAGGCAGGAGTGGTCATGCCATGCTCGCGGAACCGTTGAAGTAATTTGTCGTTGGAAGGGTCGAGCTCGAGAGAATGAAGCCATGCATCGCGTGCATCTCCGGACTTCTGCTGTTTCATGTAGATGTCGCCTAAGTGCTCATAGATCACAGGATCATCGCCGACCAGGGTGACGGCTCTCTTGATCTCGGTGAGGGCCTCTGCGAGCATGCCGGATTTGTAGAAGGCCCATCCCAGGCTATCGACGTAGTACCCATTCTCGGGCTTCAGCGCGACCGCCCGTTTTGTCAGAGACAGGGCCTGCTCGATCTTGATCCCTCGGTCGGCGTAACTGTACCCGAGATAGTTCAGCGCATCGGCATGGTGAGGATCCAGGGAGAGCGCGGTTTCCATTGCGCGTTCCACCTCCTCGAATCGGTTCAACTTGTCGTATGCTGTGCCCAGGTTGAAGTGAAGGTCGGCGTTCTTGGGATGATGCCGAATCCCTTCTTCAAACGCTTGCGTGGCTTTTTCAAACTGATCGCGCTGCACATGCGCGAGTCCCAGGACAATGTACGGCTCCGGCTGTTTCGGCGTCAGATGCACGGCTTCATCGAGATGTGTCACGGCTTCGGGGAACTGCTTGAGTCGGTAGAGAAGCACGCCCAGGTGCATGTGGCTGTCGGAGAACTTTGGATCCAAGTGGATGTTGTATTTATAGGTTTCAATCGCCTTGGGAAAGTCTTTCGTCTCTTCGTATAAGTATCCGAGATAGTCACGTACTTTGAGTTCCGCCGGTTTAGCGGCCAAAATGTCGGTCAATCGACTGATGGCCTTGGAGAACTCTTTCTTTTCCCCGTAGATCAACGCCATCCGTAATTGGGCATCGAGATCTCCGGGATTGTCTTGCAATATTGTTTCAAGTTCCGCAAGGCCTCCGGCATAGTCTTTGGTCGCGATGTACAGCTGGACTAGATGTTGGCGAATGTCTCGATTACGCGGATTCACTTGTTCAAGGTAGCGTTTCAGGACGGCGATGGCTTTGTCCTTTTCGTGACGTGTTTCGAATACGGACGCTTGCGCCAGATAGGCCGGTTCAAACGCGGGATTTGCCGTGATGGCACGGTCAAAATTCATCACTGCTTGGTCGGTGTTTCCGGCCTCCAGGGAGATTCGACCGAGATAATAGTGACCGATCGGTGAATCTTGGCTGTACTGCAGGCCCTTTTTGATGGCTTGTTCCGCCTCGGCGATTCGCTTCTGGTTCAACAGGATGAGTCCCTTGGGAAAATAGGACTCCCCCTTCTCCGGGGCACTGTCGATGGCCTTGTCTAACAATTCCAGCGCACGGTCAGGCTTTCCGGCACTGGCGAGGATACCGGCCATCTGTGTCAGTACTTGTGGTTCTTGCCCCGTTCCCTGCCCCACTTCTTCGGCATACTGAACGGCTTGTGTAAAATCTCCCAACGCAAAATACAGAGCCGCCAAACGCGATTGGACTTCACGCGACTTCGGGTCGATCGTCAAGGCGGCGCGATACTCCTTGAGGGCCGTTTCGATATCCTGCGAGAGTTCCGCCTGGTGCCCCATCATGAAATGATACGTGGCATCGGACTCAGGCGCAGTCGGTGCAGGCTGCTGCACCGCAATCGGGGGTTGAACGGTCTTCTGTGGTTGAGGGGCTGCTGCGCAGGCGACAAGGACACAAGGGATGAGCCAACTGACGCCTTGTGGGATGAAACCGTTTCTAGGAGAAGGTGTGGAGTCACATGTCATGGTTAGGTGTACCTGCTGCGTTCACCGGGTTAGTTTGCATGAATACAGGGAGATTATACCGAGTGGTGGAAGGATGCGCAAACCGCGCGATGTCTCCTCAGGACGTTGAAGAAGTCATCGGCCTATCAGTTTTCGCGAAGGTCGAGGCTTTCAAACTTGGCATAACGATCCTGGAAAAACAGCTCTTTCTTTCCGATGGGTCCGTTTCGATGTTTGCTGACAATGATGTCGGCAATTCCCTTTCGTTCTGAGTTCTGATCATAGACGTCTTCGCGGTAAATGAACATGACGACATCGGCATCCTGCTCGATCGCCCCGCTTTCCCGAAGGTCGGCCAGCATCGGAATTGGTGGTTTGCGTGCCTCCACGGCCCGGCTCAACTGGGACAGGGCGACCACCGGGACATTGAGCTCTTTGGCCAAGGCTTTCAACGAACGGGAGATGTCGGAGATCTCTTGTTGGCGGGATTCGGAATCGCTTCGGCCTTGCATCAGTTGCAAGTAGTCGACGATCAGCAGGTCCAGTCCCTTCTCGGCTTTGAGACGACGTGCCTTTCCGCGCATCTGCTGCACGGTGATTCCTCCGGTGTCGTCGATATAGATCGGAGCCTGCTCCAAACGCCCGGCTGCCTCCGCCAGTCTCCACCAGTCCTCTTTCTGCAGTTTTCCCGTGCGGAGCGCGTGGGAATCAACGCGTGCTTCGGAGCTGAGCATACGCAGCACGATTTGGGGTTTCGACATTTCCAAGCTGAAGATACCGACGACGGTGTTGGCATGAATGGCGGCATGTGTCGCAAAACCCAAGGCCAGGCTCGTTTTTCCCATGCTTGGTCGCCCCGCCACGACGACCAGATCCGACGCCTGCAGCCCAGCGGTAATGTCATCAAGATCATAGTAGCCGGTCGGCACGCCGGTGACATGCTCTTTTCGTTTCGACAGTTTGTCGATGACATCCAGACTTTCCTTAATGACCTGACTGATCGGGCTAAATGATCGCTCCAGTTTCCCTTGAGCAATACTGAATACCGAGCGTTCCGCGAAATCGAGCAGGTCATCAATCGAGGCGGTTCCCTCATAACCTCTGGTCAGTACCTCCGTGGACGTGCTGATCAGCTGGCGGGCCACAGCCTTATCCCGAACAATTTTGCAGTGGTAGCGAATATTGGCAGAACTGGGGACAATCTGGACCAGTTCGGCAAGGTAGGCGGCCCCGCCGATGACCTCGAGCTCCTTACGAAACTTAAGCCGCTCGGTCAACGTGATATGGTCGATGACTTCGCCCGTGTCAGCGAGTTCAAGCATCGCTTGAAAGACTTTCTTGTGGGCGGTGCGGTAGAAGTCATCCTCGACCAGTAGTTCCATCGCCTTCGGCATGGCGGCGTTGTCAAGCAGGATGGCGCCGAGCACCGACTGCTCAGCCTCCAAGTTTTGTGGGGGAAGCTTTGGTTGAGAGAGGTCAACTGAACTGCCGGCCGTCATGATGCCCCTTCGGGTTTGGCGCGCAGCGTATGTACAAGGTCTCGTTTCAGCACAGTGCGTGTCGGCATCCGGTGCGTCCTCGTCTCGTCTCCGACTTGATGCGCTTCGGTTCGTGGCAACAGCAGGACATGATCCTCCTTGGATCGATCCGCGCCGACGACAATGGTGGTGGAGACTTCTGATTCACGAGCAACATCTGCAGCCATGCGGATCAGGTTGTGGCCGGAGGCCGCGATGGATCGTTGGAGTACTCGCAATCCGGCTTGTCGGAGTTCCTGGGAGATGGAAATCAGTTCATGGGATCTGTTCGTGGGGCCTATCACAAGGATGGGGGACTCAAGAGGCTTCATGGCCCCGGAAAGGTTGAGGCTTCGGAAGAGCCGATCGACATTGAGCCCAAAGCCGGTAGATGGCAGATCGCGACCAAACCGTCCGATGAGATGGTTGTACCGCCCTCCTCCACCCAATTCCACCTCGATCCCTTCCGAGAACACGTCGAACACCACACCGTCATAGTAATCGAATCCTCGGAACTCACCTAAATCCAAAAGGAGCAGGTCTTTGAACCCTGAGGCACATAATATGCCGTAGATGCGGGCCAATCGGTCTAACGCCTGCAGCAGGGAGGGCTCCCCTTTGGCGAGCGCGCGTCCCTTCATGAGGATGTCGGCTGTTCCGCAGAGCTCGAGCGCGTCAAGAATCCGACGTGCAGAACGCTTGGCCACCCGTTCTTGCAAAATGATTTCTTCGAGCCTCGGCAAATCCTTTCTGGCGGCGGCTTCCTCCGCCCGTTTTCTTCCCTCGGCCGAGAGCCCGGCACATACCAGAAGGCCTTTGAAAAACCCGACATGCCCCAGCGAGACCTTGAACGACGGCAGGCCGATTTGACGAAGGGATTCGATCATCAAGGTGATCATTTCACAATCGGCGGCGGGATCGTCGGCCCCGATCAGCTCGGCGCCGACTTGAAAAATTTCTCGGTCCCGACCGACGTGTTCCGGTTCATGTCGAAATACCGTGGCGCGATACGACAACCGCAACGGCAGGCGAGCGCCGACCATGCCCATGGCGACCGTTCGCGCAATTTGCGCGGTCACGTCTGGCCTCAGGAGCAGGATACGTCCGGTCGTTCTGTCGATGATTTTATAGGAGTTTTCAGCCAGGCGAGGTTCAAGGCCCGGCGCCAGGACGTCGAGATACTCAAAAGTGGGAAGGATGATCTCGTCATAGCCGGCCCCGTAGAATTGACGGAGAAGCGCGGATTCCAGATGGCGAACATGGCGGGTCGCTTCCGGAAGAATCGTGGCCATTCCCACGGGAACAAGTGAGCGTTCGCGTATGAGAGGCACCTTTTCCGAAGAAACCGTGCGCGTCGGAGGGGCAGCAGCCATAATCGCCTAGTAACTACTCACTAGGATAGGTTTGCGACCTTGACGGAGAGAATGTTTGAGCTCGCGCGAATTTCGTTCAGTGCCGCTGCAGGAAACTCCGTATCAGACCCAATGATCAGGAGGGCATCGCCTCCGCGTTTTTCCAACGCGCACTGCATGCGGAGAATATTGATCGCCCGATCGCCGAGGACTTTTCCCACCATTCCAATGACCCCTGGCCGGTCAACATTATGAATCAGGAGCATATGCCCTTCTGGGACAACTTCGACTTTGAATTGGTCGATCTCGGTAATTCTGGCTTCCTTCTTGTGATACAGGGTGCCTGCGACCTGATGCGAGGCTTTTCCAGCCTCGACACGAACCCGGATGAGGCTCGTGAAATCGCCGGCATCCGTACTCTTGATCTCTTTGACTTCGATGCCGCGTTCCTTCGCCACGATGGGAGCGTTTACATAGTTGACCGGATGCTCCATGATGGGGTTCAGCAGGCCTTTCAACACAGCGATGGTCAACGGTGCTACTGAAAGACCGGCGACCTCGCCACTGTACTCCACCGTGACCCGTTCGACGCCGCCTTGTACCAACTGGGTTTGAAGGGTGCCAAGCTTCTCAGCCAACGTGAGGAAGGGTTGCAGACGAGGCAGCAGCTCTGGTGCGACGGAAGGAATATTGACGGCTCCTTTTGCCACGCCTTTGGTGAAATAATCAACAATCTGTTCGGCGATTCCAATCGCGACGTTCTCTTGTGCCTCTGTGGTTTGGGCGCCGATATGGGGAGTGCAAATAAAATTATCCAAGGCCAGGAGCGGATTGTCGGGCTTCACGGGTTCTTCTTCGAATACATCGAAGGCGGCGCCGGCTACTCGCTTTGACTTCAGCGCGTCGCATAAATCCTGTTCATTGATGATCCCGCCACGCGCGCAGTTGACGATGAGGACTCCGGGCTTCATCTTCGCGATGGCCTGGGCGTTGATGATGCCTTTGGTTTCCGGAGTCAACGGCGTATGAACGGAAATGACATCGGCTCGCCGGAAGAGCTCATCAAGGTCCAACATGGTGACGCCCATCCGCTCGGCTCGGTCTGGCGCCAGGTAGGGGTCAAATGCGACGACGCTCATGCCGATTCCCTGCGCCATCTTGGTCAGGTGACTGCCGATCTGTCCGGCGCCGATGATACCGAGCACTTTGTTGTAGAGCTCGACACCCATGAATTTATCCTTCTCCCACTTGCCTGCCTTGACCGAGGCGGTGGCTTGGGGAATGCGCCGGCTCATGGCGCAGATCATGGACATCGTATGTTCGGCCGTCGTGACGGTGTTGCCGCCCGGAGTATTCATGACGACAATGCCGCGACGAGTCGCCGCCGGCGTGTCGACATTGTCGAGCCCGGATCCGGCTCGCCCGACTACCTTGAGCTTGTCGGCTGCCGCGAGCAGTTCTTCGGTCACCTTGGTCCCGGATCGCACGATTAATCCGTCGGCGTCCTTGATCTCCTTGAATAGTTCATCCTTCGGCATTTTGGATTTCACCACGACGGTGAATCCGGCTTTTTCCAACGCTTCGACTCCCTGCTTCGACAAACTGTCGCTGATCAGAATTTTCATTCCCGCTACGGCCATGTCACTCCTCACTCTGGTTACTTTGCCATCAAGATTTCTTGTGCTTTCCCGACTCCACTGCCCAATGTGACGGGATGACCCAGCCCCTTCAGCACCATTTCAGTTGCAGCGAGGGCGGCGATCACATCGAAGGTATCGGCATAGCCCATATGTGAGAGACGGAAGATTTTCCCCTTGAGGTGGTCTTGCCCGCCGGCTGCGGTCATGCCGTATTTCACACGAAGATTCTTATAGATGGCCTGGCCGTCGATGCCGTCCGGAGCACACACCGCCGTGAGGGCATCGCTTGGAGACTCTTTGGGAAACAGCGTCATGCCGGCCGCTTTCACACCTTCCCGCATCGCAAGAGCCAATCGCCCCTGTCGGGCAAACATCTGCCCCAACCCTTCCGCCCGCATGATCTTGAGGGCTTCCTGAAGCCCGATGATGAGAGAAACCGTCGGGGTGAACAACGTCTGATTCTTGACCTGATTGTCCCGTTCTTTCTTAAAGTTAAAGTAAAAAGCGGCATTCGTTGCCTTGTCGGCCAAGGCCCAGGCTTTGGGACTCACGCTTACAAACGCCATCCCCGGAGGTAACATCAAGGCCTTCTGAGAGCCGGTGATGACGACGTCCAGTCCCCATGCGTCCGTTTGAATATCGAAGACCCCGAGGGCTGTGATCGCATCGACCACTAAAATGGTATTCTCGAATCGTTTGACGATTTCACCCAGCGACTTGACGTCATGCGATACTCCGGTTGACGTCTCACTGGCCTGCACATAGACCGCCTTAATGGAGGGATCTTTTTTCAGAGCGTCGGCGACTTGTTGAGGATCGATCGCGCGGCCCCACTCGACCTTGAGTTCCGTCGACTGGACGCCGAATGTTTTACACAGCTTGCCCCAGCGCTCGCCGAATTTTCCGGCGTTCACATATAAGGCTTTATCGCCCGGCGATAAAAAGTTGGACACGGAGCCTTCCATCCCGCCGGTGCCGGATGCCGCAAGCATCAGGACATCATTCTGTGTCTGAAACAGCCATTTCAGCCCCTCACGCACCTCGGCAAAGATAGGGTCGAATTCGGGGGCGCGGTGATGGATCATCGGACGAGCCATTGCCAACAACACCTCCGGGGGGACTGGTGTCGGGCCAGGAGCCAAGAGATAGCGCTTCAGCATTGCTCAATACCTCCTCAACAAAATAACAATGTAAATTCGGTAAGATAGATCTTGGGAGAGGGCGTACGCTACCATGTGTTTTGGGAACCTGTCAAGGAATCGAACACCGGAATTGGCCACGTGATGCTGCCGCGGTGGAGTCTGGCGGAGCAATGTCAGGCAGGATGAAAATGGGTTGAGCACGCACGGGAGGTCCGGTCGATTTCTTGACAAGTGTGCAGGGGATGGATAGGCTCTCTCACATGCTGTTTCGAGGAATGATGGCCGTCAATCGTTGGGACGGAGTTGCGGGAGTGGCGGCCACCTGTGTGGTCGGCTCCATTCTCCTTGTACTACCCGCTCAAGGTTTGGCACAAGACGTAGCGGTTGTGAACCAGTCGGCGGCCCCTTCGGCCGCTCCTGTTGGTTCGGATACGTTACTCGAAGGGATCGAGGCTGCACAAGAAAACAGCGATGATTTGGATCCGAATCTGGTTCCACTGGAGCCCGAGCTGACCGCGTCGCCGCCTGACCTTTCCGTAGGTGACAATTCCGCTGAGACGCCTCCGTCCGAGGCACGTGCAGGATCGGCAGAGCCTCAGGAAACGTTGTATAACATTCCCGTGGTCATCGATCAGTCGGTGCAAAGCCATATCCGTTTTTTTAACACCTCCATTCGGGACCGATTCGAGCAGTGGATGGTGCGACTCAATCGCTACCGTCCGCTGGTCGAAAACATCTTTGCGGAGTTCAACCTTCCGAGCGATCTCGTGCATTTGTCCTTGGTTGAAAGTGGGTTCAATCCGTACGCCTATTCGAGAGCCAAAGCGACGGGTCCGTGGCAGTTTATGAAAGGCACGGGAAAGCTGTACGGGTTGCGCATCGATCACTATGTGGATGAACGGCGAGATCCTATTAAGTCGACGGTGGCGGCGGCCCGGTATCTCAGGGACCTGTACGATATTTTTGGAACCTGGCCGTTAGCGATGGCAGCCTATAATGCCGGAGAAGGAAAGGTGTTACGCGCGCTTCATAAGGCTCAAGCCGAATCGTTCTCTGACATCTCCAGGACCAAATTAATTCGGTTGGAAACAAAGCAATATGTGCCTCGCATCATGGCGGCCACGATCATTGCTCGGAATCCGGACCGGTACGGGTTTGCTCAAAACCCGGTTCCACCTCATGAGTTTGAGGAGGTTGTCGTGACCCGCCCGTTGCACTTCCGGGCTATTTCAAATGTGACCGGTATTTCGTACAACGATCTCCGGCTGCTGAACCCCGAACTTCGGCGGGATGCCACGCCTCCGGACGAGACCAGCTATCATCTGAAGGTTCCGGTTGGAATGAGTGAAAAAGTGCTGGAATTGCTGGAACGAGTTCCCACTCACAAATTCCCCCCCCTGGCCATGATGGCGGATCGTGAGATCCCGCGCCCCAAGATCAACGCCTCACACGTGTATCGCGTTCGGATGGGCGATACCCTCCAAAAAATATCACGCAAGTTCGGTATTCCCATCAAGACCATCAAAGCCCGCAATAATATTTCCGGTCTCAGCATCCGAGCCGGTGAATTGCTCAATCTTGCCAGATAGCAGTGGGAGAGGCCTCTTGCGAGGACCTTGTTCCCACCGCGTATCGTTTAGATCAAGGGCTTACGGTTTGGAAGGCTTGGAAGGGGCTGATGCAGCAGGCGCCGGGGCAGGTTCAGGATTTTTCTTGGCCTCGATGACCTTTACCCGTACTGCCGCTTCACTCGTGAGCGGCGAGTTGGGGTAGGTCTTCAGCAGTTCTTGATAGTGTTTCAAGGCTTCGTCCGGTTTTGAGCGGTTTTCCTCGAGCCGAGCGACTTCAAACAGCGCATAATCACGGTTCATGGCGCCGGGCATATCGAGGATCGACGAGTATGCGCCGGCGGCCTGGTCGAAATCTCCCTTGACAAGATAGGCGTATCCCAATTTTTGATACACGAGCCCGAGGAGCGACGTGTTGGATCCATAGGTGGAGGTAAATCGTTTGTATGCCTCGATTGCCGAGTCCACATCATTGGATTGAAGGAAGGCATTCCCGAGACTGAACTGTACAAGCGGGGCCGTCGGGGTACGCGGATACTCATCCAGTACCTGTTTATACAGTGCAATAGCCTCCTTGAGATTGGCGGCCGCCTTTTGCGGATCGTTGGAAGGCCGTGTGAACAGGCGACTCGTCGCTTCCCGCTCAAGTTCTTGGGCTTTACTGGCGTTTTGCTCCTCGTACCAGAACAATCCCCACAGGCCCATCCCCATCAGGAACAGCAGGACACATCCGATGATCAAAGACCATCGATAGCTCTTGAGCCCGATCAGCCAGTGCTCCAGTCCACTCACGAGTTGTTCTTCGCCGACCGGCAAGGTACGAGGGGGAACTTTTATTCGGTACGTCATCGCGCCCTATTCACTCCTTTTCGAATGACGACTGGCTTTCTGTCGTAGAACCGTTGTTTTATACTGAACGGTAACGCACCTTGTCAATGCAATCGGAACGCGGAGTGAGGGGAAGGCCTCCCCGGCGACCGAGGTCTCGGAGGATTCAGGTGTCGACCAGTCACTTTCGAGCCGCACTCCAACGATTGACCGGTCAATCATTACGGCGCGCCTTGTCGCCGCTCGAGTCTGCTTCAGGACCGGTGGTGGACTATGCCGGACGCACGGTGATCCTACTGTCGTCCAACGATTACCTTGGCCTTGCCGCACATCCCCGGGTGATTCAGTCCGCTGTCGAGGCGACGGAACGATATGGAGCGGGATCCGGTGCGTCGCGGTTGGTCAGTGGGTCGCTTCCGCCTCATCGCTCCCTCGAAGCCGCATTGGCGAAGTTCAAGGGAACAGAGGGGGCGCTGGTATTCGGCGCGGGGTATCTGGCCAATGTCGGTGTCATCCCCAATCTGATCGGCCGCGGAGGGCTTATCCTTGCCGATCGCTTGTGCCATGCCAGTCTGATCGATGGCTGTCGATTGAGCCGGGCTGATTTCCGGGTGTTTCGGCACGGTGATTGCGCGCACCTGGAAACACTGCTTCGGCGACGGTCCGACAATCGTCGCACCCTGATCATCACGGAAGGTCTTTTCAGCATGGATGGAGACGTGGCGCCGCTGGATGACCTGGTGAGGCTCGCTGAACAGTATGACGCGCTGCTGTATGTGGATGATGCCCATGGAACCGGTATCATGGGGGCCGGCGGTCGTGGCACGATTGAGCAGTTCGGCCTGGAGGGGCGGATCCCGTTTCATATGGGAACACTGAGCAAAGCCTTGGGCAGTTATGGAGCCTATGTTGTCGGATCCGACGACTTCGTGCAGTACCTGCTCAACGTGGCCCGATCCTTTATTTTTACGACGGCGCTTCCCCCGGCCATGGCGGCGGCGGCTTCGGCTGCCATCGCGATTGTCGAGACGGAGCCGGAACGACGAGCCAGGCTGTGGGCGAATCGCCACTACCTGTTCAAGGGGCTTCAGAACCAAGGTTTTCGCCTGACGGCGACCGTCAGTCCCATTCTCCCGGTTCTCATCGGAGATGCCGCCAAAGCCTCCGCGTTCGCCGATCGCCTTCTCGCCCACGGTGTCTATGCGACCGCCATTCGACCGCCCACCGTGCCCGATGGTACGAGCCGGATCCGGTTCACGGTGACGGCAGCCCACACCACGGACCAGCTTGATGAAGCCCTGCAGGCCGTGCAACGCGCCGGTCGTGAGACCGGTCTCCTCTAGTTGTTGGAAGGGCAAGGTAGAGGATAAGGTGGCATCCGAAGAAACCTTGCTCGACCTTGACCTCAGCCTTCCTCGCCTGCGGCGCCTTCCGGCTATTTGCTTGCTTTCATCGGGTGCTGTGGCATGATGCACAAGGTATTTCCATCCTCACCATAACCCGTTTCCCAGGGGTCATTTGGAATGGATATTTCCAAGCTGCTGACGTTTTCAGTGAAGGAAGGCGCGTCCGATTGTCACATCAGTGCGGGCGAACCCCCGATGATTCGTATTCATGGTGATCTCAAAAAACTCGATCACCCTCCCCTCACTCCCGATGAAACACATGCGTTGATCTACGACATGATGAACGACGCGCAGCGAAAGTCATTCGAAGAAAAACGTGAATGTGATTTTTCGTTCGAGCTTGGAGACATCGCGCGGTTCCGGGTCAACGTGTTTGTTCAGCAGCGAGGGCTCGGCGCGGTCTTTCGAAATATTCCGACGACGATTCTTCCGTTGGAAAAGCTCGGCATGCCGCCGATTCTGCGGCAACTGTGCGACAAGGAAAAAGGATTGATTCTGGTCACCGGACCGACGGGGTCCGGCAAGTCGACGACGCTCGCCGCGATGGTGGACTATCTGAACAACACGTTCGAGGGCCATATCATTACCATTGAAGATCCGATCGAGTTCGTCCACAAATCCAAGAAGTGCCTGGTCAATCAACGCGAGCTCGGCGTGCACACCCTCTCCTTCGCCAATGCCTTGAAGTCGGCGCTGCGCGAAGATCCGGACATCGTCCTGGTGGGCGAAATGCGGGACTTGGAAACCATTCAATTGGCGTTGACCGCGGCGGAAACCGGCCACTTGGTGTTCGGTACCCTCCATACGTCGAGCGCGCCAAAGACGATCGACCGCATCATCGATGCGTTTCCTCCGGCGCAGCAGGCGCAGATCAGGACACAGCTCTCTGAAGCCTTGGAAGCGGTGATCACGCAAACTCTCCTGAAGAAGAAAACCGGGGGGCGGGTCGCGGCGCTGGAAATCATGGTGGCGACGACGGCCGTGCGAAACCTCATTCGAGAGGCCAAATTGCATCAGATCCCGGGCATCATGCAAGCCAGCCAGAAAGACGGGATGCAAACGATGGACATGGCATTGGTGGAACTTGCGACTCGCGGCGTGGTGCACAAGGCGGAAGCGCAGTCGCGCAGTATGAATCCGAACCTGTTCGGGACGGCAGTGGCCGGCGCCGCGTAGCGGCCGCCGTTCCCTCGGAATGCGAGTATGGACGTTCGAAGCCTTTTGAAAGTCATGGTGGAGCGGGAAGCGTCGGATTTGTATTTGACCATCGACGCCCCGCCGATTTATCGGGTGCATGGCGTCACTGAACAGACGGAGGCGCCGCCGTTGACCAACGAACAGCTTGAAGCGCTGGCGTTGGCGCTCATGCGCGGGCAACAGCGGAGCGAATTCGAAGAAAAGATGGAGATGAATCTGGCGCTGTATTACAAGGAGCTCGGCCGGTTCCGCGTCAACATCTTCAGGCAGAAAGGTAATGTCGGGCTGGTCTTTCGCCATATCAAGGCGGACATCCAGACGGTCGAGCAGCTCCAACTTCCTCCGATCATCAAAGACGTCGCCATGACCAAACGCGGGTTGGTGCTGGTCGTCGGCGCGACCGGTTCCGGGAAATCGACGACGCTGGCGGCGATGATCGACCACCGCAACACCGTTCACCCGGGCCATATCATCACCGTCGAGGATCCCATTGAGTTCGTCCATCAACATAAGAAATCACTCATCACACAGCGGGAGGTCGGATTTGATACGCTGACCTTTCAGAACGCGCTGAAGAATACGCTTCGCCAGGCGCCGGACGTCATTCTGATCGGTGAGGTCCGGGACACGGAGACCATGGAAGCCGCGATCACGTTTGCCGAAACCGGCCATCTGTGCATTGCCACATTGCACTCCAACAACGCCAATCAGGCGATCGAACGGATCATGAATTTTTTTCCGGTTGAGCGCCATGCCCAGATCTATCTGCAACTCTCCTTGAATTTGCGGGCGGTGATTTCGCAACGGCTGATTCCGTCGCTGGATGGCAAGCGTGTGCCGGCCTTGGAAATCATGCTGGATACACCGCGCATTAAGGACCTGGTCAAGAAGGCCGAGATCGACACATTGAAGGAAGCCATGGAGCAAGGAACGGACGAAGGCTGTCAGACCTTCGACTATGTCTTGTTTCAACTCTATAAGGCGAACAAGATTTCGCTCGAGCAGGCCCTGATCAATGCCGATAGTGCAAACAATCTCCGCCTGAAGATCAAACTGGAAGGGCTCAAAGGCGATGAGGCGGTGAACGCGCTCCTAGATAAACAGCCGGGGACTGGCCCGGGCTCAGATGCCTTCAAGATTCAGGGTAATGCTTCCGGGAACGTCACACCCTTCCGTAAACGATAGGGGTCCCCTCCCCTCGCCACATACTGCCGGATAATTGGTCGAACCCGGATGTCAGTTCTCGCCGGTCTGCCGTTCGAGATACGCGGCAATTTTTTCAAGCGCCGATGCGCTGAGTTTGGATCCATACCAGTCCGGCATGGTGTGTTCCGGGTATCCCGGCACCACAAATCGCTGCGGGTCCAAGACGGATTCCGCGACATACTCGTGTACCGTCTTGGCATCCCCATGGTAGGTCGGATCGTTGAGTCGCTGCGTTCCGGTGGTGCCGAGTATCAAGGGGGGGCCAACGTGGCCGTTGGCTCCTGGAATGCCGGGGATTACATGGCAGACCGCGCAGCCGGCATGTGTAAACAGCTCGCTGATCGATTCCTCCCCTGTCACCAAGGGGACTTTATCCGGCGTGAGCGGTGCTTCCACTATCTTCATGGTTGCTTGTGGAGCAGGGGCTCGAAGCGCCCAGATCACCGATAAACAGACCAACCCAATAGCCGTCCATACCACTACCGGTTTGGGTGATCGCGGTTCTGAGATTGATGTGGTGGACTTGTCTGGCCTGGAGGGCATGACCTGATGCCTGTGGAAGAAGGATGACTCCGCTGTCCTGTTCACCACTGCGTATAGCTGAAGCGCGAAGTGGTGCGTCCCGACGGTTGTCGATGTTCCAACCATCGGGACACACGGCAGCAGCGTGTTATTTCCCTTGAACCAGCTTGAAGAGCTGCTCTAATGCCCCGGTCTCGATCGTACCGTTCGGAGTGAGTTTGTCGACCAAGTTCGGAAGCAGCGCGGACAATTGTGAGCAGGCATCTTGTGGGGACAATCCGGCCTGACTCGCCAGTTGCTTGAGCAGATCGCTTCCTAGCCCTTGTTCGATCTGCTGCGGTGTGATCGAGAGGTTCTGTCCGGTACTCACCCACGAATTCACGATCTCACTCAATCCGTTCTTCTGAAAGGCCTGAACCAGTCCAGCGAGTCCACCGAGGTTGCTGTTGTTTCCCAGCAAACTGGTGACGGCTTGAAACAGGGGGTTCTGCCCGCCTTGTCCGCTCAAGAGACCCCCGACGACTTGTCCCATGTGATCCATCAATCCCATAATCGGTCCCTCCGTTCAACCTGACGTGCTCGAATTCAATCTCCATGGTCGTGCCACGTACGGGATGTATCATAGGTGGCATGCAGAGTCCAAGTGAGAATCTGCTGATGAGCGTGAGAGATTCGATCATTGTGCGAAGGTCTTGTATGTTTTCGAATTCATGAGGCTTTATCATCATGGGAAACGAATAAGTTGAAAACCGTGATCAGGCTACACCGCCTCGAGTTCATAGGGGACCTTGTATGGACAAAACATCTGTTATGATGAT
This sequence comes from uncultured Nitrosospira sp., assembly GCA_900696515.1. GTDB lineage: Bacteria > Nitrospirota > Nitrospiria > Nitrospirales > Nitrospiraceae > Nitrospira_D. Next base: position 19,098 of record CAADGK010000098.1, on the reverse strand, counting down.
TCAACGGAGGTCGAAGATGGAAAAGGATAGGCCGCGTCTTCTCATCAGCCTCGTTGCGATAGGGTTCGCCTGTATCATGGCGTTGACTCATCCAGCATCCGCAGAAATGTATGTGGCCGGCACCGCGGGAGTGAACTTTGCGGATCGGATCAACAGCATTGCCGGGACAGGCCCCTCTGCCGGAGTTCCTGGGCCACTTGTTGACTTTGATCTTCAGAACTCGATTACCTATGGGGCCAAAGTCGGATACTTCCCCGGTCATAGCTGGATCGGGATCGAGGGTGAGGTCCTCCATACGACTCCACATCTCAAGCAACTGGATTCAGATCCGGGGATCCACATGCGAGTGACCACGGTCGGGGCGAATGTGATTGCACGATACCCAGGCCGAACCTTTCAACCGTACGTCGGTGCCGGCATAGGAGCAGCCATCGCTCACATTGGAGATACGCCGACCGTACGGAGTGATTCCGACGTGGCCGCCGCCTGGAACGTGTTGGCCGGTCTTCGAGCGTTCGTCACGCCGAAGATTGCGGTGTTCGGGGAGTATAAGTACGGGGGAGCAACATTCAAGTTTGATCAAGCGTTTGGTGATCTCGGCGGCTTCAGCGGCAATTATCGCGCACAGCATATCCTGGGTGGGCTGTCGTATCATTTCTAGGAGAGGAGAATGACCATGTCACGCATGATGATGCTCGCTCCCCTGGTTGGTGGAGCGCTCCTGTGTTCTGCTTGCGCGGAATCGATCCATCAGATCCAACGTGATACTGAGTTGCTCGGAGTTCCCCTTGGGTTGGAACAGGAGATCGATACCAGCATTCGTTTTGCAGACTTGAAGCGCGCGCCCGGCGAATATACTGGACGAACAGTCATGATCGGCGGCAGCGTCATTCGGGCCAAGCGGACGGATACAGGGACAGAGTTGGAGATCTTGCAACTGCCGACCGAAAAGGAAGGAACCTTGACGGAAGAACGTCTCCGATCAGAAGGCCGATTCCTCGCCGTTCAAGGGCAGTTTCTTGATCCGGCCAGCCTCCCGCAAGGCACACCCATTACCGTGATCGGGACCGTGAAAGGCGAGACCACAAGGGCTCTGGATGAAAGCGATTACACCTACCCCATCCTTGAAGTGAAACACATCATCGACTGGAATAGTATCGCTACCCAGAGACGACGAGATCGAAGCCCGTACTATGGTGCCTACTATCCGCCCTATGGGTATAGCGGATTCTCGCCGTATGGTGGGTATTGGGGGAGGAGGCCCTTCGGTGGTTTTGGAGGGTATGGGGGGTACTACGGGGGAGGAGGATTCTACGGGCCTTCTCGTGGATTTTCACCAGGGCCGTCGGCCGCGCCTCCACCGCCAAGTGCGGTTCATCCACGACTGAGAGGCAGGTAACGATTGACCCCTTGAGAAACACGCCACAATCGGAAGGTCAAGGTTGAATGAAAGAGGCAGACGAACAAGGTGGGGATCTTCTGTCTCGACGCCGGCTACTGAGTTTATTGGTTGCCACGAGTGCCACGTATCTTATCGGTGGTAGCCAAGGTCTCGCTCAAACTTCTCCGACTGCACGCTCGCTCTGTATCGTCCGTCCTGAGCAAACTGAGGGCCCCTACTTTGTCGATGAACGCCTGCATCGATCGGATATTCGGTCAGACCCTACCGATAAACAAGTGACTCCCGGCGTGCCATTGACCATCGCGTTCCAGGTCAAGCGTCTCAAGGCAGGTGACTGCCACCCGCTACCCGATGCCCAAGTCGACATCTGGCACTGCGATGCGCGGGGCGTCTACTCCGATGTCCAGGATCCTGGGTTTGACACAACGGGACAAACATTCCTACGCGGATATCAGCTCACCGACGCACAGGGAACAGCCCAATTCCAGACAATCTATCCAGGCTGGTATCCCATCAGAACCGTGCACATTCACTTCAAGATTCGCACGGCACGGCCTGTCGGAAGAGTGTATGAGTTCACGTCGCAACTGTATTTTCCTGATGACCTGACGGACCGAGTGCATGCTGCACTTCCATACTCGTCCAAGGGACGTCGCCGCGTACGCAATTACCAGGATTTTATCTTCCAAGAAGGAGGCGATCGCTTGATGGTCCAGCCGTCGGAGGCGGACAACGGCTACACCGCAACCTTCCCGATCACGCTTCTCATGCCATGACCCTATTTCTACCTATTGACGCTCTCAGAGGGACCCGATAGGCTCCGGCATTCGCACAGGGTTTAATCAAGGAGGACACGCACATGAGACTGCTTCGTGATGCCGGTCTGCTGACATGCGCCATACTTGCTCCCCTCGCGGTGATCGCCGCACCGCCTCCTGAAGTGACCGTGGATTACTCTGCCGATAGTACGATGGAGACGGAAGGCGGCATGACGATGAAATCCCGCATCCACCACAGTCTGAACAAAGACCGGATGGAGATGGGCGGAGCCGACGGGATGGTGTCGATCATTCGGAAAGATAAGAAGGTGGTCTGGCAGTTGATGGGTGACATGTATATGGAAATGCCGATGGATGCTTCGAACGCCTCCGGGATGGAGGCGTTCGATATTGTGGAGCAGAGCGAAGTCGGCCAGGAAACGATCAACGGCATCAAGACCACGAAGTCCAAGATTGTCGCCGTCAAGAAAGACGGGTCTGGAAAATTCGGTGGATTCTTCTGGACTACGAAGGAAGGCATCACGGTCAAGATGGACATGTTGTCGAAAGAAGGCGACAGGAAAATGCGAATGACCAGTGAGCTGACTAATCTGAAGATCGAAAAACAGGATCCCGCGCTCTTTGAAATTCCCTCCGGCTATACGAAGAACGACATGGGTGCCATGATGGGAATGGGTGGTATGCCGAACATGGATGAGATGAAACAAAACGCGCGGCAGCAGAGACGGTCTCGAGAGAACCAAGCGAGAGAGAGCCTCGGCGAACAAATCCCTGATGTCAATAAGATGATGAAGGGCCTCTTCGGCAAGTAACGGAGGACAGCACCGATGCGTATCGCCAGAACAGCCAGCTATTCTCTCCTACTGATCATAGTCATGGCTCCTGCCGTCCATGCGGACGACCCTTGTCTCGGTGAGGACGAAAAGAAAGCCGCATTCACCCGATCGGCAGCCCTCAAAAAAGCCGAACAGGCCGGCCGGTCCGCCGCTCTGTTTGATGCCTATCTGCAGATTATGGCCGATGATTGTATGGACCGGTACGACAAGAATGCAGTGATGCAAGCCAAGGCGAACCTTCCAATGCTTGGACGTGATCTGGCGAAAGCTGCTGAAACACAGGGTGCGCTGTATTCCACTGACCCCAAACGACTTGATGGCCAGGCGACGGCCTTCCGGTATTACGAAGCGATCGGCGACCATCAGGAGGCCAACCGTGTTGTGCTGAAGGCCGTTCAGGCAAGGCCGGACGATCTGCGTGTGTTCGAGAAGGCCTGGAACATTGATAACGGCCGATACGGACCGGCCGATCCGAGCACCGGGTCACGACAACCATATAGTTCCCCGCCAGCATTCCGGCAAGAACTCACGAAGGTGGCCTCTACCAATGCCGATCGGCTGATGAAGGCCGAGGAGAAAGATGCACAGGGGTTGACCGGAAACATCGGTGAACTGGGCAAAGCCAGTGCGCAATCTCTCGAGAAACTCAGGAGTGCTGCGCTGTGGATGCAGTACGTGCCGGGCGGAGACAGGCCTGCACGGGACCGGGCGGAGCAGCGGGGCGATACGATCATGAAGCGTCCGGACCCGACCTTCACACAAGGCCAGGCGATGCTGTACTACGAATTCGCCGGTTCACCCAAGGCCAAGGACATGACTGCTCACATTAAGAAGAAAAGCGAAGAGTCTCAGCGGGCCATGGAAAAGGCCGGCGAAAGTATGAAGGGCATGTTCAGCCAGAAGGGGGAAGCCGAACAGAAGCAGTTCGACAAGAAGAAAGCCGATCTCGAAAAGGAACTGGGATTCTAACCCGCCGGATCCAGTGGTCAGACAATGGTTCCATCGACCGGCTTGACAGGATCTCCCGCACTGTTTGGTCTTGATAGGTAGGGCGCGGTCGGGACCTCCGGTTTGGCAGGGGCTGAAACGGGAAGCGAGGGAGGTCCTTCTGCCTTTGAAAAGACAACGGCCGTCGGTCTCTCTTCCGGTCTGTCCGTCTCCTCGTTGCGTTGGTCCGCGCATTCCGTGAGCAGTTGCTCAATTGCGCGGGAGACGGCGAGCAGTCCTTTGGTCGCGGACGAGTCAGGCACTGCTTCAATCACGGGGAGGAAGCTCCTCACCGACTGGCTCACAGCCGGGTCTTCTGGAATCTCCCCTAATAGGGTAAGGTCGCCGCCGACGTACTCCCGGAGGAGTTTGCGCAGGTACAGGACATTGACTTGGGAGCGGCCGGCCGACCGATTGATGATGAGACCGGGCCGAAAGGATTGCAGGGCACGAGCGGCGATCTCACGCCCCTCGACGTCCGTCGCACCGGCCACCTCCATGACGTCTTCCACGCTGAGAAAATCCCTGTTTGAAAGCAGGTCCGACAGGGGGCTGCGCGCAAGAAAACACGCCACAACACGGCGGATTGCCGACAACTTAATGAATCGGTAGAGGTCTAATACCGAGGTGGGTTCCGGAGTCGCGATCGCCACATGGATATCGCCCATCAAGAAAAAGTCGAGTGCGTGGTAGCTCGTGCCGGCGCCGATGTCGATCACCACGACGTCGGCCTCGAGGTTCCGAAAGTGCTTCATCAGCCGTTTCTTGCGGGCATAGGCCATGTTGGCCGTGGCCAGCGTGTCTCCAGTTCCGGCAAGGAGGCGGAGGTTTTGATGAAACGTCACGGGAGTCGTGGCGTCGTTTAACCGTTCCACGCGCTTGTTCAGAAAATCTGTCAACGTGACCGACGGATTCAACTGCCCGACCATGATATGGGCATCGGCTCCGCCGACATCGAGGTCGGCCAGGACGACCCGGCGTCCGCCCTTCGCCAGCGCCAGCGCCAGATTCGTCGATACCACACTCTTCCCGACGCCGCCTTTGCCGGATGCCACTGAAATGAGCGTTGCCATGGTGATGACCGTTTCGTTAAAAGGAGAGGTGCGCAGGACTCCACGACGTAGCGTGATGCCATCATTGTACGGCTTGATCGCGAAAAGAAAAGAAAAATACAGGATTCCAGATCGGGCCTTTCCATTCCGTCGCCGTCGTATTCTATCGATCTGTGCTATCCTCCTCTTGCCGGCAGTGCACTGATAGTTCGGAGCGACGTTTCGCTGTGACCATGCGCAAGGCCAAGATCGTCTGCACCATCGGCCCGGCCAGCCAATCACCGGCCATGCTCCATCGCTTGATCGAGAGCGGCATGAATGCCGCTCGGCTCAACTTTTCACATGGAACACACGATTCACATGCCAGGGCGATTGCCGCGATTCGCCAAGCTGCCTCGCATCAGGGGACAGCGATTGCCATTATTCAAGATCTGCAGGGGCCACGAATTCGCGTCGGGGTCGTGGCACAAGAAGGCATTGAGGTGAAAGCCGGACAGACTGTCCGGTTACGAACGGCCTGGCCGCCTACAGCTGATGACCGCCTTCTCCCCTCTTCTCCTCCGGAGATCCCGGTGACCTATCCGCGTCTGGCGCGCGATCTTCGCGCCGGAGCAAGGGTCTTGATCAACGATGGACTCATTGAACTGGTGGCGGAGCGTATCTCCGACGAGGTGATCGACTGTTCCGTGCTGACCGGCGGGACAATCACGTCGCACAAGGGGATCAATCTGCCTGGCACGACGGTGACGGTCCCGGCCGTGACGGAGAAGGATCGCGACGATATCCGCTTCGGTGTCGAACAGGGCGTCGACTATCTCGCGCTCTCGTTCGTCCGGGGACCGCACGATATCGCCACGGCGCGAACCCTCTTGGAGGAGTGCGGAGCCAGGATCCCGATCATTGCCAAGATCGAACGGGCCGAAGCCGTTGCGGCGTTGGAAGATATTTTGGACTGCGCGGATGGCGTGATGATCGCACGCGGCGATCTTGGCGTGGAGATGGGACCGGAAGCGGTGCCGATTTTGCAGAAACGGATTATCGTCGAGGCCAATCGCTGGCGCAGATTGGTGATCACCGCCACGCAGATGTTGGAGTCGATGACACAGGCGGCAAGGCCGACGAGAGCGGAAGCCTCGGACGTCGCCAATGCGGTATTTGACGGCAGCGACGCCGTCATGCTGTCGGCAGAAACCGCCGTCGGAGCCTATCCGGTTGAAGCAGTGCAGGTCATGGATCGTCTGATCCGTGCGGCGGAAGACACGACCGAACCGGGGGTGACCGTCAACGCACATCCCAGCGGAGGCAAGCCGTCACCGGCGGAAGCCATCTCAATGGCCGCCGTCTCCGCAGCCGGATCAGTCAGGGCCAACGCCATCGTGGCCTTCACGGAGAGTGGCACGACCGCACGGTTGATCTCCAAACATCGGCCGGCCTCCCCGCTGCTGGCCTTCACTCCGTCCGACGCGATTCGACGGCAGATGGCGCTGTATTGGGGGGTGCGGCCCTTTCCCATGTCTCAAGGAGGACCACCGGAAGCCTGGCTCGAGGAAGCGGAACAACGGCTTGCGGTTGAGCAGCTGGTCAGGCCGGGAGACGTCATCGCCGTGGTATCCGGAACCATGGCGGGACAAGTCGGCGGCACGAATATGCTGAAGCTCCACGAAATCCGTTCCCTTACGTCTGCACATGACGAGTCTCCCACCACATCGCAGACGTCATAACCGGTCAGATCAGGTTTTCCTGCGTCCGACTGGACGTAGTCTTGTTTCTTGAAAGACCTCCAAGTTGCTATGATGAACTCCCTAGGGGGAACATGAACTATGTTTATATATTGGGTGAGCTTCTGTCTCACGGCGACAATACTGCTCCATATGGATGGTCCTGTCTTTGCGGAATGGGTCGCACTACATGATCAGTATCAGTCCCATCCCTTGCAGACGGCGTACATTGATCCCGCTACCGTCCATCGAGAGGGCAACATGGTAGAGGTTTCAACCCTCATTGATTGGAAGGCGATGCAGGGAGGACGAACACCGACTCGCTTCTATTCGACACAACTTACCAAACAATTGAATTGTAAAGAGGGGCGCTTTCGTACGTTGTCAGCCACGGACTTTTATGGCCACATGGGGACGGGTGAGATCATCGGCGGAGGCAGTTATCCGAGCGAAGGTCATTGGGTGGCAATTGAGCCGGGAACGATCAATGACGGGTTACGGCAGGCCATCTGCGGGAAGGAGTAAACGCCGATCTGATTGATCGACCTCATGGCGGCGCGCTGCTGCTATGGTCAGCTTAGGAAATGCCTGCTGATTTCGTGTGGCTTGAAGACCCCGCGCTCGGTAATGATTCCTGTAATGAGTTCGGCCGGTGTGACATCGAAGGCCGGGTTATAGACTGTCACATCGCGAGGGGCGACAGGGTGGCTGCCGTGGATGGTGGTGACTTCTGATGCACTGCGCTGTTCGATGGGAATGTCTTCTCCGGTTTTCGTATTGAGATCAATGGTCGAATAGGGAGCCGCGACATAGAATGGAATATTGTGCGCCTTCGCCAGGACGGCCACGGAGTACGTTCCGATTTTGTTGGCCACATCTCCGTTCGCAGCGATACGATCGGCGCCGACGACGCAGAGCTGAATCTTCCCCTGTCTCATGAGGGACCCGGCCATATTGTCCGTGATCAGGGTGACGGGAATGTGATCTTGCATGAGCTCCCAAGCGGTGAGTCGAGCCCCTTGAAGAACCGGGCGAGTTTCATCGGCAATCACCGTGATCTTCTTCCCCTGCTCCCATGCCGATCGAATGACTCCCAGCGCCGTTCCATAGCCTGCCGTGGCGAGCGAGCCTGCGTTGCAGTGTGTGAGGATCGTCTGTCCGTCCCGGATGAGCTCTGCTCCATGACGCCCCATGGTCTTGCACAGCGAAATATCTTCTTCGAGTATGGCCTGAGACTCAGCAAACAGTCTCTCTTTGATCACTGCGACGGGCTGCCCCTTCAGCGACTCCAGCTTCCGCTTCATACGCTCAATCGCCCAGAAGAGATTAACGGCGGTCGGCCTGGTCGCCGCCAGCTCATCGCAGATCGTGAGTACTGTGTGCATCAATGTGGCGGGGTCGGTGGTCTGGACAGCCTGTGCGCCCAAGGCCACGCCCATTGCGGCAGTGACGCCGATCGCCGGCGCTCCACGAACTTTCAAGGTGCGGATCGCGTCTGCGACCGTCCGGTAGTCTCGACAGTCCAGGAACTCGACCTCTCCAGGTAGCCGGCTCTGGTCCAGGAGACGGACGGCACCGTTGTTCCATTCCACCGTGGGAACCATGACGCCATTTTGTAGCGAGAATGGGACAAAACTGCAAGGCCTGTTTGATCAGAGAGTCGCGGCCATACAAAACTCATTGCCGAACGTACCTGAACCTCAGACTGACTCCCTTCCGGGAGGTTTCATGATCGTCGCCTACCATTCCCGATTTATACATCATGAAAGTAATACATTAGCATTTGTGAGCATCCTATGTTTACAGACAATTCTTCTCGCTCTTCATCTTTAACGTGAAGAAATGGACAGGAGTACCCGTTGCCAATTCCGGTACTCGCACCGCCAGGGGCAAGCCCATACATCGACAGGTCGGATCACCAATTCGCGCATGCTGGTCACCGTGAGGTCGCTGCCGGATAACCGGCCTTGGATCCAGACCGCTCCATCACGATCGGTTCGATAGAGTGTGATCGCCTGCTCCTCATAGGCCTGGATCACGGCCGGAGCCGGGTGTCCATACGGATTGGCGGCCCCCACGGAAATGATGGCAAATTGTGGATGAATCTGCCGGATCCACTCTTGGTCCAGGGAGCTCCGCGCTCCGTGGTGCGGCACCTTCAAGACGGTGACCGGCCGGTGTCCCTCCTCCGGCAATCGGTGGAGTCCACCGGTCTCGATATCCGCGGCAAAGAGCACGGAATGGGCGCCACAGTCCAGGCGAGACACGATGGAACGATTGTTCAGGTCTGTCCCCGTATGAACGGACGGGTCATCCGCCGGCGTTGCATCGTCCTGTGGGTTGAGAACGGTGAGACGGCAGGGACCTGATCCTAAGAGCTCTTCCCCTTGCATGGCCGCTCGTTTCGGAATGTCACGCGATCGGAGGGCAGACGCCAGGTCTGTGACGAATTGCTCCTGTCGTTCCACCCCTTGGTCCCAGAACTGTCCCACGGAGAGATGTCGGAGGATCCAGATCAACCCGCCGACATGATCCAGTTGTTGATGTGTGCCGACCACATGGTCGATATGTGAAATGCCCCGGTTCCAGAGAAAGGGTGCGACCACACTTCGTCCCATGTCGAACCGGTCATGACGCGCGCCACCGTCGATCAACACCGTTTGCCCGTCGGGCAGTTCCACGAAGGCACTGTCTCCCTGCCCCACATCAAGGAAGGTCACACGCCAGTGATCCCCGTCGCCTCGATGGCCTGGAGGTATGACCCACCACGCGATCAGTGCGAGCGCCAAGCCGGCCCCTGCCGTTCGCCATCGTGTCGAGAGGGTTTGCACGCTCGCGACCAGGGCTCCCGCATAAAACAACGTCATGGCCGGGACTGACGGCGCGGGAACGGGCCAGCGGGCTCCTGGAATCATGGCGAACCAGTGCACACCATCTATCAACCAGGTAAAGGCATGCTCCAATCCATCTCCCCATACCAACAGATCGGCACCCGTCAGCAGGGTCACGATCGCCAGGCCGAGTCCCAATGGAACCAGAATAAACCCGGTGAACGGGATGGCGGCAAGATTCGTCAACACACCCAGCCAGGGAATCTGGTTGAAATAGAACGCGACCAACGGGAAGGTCGTGACGGTCAGGACCGCGCTGAACGACAACGCGTTGCCCCCATAACGCGCGGCACGGGACACCCAGCTCTCTCCGCCCTGACCGGGTTCCTTGTCCCATGACGCGGTGAGCCCGATCATCCGAATCATCACGAACACGGAGAGAAACGAGAGTTGAAATGAAATATCGAACAGGGCACGGGGATCATGCCCCACGATCAGGAGCAAGGCGACGGCCATGGCATGATTCAGATGCCGGTCGCGGCCCAACCAGACCGCAGCCATCGCCATCGTGATCATGACGAGTGACCGGACGGTTGCCAGTTCGGCTCCGGCCAAGAGGGTATACAGTGCGACCGCGGGCCAGGTGCACAGAATCACCAGCTGTGAAATGGTCAGTCTTCTGGTGATGGTCAGGACGATCATGGTCGGCATCCGTACGATCAGGAATCGCACGAGCCCATAGCCGACTGCCGCAACCAGCCCGAGATGGGATCCCGAGATCGACAGCAAGTGAACCGTTCCTGTGGCCATGAACCAGTCTTGCAGCTCCTGCTCGATATAGCCCCGTTCCCCGATGATCATCCCGAGCACAATGCCTAATGCCGGTTGACGCAGGCTGTGGGTCGCCGCCTCCCGGATGTTTGTCCGCCAGCGGTCGATCCGATTCCATGCGCGCCATCGCAGACTCTCGGATCCGGACTCCAAGATGGTGACGGCCTGGGGTCCGGCGATCGTGCCGACGAGATCGATGCCGTGATGTTCAAGATAGCCGGCGTAGTCGAATCCATCCGGATTCAGCCCTCCCTTGGGAGGACGGTAGCGGCCATGGACGGATACCAGATCGCCCTGATGCACGGTGAGGCCGGGGTTGCGCCATACCAAGCGGAGACGTCTCGTTCCATCGTCGGTCTGAAGAATGATGGTCTGGCGTCCTGGTCCGTGCTGAACGGGGACCACCACGCGACCGGTCATGACCGCATCATCGACAGGGTGGGCTACGGCCGACGGGGGGTGAGAGGGCGGCGCCGTGGTCATGGACCAGTAGATGACGCCGGACAACACGGTCAGATACAGGATCAGGGAGGATTGTCGGTTCAGATAGCCGGTTCGCTCAAGGAGCGATACTCCCACGGCCATCGCAACAAGGGCGCTCACGACAGAGAAGGGGAAAAAGGGAACCTGAGATCCGCACAGGAGTCCGATGAGAACTGCAACGGCTAGGGATGGCAGCATGAGCGTTCTTCATGCACGTGGACACGCTCAACCGATATGTTCCCGCACCACTCGGGCCAGGTCATCGGCGACCTCCTTGACGACCGACGCGTGCTCGCCTTCGACCATGATTCGTAACAACGGTTCGGTTCCGGAGTAACGAATGAGCACACGACCGCTTCCATTGAGACGCCGGTTATTGTCTTGAATGGCCCGGTCAATCTCGGGAATCGACTCCAAGACCGGCTTCCGTTTGACCTGAAGATTGACCAAGATCTGCGGCACCGCCGTCATTGCTTGGGCCAGTTCGGACAACGGCTTCTTGCTCCGCTTCATCAACGACAAGATTTGCAGGGCGGAGATCAGTCCGTCTCCGGTGGTATTGTGATCGAGAAAAATGAAATGCCCGGACTGTTCACCGCCGAAGTTATGTCCCTCGGCCAACATCCGCTCGAGCAGGTATCGATCCCCGACCGGTGTGCGGACCAATGTGATCCCGGCCTTGGCCATCGACAACTCCAGACCAAAATTACTCATGACCGTCCCGACCAGCGTGCGGTTGGCAAGCAGACCATGTCGGTGGAGATCAAGGCCGAGCGCCGCCATGACATGGTCTCCATCGATCACGTTTCCCTGTTCACAGACAAAAATGGCACGGTCGGCGTCTCCGTCCAGCGCGATGCCCAGATCAGCTTTGTGCAGACGAACGGCCTCTTGCAAGAGTGCAGGGTGGACGGCGCCGCACCCGCTGTTGATATTCATGCCGTTCGGTTTGTTTCCGATGACCTCGACGGTGGCTCCCAACTCTCTCAAGACGGTCGGGGCCACTTTATATCCCGCGCCGTTGGCACAGTCCACGACCAGTGTGATCCCCTGGAAATCCAGATCCTTCGGCAGGGACCGTTTGGCGAATTCAATGTATCGTCCGTCTGCGTCGTCGATCCGATACGCTTTCCCGATAAGATCGGCGGTCGGCCTCAGGTGGCTGATCTTGTTGGACACGATGAGTTCCTCGATACGAGCCTCGACCTCATCGGGAAGTTTGAACCCATCGCCCGAGAAGAACTTAATGCCGTTATCCTGGTAGGGGTTGTGCGACGCAGAGATGACGACGCCCGCATCGGCACGGAGACTTCTGGTCAAAAAGGCAATGGCCGGTGTCGGCATCGGCCCTACCAGGAGGACATCGACCCCCATGGAGCAGATTCCGGCCGTCAGGGCGGATTCGAGCATATAGCCTGAAATTCTCGTGTCTTTGCCGATGACGATCTGGTGACGTCCCGCCCGCCGCATGAAAATATGCGCGGCGGCGCGCCCCAGCTGCATCGCCGTTTCACTCGTCATCGGATCAAGGTTGGCGACACCACGCACACCGTCCGTTCCGAATAATCTGCGCATTATCTTCCCTCTCCGTTTGACGGCCAGCCATGGCTTGCTGCCGCGGCGACCGTGGCGACATCCCTCATCATCGCAACATCGTGCACGCGGAGTATTCGAGCGCCACGATTCACGGCCAATGCAACGGCGGCCGCCGTTCCCCATGCCCGATGTTCGACTGTTTTCTTGACGATCGTTCCGATAAACGCCTTCCGTGAAAGCCCGACGAGCAGCGGGCGATTCAACGTCGTCAACGACGACAGCCCGCGAAGCAGTTCAAGGTTATGGAACTCCAGCTTACCAAAACCAAATCCTGGATCAAGGATGATATTCGTTCGAGCAATCCCCGCATTCAGGGCATGTTGCATACGCTCTTCAAGAAACCGCACGACCTCGCTGCGTACATCTGCATAGCTCGGTGCGAGCTGCATGGTTTGAGGCGTTCCTTGCATATGCATCAGGACCACGGCGGCGCCTGAGTGTGCAATCACCGAGGCCATGGCCGGGTCCCGGCGCAGTGCGCTCACATCATTGATGATCGAGGCGCCATGATCCAAGGCGCACTGTGCGACGCGTGACTTTGTGGTATCGATGGAAATCGGAATTGAGACCAGGCCCGCCAACTCTCTGATGACCGGGAGTACACGGTCCAACTCATCCTGCTCGCCGACGGGATGCGACCCGGGTCTGGTTGACTCCCCGCCGATATCGATCAGATCGGCGCCCTGTGCAACAAGGTCCATTGCGTGTGCAATCGCCCGTTCAGGTTTGAGATAGCGTCCCCCATCGTAAAACGAATCTGCTGTGACATTCACCACGCCCATGATGAGCGGGCGAGTCCGGCAATCCACTATGCGGCTCTTGGCCGACAACCAATCTTCAGAGGGAGAGGGTTGTGTGGAAGTCTGTTGCAACGATACCACCGCTTGTCACCCGACATTCCGGACGTCTGTCAGCAGGGAAGGATATCGAACTGAGCCCATGCTCAGCAGCTATATGCCGGTTCGTACAAGCACGGCTCCCTCCGTGGGGAGCCGTGCCGTACATAGGGTTAGGCAGGAACAGTTTGGGAGGAAGATTGCAACAAAATCTGATCGATTTCCGGGGCGTCCAACACTTCTTTTTCAAGCAGGGCCTCCGCCAAGGCTTTGAGACTCGTCATTTGTTCGGTCAGGACACGGCGGGCGCGTTCATAGTTTTCCGTGACAAAACGCTTGATCTCAAGGTCGATCTCAAGCGCCACTTGATCGCTGACATCCCGCTTCGTTGCGAAGTCCCGGCCAAGAAACACGGAGTCTTCCTTCTGTCCAAAGGTCAAGGGTCCCAACTTTTCACTCATGCCCCATTCGCAGACCATCTTGCGCGCCAGATCGGTGGCACGTTCCAGATCGTTCCCTGCTCCCGTCGTGACATGCTGAAAGACCAGTTCCTCGGCGACACGTCCGCCCATCAGAATGGCCAAAGTATTATAGAGAAACTCCTTGGAATAGTTATGCCGGTCATCGGTCGGCAGTTGCATCGTGACACCGAGCGCCCGTCCTCGTGGAATAATGGTGACTTTATGGACCGGATCGGTGCCCGGGAGAAGCTTGGCCATCAAGGCGTGTCCCGCTTCATGATAGGCCGTGATGCGCTTTTCCTCGTCGGTCAGAATCATGCTCTTCCGTTCCGCACCCATCATGACCTTGTCTTTCGCCATCTCGAAATCGATGTTCTCGACTTCTTTCTTGTTTTGACGGGCGGCCCATAAGGCCGCTTCATTGACGAGATTCTCAAGGTCAGCGCCGGAAAATCCAGGGGTCCCCCGGGCAATCTTTTCCAACTCGACATTTCCTGAGATGGGCACCTTTTTCGTATGAACCTTCAGGATTTCAGAGCGGCCTTTGAGATCCGGTCGATTCACGACGACCTGGCGGTCGAAGCGGCCCGGTCGCAACAAGGCCGGGTCGAGCACATCCGGGCGGTTGGTCGCCGCGACCAAAATCACTCCTTCGGTCGTGTCGAACCCGTCCATTTCAACCAGCAATTGATTGAGCGTTTGTTCCCGTTCGTCATGTCCCCCGCCAAGACCTGCGCCGCGCAGGCGGCCGACGGCATCGATTTCGTCGATGAAAATGATGCAAGGGGCGTGTTTTTTCCCTTGCTCAAAAAGATCGCGTACGCGTGAAGCTCCTACCCCGACGAACATTTCGACGAAATCGGACCCGCTGATGCTGAAGAACGGCACCCCAGCCTCTCCGGCGATCGCTTTGGCCAGGAGGGTCTTGCCTGTTCCGGGGGGGCCGACGACCAGCACCCCTTTCGGGATACGTCCGCCGAGTTTTTGAAACTTTCTGGGATCTTTCAAGAACTCGATGATCTCGAGCACCTCTTCTTTTGCCTCATCCACGCCCGCAACATCGGAGAAGGTGACCTTCTTTCGTTCCTCCGTCAGCATTCGCGCACGGCTCTTGCCGAACGAGAGCGCCTTGTTTCCCCCGATTTGCATCTGACGCATGAGGAAAAACCAGAGGCCGAGGAAAAGGATAAACGGACCCCATGTGACGAGAAACGTGATGTACCAGGGGCTCTCGTCCGGCGGTTTGACTTCGATCTGCACCTCTTTCTCCCGCAGTACCTTCACGAAGTCCGGATAGTCGGCGGAGTAGGTCCGGATGCGAGTCTTATCCTTCAACACTCCGCTGATGTGGTTGCCTTTGATGATGACTTTTTCAAAATCACCTTTATCGAGCTTCGACATGAAGTCGCTGAAGATAACTTCTTCTTCCGGCGCATGCGTCGGAACGCTGAACAAGTTAAACAGGAGAATCATGAACAAGCCGACCACGACCCAGAAAAGCAGGTTCTTGACCCGGGAATTCATCCAGTTCTCCTTGGCGATAACGTTGGATGGAAAGTGTTTGGGAATTGCGGTGATGTTAACACACGCTCGTCCATATTGACAACAGCTCGTGAGAAAATGCTACGCATCGTGTTCACTCGACTGATCGAGCACCGCGAGATAGGGAAGGTTACGATACTTCTGCTGATAGTCAAGCCCATATCCGATCACATACTGATCGGGAATTGTGAACCCGGTATATCGGACGTGCACGTCGACGACGCGACGCTCTGGTTTGCTCAATAACGTGCAGACATTGACGCTCTTCGGTTTTCGCTTGGCCAATGTCTTCATCAGATATTGAACCGTCAATCCTGAATCGACGATGTCCTCAACCAGCAGCACGTCTTTGTTTTTGATCTGTTCTGTCAGCTCCGTGACCAACTTCACTTTTCCCGATGTCTTGGCGCCTGTTCCGTAACTGGTTACGACAATGAAATCCACTCGCACGGGAATTCGAATGGCTCGTGCGAGGTCGGCAAAGAACGCATAGGCACCCTTCAAGACTCCGACCAACACGAGATCTTTCCCGGCATAGTCGGCACTGATCTGCCGTCCCAACTCGCGGATCCGGCCACGCATTTGCTCCTGGGTGATGATCGGACGTCCAAACATGCGTTCCATCTTAGTCGGTTCCTTCTGCGAGAGGTGGAGGATCTGCCGCGAGGACCAGGCAGCGTACCGTCGAGGACGTCGGCACCCACCGTTCGTCTTCCCGATACCCAACGATCCAGAGGATGCCTTCGGGAGCCACGACCAGTGGAATACGAGATCGGGCTTCCAACGGTATTTTCATATCGGTGAAAAAATCCTGCACTTTTTTTGAGTGTCCTCCCATGCCGCGGGGACAAAAGCGATCGCCGGGCAACCACCTCCGAACCGTCAACGGGAGAGAGATTCGGTCGGCATCGACGAGAATTTGTTCTCGCCCCGGTGAAACCTGTCGGCCGTCGTATTCCTGTAGTTGTACATGAAGTCGCTGCCCTGTTCCAGACCATATGACTTCTCCGGGAACCGGGAAGGAAGCCCGAGGGGTGAGGTTTTCGCTCGGCTGCTGATGACCGTCCCCCCTTGCCGGAAACGGAAGAAAGCGTAGAGCTTCTCTCGTGACGACCACGTGCCCTGCCTTGAGCCTCAGTCGTGACCAGGACTTCGGGAGTGATGCGAGATGAATCATATGGTCGATCGTGCGAAGGCCGAAGGGGCGCTGTTGCGCATCAGCGTGCCGAAGCAGGAGTCGAAGACAGCGCCGTTGGAGCGGCAGAGGAAGTTCCAGGAAAACCCGACGATCGAGCGTCCAGGATCCGGTCCGGTCCCATTTCACGGCAGAAGCCGTGCGGGCCGCCACGTCCTGGTCCAGATAGCGATCATCGGTCCGGCAGAGATCGGCGAGTCTGCAGAGTCCCTCGACGCTGGATGGAACCAACTGCGTGAGAAGTGGGATGAGTTCTTGCCTGACTCGATTTCGCAGGTAGAGCGGCTTGGCATTGCTCGAATCTTCACGATAGGACAGGCCTGCCGTGCGCAGATACGTCAGGATCTCCCGCCGCGTCGTTTCATACAACGGTCGTACCACGGCATCGTCGCGGACGGCCGGCATACCGGAAAGACCGGCCAACCCTGCCCCTCGAAGCATCCATAATAAAACCGTCTCCGCCTGGTCGTCGGCCGTATGACCGACGGCAATGCGATCCGCTCCGCACAGGTTCGCAATCTCATGCATCACCCGATAGCGAACGTCACGTGCTTCGGCCTGGATGGAGGTGGGACGACCATGAGTGCGAAGTCGTACCGCGCGGACATGGAGGGGAACCGCCAGACCGTGGCACAACGTTTCGACGCACCGTTGGTCTTCCTCTGACTCAGCCCCTCGTAACCCGTAATTACAATGGACGGCCGTCAGCGTCAGATTCCATTGCGCGTGGAGCCGGTGCAGGATCGACAACAACGCGACAGAATCCGGACCGCCTGAGATCGCGACCAATAGACGTTGTCCCGGTTGAAACAGGTGTTTGGATCGAACGGTTCGAACAACGCGATGGACGAGAGGAGGCCACGCCGTCCTGTTCATGGAGTTCGGTGGAGTGCAGTGCAAGGGGCCATCACGCTTCCATGGCGTCGTGATAGCGACGGAGGAGCTGGCGCGCTGATTCCACATCGATCGCCATTTGCCGCCTCAAGGCTTCCTCGCCATCGAACTGCGCGTCTCCGCGAACACGATCGATCAATTCGACGGTGATCGCCCGTCCATAAAGATCGTACTGTCCATTGAGGAGGTACACTTCCAATCCTCTTGTTCCTCCAGGAAAGGTCGGCTTGCTCCCTACATAGGTGACGGAATCATGTCGGTCTGTTCCCACCGTCGTGATCGAGGCATAAATTCCGTCTGCAGGTGTCACACGGTCTAGCGGGAGCGGGAGATTGGCCGTGGGACAGCCTAACGTGTGCCCCCGCCCGTCCCCGGGAATGACGATCCCGCTCAGTGCATAGGGGCGTCCGAGCAACAGCATCGCCTGGTCCACCTGCCCCGCCATGATGAGTTGCCTGATTCTTGTTGAACTGACGACTCCCCCATCGAGAGTCACGGGAGGTGTGGGATGGACCATGAAGTCGAACTGCTCGCCGAGACGCCGGAGGTCGTCAATCTTGCCGGCTCGCTTGTGTCCAAATGCAAAATGTTGCCCGACAAAAATCTCCTTGAACCCCAGTCCGTTGTAGAGCACCTGTTCGGCGAATAATTCGGGAGTCAGCGAGGCAAAGGTCCTGGTGAATTCCACGAGCACGACCTCATCAATGCCCGCCTGCTCGAAACGAGCCAGTTTTTCACGCCCGTCGGTCAGAAACCGAAAGTCGGCTTGAGGCGCCAGAATTTTTACCGGATGAGGATCAAACGTGAGGACAACGGCGGTTCCCTCCTTCTTGCGCGCGGTTTCGATCACCCGCTGTAACAGCGCGTGGTGACCACGATGGTGCCCGTCGAAGTTCCCGATGGTGCCGACGGGATAGGGTCGTACGGTCCGGCTCGAATAGCCGCGCGTGACTTTCATCGGGATGAATGAAGCAGCCGAGCCGCGTCTTTGGCGAAATAGGTCAGAATCAGGTCGGCCCCTGCCCGCTTGATGGCCAACAGCGATTCCATCATCGCGCGTGATTCGTCGAGCCATCCGGCCTGTGCCGCCGCTTTGATCATGCTGTACTCCCCGCTCACTTGGTAGGCCGCCAGCGGAAGAAGCATCCGGCGACGGGCGGCGGCGATGATATCGAGGTACGGCAACGCCGGCTTCACCATAATGATGTCGGCCCCTTCCTTGATATCCAGGTCGATTTCGCGCATGGCTTCCCGCGCATTGGCCGGATCCATTTGATAGGATTGCCGGTCGCCGAAGTGAGGCGTGGAGAAGGCGGCGTCACGAAAGGGTGCGTAGAAGCAGGACGAGAATTTGGCGGCATACGCCATAATGGGAAGATCCGGAAATCCCGCTCGATCCAATTCCCGCCGAATCGCGGCCACGCGCCCGTCCATCATATCGGACGGCGCCACCATGTCGGCTCCTGCTTCGGCATGGGTGCGCGCCATAATCGTCAGGCAGTCCAGCGTCTCATCATTGAGAATCTTCCCATCCCGAACGATGCCACAATGGCCGTGGCTGGTATATTCATCGATACACACGTCCGTGATCACCATCAACTCCGGCACCTGCTGCTTAACGGCTTTGACGGCTCGCTGCACGATTCCGTTTGGAT
>CAADGK010000097.1 GCA_900696515.1 uncultured Nitrosospira sp. | reverse complement strand
TGGACGATCTTGACTTCATTACCTATTTTGAAACCTCGAAGCTGGATGACTTTCATAGTCTGATGCTGTCGCTTGAGAAGGTGAAGGAGTTTCAGTATGTTCGTCGAATCGGTCATCCCACTCTCCTCGGGGTGGTGCAATCTGTGGACGAGATTATTGAGTCGTTGGTCCAGTGAGCTGAAGGCTGAGGTTTGATCATGGCGACGGGAGAACTGCTCTACGAAGGCAAGGCGAAGAAAGTCTTTTCGACCGGAAACTCGGACCAGGTCATCCAGTATTTCAAGGATGACGCGACGGCGTTCAATGCACAGAAGCGCGGCACCATCGTCGAAAAAGGGGTGATCAACAATAAGGTTTCGGAGCGGCTCTTTCGGCTCTTGGAGCAGGGTGGGATATGCACGCACTTTGTGGAACGGTTGAATGATCGAGAAATGCTCGCCAAGCGGGTTCGAATCGTACCGGTCGAGGTCGTGGTGCGGAATACGGTAGCAGGCAGTTTGGCGAAGCGGCTGGGGTTAAAGGAGGGGAATCGAATCGATCCGGCGATCGTTGAGTTCTATTACAAGAACGACGCACTGAGCGACCCCCTGGTCAACGACGACCATTTGCGGTTGATGAATGTCGCGACGCCCGGTGTCTTGCGCGAGCTGCGTGAACTGGGGCACGCGGTGAATAAGATTCTGAAGCCGTTCTTCGCCGAACGGAAGATGCAGCTGGTGGATTTCAAGCTTGAGTTCGGTGTGTTTCATAACAAGTTGATCCTGGCGGATGAAATTTCTCCGGACACCTGCCGCTTGTGGGATATGACGACCGGTGAGTCGATGGATAAGGATCGGTTTCGGAGGGATATGGGGAAGATCGAGGAGGCGTATCAGGAGGTGTTGAAGCGAGTGTGCGGGTAGAAGGGACCGACGGGATCGTCCTCCTTGCTCGCGCAATGCGCATGCGGGACTGATGGGGTTACGCTTGAAGCGGGCGATGTTCCCTGGGAACAGTGGCCCGTCTCGTCGGGCCAGGGGTGGACTGGTAAGATCTAACGTGCCGGTGACAAGAGCCTCACCGGTCCCTTCAGGAAAGTAAGAGAAGAGGAACAGAGCAACGATGCTGCGGGCGTACTTGAATTATGGGCTGATCGCGTCGGTGGTGGTCTGGGCGGCCATTGTCGGGGTCATGGCCTATCGGTTGAACGAGTCGCCGTGGCGATGGGCGTTCGTGGGGTTGGTGTTTTGCGGCGGGCTTACCGTTGCCGTGATCCTCTGGATCAAGAAATATGTGGATCGGATGAATGAAGCTGAAGAGAAGCGGGAGAGCAGGTTGTGAAAGCGAAAATTCATGTGACGTTGAAACAGGGGATTCTCGACCCACAGGGGAAGGCCATCGAGCATGCGCTGGACTCGCTCGGGTTTAAGCATGCGGCCAATGTTCGTGTCGGGAAATATGTGGAGTTGGACCTCAATCAGACCGACAAGGCCAAGGCTGAGGTTGAGGTGAAGGCCATGTGCGAAAAGCTTCTCGCGAATACGATCATAGAAGAGTATCGCTACGAGTTGGGGTAGGAGCGAATGGCTGACAGCGTATCGCTTATGATCAAACCACAGCGTATCTGGTCCTCTGATTTGATGCTATCGGCCCTACGCCATATGCTCTGTGAGGTCATATGAATATCGGTGTCGTCGTTTTCCCGGGGAGTAATTGTGATCACGATTGCCGGCATGTCTTTCAGGACGTGCTGGGGCAAGCGGTTACCATGGTGTGGCATAAGGAAGCTTCCTTAGCCGGCTTGGACGCGGTCATCCTGCCGGGCGGGTTTTCCTATGGCGATTATCTTCGCACGGGAGCGATCGCGCGGTTTTCTCCAGTGATGCAGGCGGTCAAACAATTTGCCGCCGGGGGTGGGCTGGTACTGGGAATTTGCAATGGATTTCAGATCCTGTTGGAGGCGGGGTTGTTGCCCGGAGCCATGCTCCGCAATCAATCGCTGCATTTTGTCTGCAAAGACGTCTATGCCCGGGTCGAAAATGCAGCCACGCCTTTTACGAGTCTGTATAAGCCAGGCCAGATCCTGAAAATTCCCATTGCGCATGCGGACGGAAACTACTATACCGACCCCGTGACGCTCGCCGGTCTTCAGGCGAATGCCCAAGTGATCCTTCGATATTGTTCGGCAGATGGCAAGGTGACGCCGGAGGCATGCCCGAATGGCTCGCTCGACAACATCGCGGGCATCTGCAATGCGGGGGGGAATGTTTTGGGCATGATGCCGCATCCGGAGCGCTGTGTTGAGACCGTACTGGGTCATGAAGACGGGCGTGCTCTCTTTCAATCGATGCTCACCTCATTGGAGGGCAAGAAGTTGACGGGCGTGCGGTAACCGTTCCTCTTTCTGTGTCGGTCGGAGCCTATTCAGAGGATTGAAGAATTAGGAAGTGGCACGGTAAAGTATTACGTTGACTGGTATGGATCAGTCTTACATATCTTTCATCAATATATTGAGGAGGGTCGAGATGAAGCGTGTAGCAGCAGTATTGGCGGCGGTTGGTGTGTTGACGTTGGGTCTGGGGATCAACGGGTTTGCGGCGACGGATGACGGCAGCAAAATCACGATTACGAGCCCGGCTGCGGGAGCCAAGGTTGGCAAGGACATCGAACTGGTGTATGAGCTGACAAAGGGCAGTCAGGCAACCCACGCCCATTGTTTTGTGGATGGGGAGTATCAGAAGGGCTGGGATAAGAAGACGGTCAAAGGGATGTCTCCTGGCACCCATGAAATCAAGGTTGTGGCCGCGGATAAGGATCATCAGACCTTGGCGGCTGAAGCCACGGTGAAAGTGGAAGTGCAATAAAGTACGCTTGAAGTTGTACGATTGAGACCGACGGACCGGCGGGTACGGAACAGGTGCTTCGCCGGTCCAGTTGTGTCATCCCCAAACCTCTCGCCGGCCTATCTATGGAGCTGATTCTAAGGTCGTCCATGGGCCCTCTTGGAATTGCACGATGACTGCGATGTTGCAGGTATGATGCAGGCTGGCATGCCCCCTATCACCCAAGATCTCATCGCTCAGCACAATCTGACGAGCGATGAATACAAGAAAATCATCGATATTTTGGGGCGTGAGCCGAACATCACGGAGCTCGGGATGTTTTCCGTCATGTGGTCCGAGCACTGCTCGTACAAAAGCTCGCGCGTACACTTGAAGAAATTACCCACGACGGGGCCCCGTGTCGTACAAGGCCCTGGTGAAAACGCCGGTGCGGTCGATATCGGCGACGGACTCTGTGTGGTCTTCAAGATGGAATCGCACAACCACCCCTCATTTATTGAGCCATATCAAGGTGCGGCAACGGGAGTCGGCGGTATACTTCGCGATATCTTCACGATGGGTGCGCGTCCGATTGCACTGCTGGATTCTCTCCGATTCGGAGAACTCAATTCGCCGAAGAATCGCCATCTCATGAAAGGGGTCGTCTCCGGTATTGCCGGCTACGGCAATTGCATGGGCGTGCCGACCGTCGGGGGAGAGATTGTCTTCAACGACATCTATGCGCTCAATCCGCTGGTCAATGTGTTTTGTCTGGGGGTCGCCAAGAGCGATAAGATCTTTCGTGGCACGGCGGCCGGTGTCGGCAATCCTGTGATCTACTTTGGTTCCAAGACAGGCCGTGACGGGATTCATGGTGCCACCATGGCGAGTGATTCGTTCGACGACACATCTGAGCAGAAACGTCCCACTGTGCAGGTCGGTGATCCCTTTACTGAGAAATTATTGCTTGAAGCCTGTCTTGAGTTGATGGATCGAGGTTTGCTTGTTGGGATTCAAGACATGGGCGCTGCAGGATTGACGAGCTCTTCCTGTGAGATGGCTTCTCGCGCCGGCAATGGAATTGAGCTGGATCTCACGGTCGTGCCTCGGCGTGAGCCGGGGATGACGCCCTATGAGATCATGTTGTCCGAGTCCCAGGAACGCATGTTGATGGTGGCGAGAGCGGGCAAGGAAGATGAGTGTATCGCGGTGTGCCGGAAGTGGGATCTGGATGTCGCGGTGGTTGGGAAAGTGACCGCCGATGGGATCTTGCGTGTGATGGATCAGGGAGCGGTCGTTGCCGAGATTCCAGCCAAGGCATTGGCTGACGACGGGCCTCGGTACGAACGACCCTACCAGCCCCCGGCGTATCAGGATATGCTCACCAATCTGAACTATGACTTGGTTCCTGACCTCAAGGACGGGAATGCGGCGTTATTGGCATTGCTTGAATCTCCTACGATCGCCAGTAAGCGATGGGTTTATGAGCAGTATGATCATATGGTGCGGACCAATACGATGGTCCGACCGGGGTCTGATTCGGCCGTGGTGCGGATCAAGGGCACGAACAAGGCCGTAGCCATGACGGTCGACTGCAACAGCCGCTATTGCCTGTTGAATCCCTATGAAGGCGCTCGCCTCGCTGTAGCGGAAGCGGCGCGGAATCTTGTCTGTTCCGGTGCGACCCCGATCGGATTGACCGATTGTCTGAACTTCGGGAATCCGGAGCGCCCCGATATCATGTGGCAGTTCGTGATGGCGATCGAGGGTATGAAAGACGCCTGTGAACGGTTCCAGATCCCCATTGTGAGCGGGAATGTCAGTTTTTACAACGAAACGAACG
This sequence comes from uncultured Nitrosospira sp., assembly GCA_900696515.1. Lineage (GTDB taxonomy): Bacteria > Nitrospirota > Nitrospiria > Nitrospirales > Nitrospiraceae > Nitrospira_D. The sequence goes on along the minus strand of CAADGK010000097.1, from coordinate 10,307 downwards.
GGCTCTCCATCTATCCCACTCCCATGCTGGGCATGGTCGGACTGATTGAGGATGTGGAACGGACGATGACGCAGTGGTTCAAGTCCGAGGGGGATGACATCATTTTGCTCGGGAACACTCGGGAGGATTTGGGAGGATCGGAGTATCTGAAGGTGGTGCAGGCTCGCGAACAAGGTTCTCCGCCTTACTTGAATTTGGAGATTGAGAAGGCGCTTCACGATTGTGTCCTATCGTTGATTCGTGACGGGCTGCTGCAGTCCGCGCATGACTGTTCCGACGGGGGTGTCGCCGTGGCGTTGGCTGAAAGTTGTATCTCCGGATTCGAATGGACTCGAGGCGCTGTGGTAACCCTGCCCAAGGGGCGAATTCGAAACGATTCGGTCCTATTCGGAGAGAGTCAGTCTCGCGTGGTGATTTCCGTGAAACCGAACCATCGCCAGGCTGTACTCGACCGTGCGAGATCGTTCGGCGTGCCGGCCGATGTGATCGGTACAGTGTCTGGTGATCGTCTGGCCATCTCGGTCAGACATGAGGGGACAGAGGAACGTCTGGTGGATCAGCCGGTGTCCGGTTTGTTGGATCGATGGGCCGGTGCTTTGGAGAGATCATTGAACCACATCTAATCGTCTGGGCCACGAAGGATCATGCGGACAGAATTGCCGATCGTATCCCCCGATAAGTTTCACGATGAGTGTGCGGTCTTCGGCGTGTATGGCCACGAAGAAGCGGCCAATCTGACGTACCTGGGGTTGTACGCGTTACAGCATCGCGGCCAGGAAGCATCCGGGATCGTTGCGGGCGACGGGGAGCAGTTTTGCATTCAGAAAGGCATGGGCCTTGTGGCCGACATTTTTAACAAGTCGGTCTTGGCGAAGCTGCCCGGTCATATGGCCATCGGACATAACCGTTACTCCACAAGCGGCGGTAACGATTTGAAGAATGTGCAGCCGCTCACGGTGAACTTTGCACTCGGCAATCTCGCCTTAGCGCATAACGGGAATCTCATCAATGCCCAAATGCTTCGGCATGAATTGGAGGCCTACGGGGCGATCTTCCAGTCGACGTCGGATAGCGAGGTGATCATCCATCTTATCGCGCATTCGCGCGCGGGTTCCTTTCTCTCACGGGTTGTCGATGCGCTGAATCAGGTGCGAGGGGCATTTTCGGTGGTATTAATGACCGATAACGGGCTGATTGCCGCACGGGATCCCTATGGGCTGAGGCCGCTGTGTATTGGTCGGCTTCGCAGCAGCTGGGTGGTTGCCTCTGAGACCTGTGCCTTCGACTTGCTCGACGCCGAATATGTGCGAGAGGTGGAACCGGGCGAGTTGATCGTCATCAGCGACCAGGGACTTGACAGCCACCATCCGTTTCCCAAGACGGCTCCGGCCATGTGTGTATTTGAGTACGTGTATTTTGCCAGACCTGACAGCCGCATCTTTGGAAGTGATGCGGTTTATACCACGCGGAAGGCGTTGGGGCGACAGTTGGCTCAAGAGTCATGGGTGCCGGCGGATGTCGTCATTCCTGTGCCGGACTCCGGCGTACCTGCGGCACTGGGTTATGCCGAAGGGGCTGGTGTGCCCTTTGAGGCGGGCCTGATTCGCAATCATTATGTAGGCAGGACCTTCATCGAGCCGGAGCAGTCGATCCGTCACTTCGGCGTGAAGGTCAAGCTCAACGCCGTACCCGAAGTCCTGAACGGAAAACGCGTCGTTGTCATCGATGATTCATTGGTTCGAGGTACGACGAGCCGGAAAATCGTGAAAATGATTCGACAAGCCGGGGCCAAGGAAGTTCACATGCGAATCAGTTCGCCGCCGATCGTCTCGCCCTGCTTCTATGGCATCGACACGCCAACAAAAAAGGAACTGATCGCCTCGGACCATTCGATCGAGGAAATCCGCAAATACATCACCGCCGACAGTTTGGCCTATCTCAGCCTGGATGGTATGTTGAAATCGGCTCCGAGAACGCCTGAGCAGTACTGTACAGCCTGTTTTACCGAGCGGTATCCCATCCCATTTACCCGCGCAGAAGAGCTGCAGTTAGGCCTCTTCGAGGCGGCACACTGAACAGTTTCCGTGGAGCGCATGGCGACATCAGAGAACGACGAAGAGAGCGTTCTGTACTCCATGCGGTTGCCACGTGTGCCGGTCGACTATCCTGCTTCGTTCACCGCAGACGACGCATCAGGCCTTGGAACCGTGACCAATCTGACGCTTGCCGGCGGCGAGATCCGGTGTAACATCCAGCTTCTGCCTGGCGCGCACCTCAGTCTCTATGTGCAGCCTCCCAGTGCCAGACCTTCAATTGTCATTGCCCTTGCGATCGTCAGATGGAGGGAAGGGGATCGATGCGGACTTGAGTTCGTGCGGTTCGAGGGCGATGCCAAAGATCAGCTCAAGGATATGCTGAACCAGTAGAACGCTCTGCCCGAAGCGAGGTTCTTCCTGCCCTGCGGTTGCCGCTCGAAAAAATATCATGATACGATGCGCTTCCACTGGGTGGGTTATGTAGTCAACCCTGAACGCTTAAGGAGACCACGCGACGATGGATGAGATGGAGGAAGGGAAGCACAAGTTCCTTGAGGTGGTGCGAGGAGTTGATCAATCGGTGCAAACCGTAATTCCCGTGACTCCGTCCAATAGCCTGTTTTTGATCTCGTTGACGAAGGGACCAAATCGAAAATTCATCACGGTGTCAGAAGATGATCTGATCGACTTGCCTCACGAGGCGAGTATTGAAGTAAAGATCACCAAGCTGATCACAGAGGTCGTCTCCGCGCTGTAGGAGACATCGGGGTCGAGCATCGTCTCCTGTCGTTGTGTCCTGGAATATGAAACAAATCCTCCCCAATATTTGGCAATGGTCATGGTTTTCAGATGAAAAGCAATTGGACTTCAACGGTCTGTTGCTGACGATCGGTGAGTACACGATTTTGATAGATCCCCCGCCGATGACTCAGGAGGCGCGAGCCGTCGTCAAGCGTCATGAACCAGTCGATTATATTGTGCTCACCAATCGCGATCACCTTCGAGAAGCGCCGGCCTATCAGGCCGAGTGGAATTGCCTGCTGTATGGCCCGGAAGCGGATGCGGCTCAAATGGAAGTGCGCCCGACCAAAATATATAAGGATGGTGAACTCCTGCCAGGCGGGATCTGGGCGATCCAGTTGAAGGATCAGAAGTCTCCCGGCGAATCGGCCCTTTTCATAGAACGGGGTCGGGGTGTGCTGATTGTGGGGGATGCGTTGATCGGCCAACCATCAGGTGCACTCCGTCTGCTTCCTCCTGAAAAATATGCAGACCCGGCCAAGGCACAGGAAGCGCTGCATCGTTTGTTGAAATACAACTTCGACAGCCTGCTGGTCGGAGATGGAGTCTCTATTCTCACCGAAGCAAAGAAGAGGGTGGAGCAGTTATTGGCGGTGCCGCGATGACGTTGCGGAACGGCCTGTCTGAGGAGCTCAATCGACAAGGGAATGAGCACTTTTCGAGAGGGCACTATACGGAGGCCTATACCTGTTATGCAAAGGCACTGGAATGCGATCGACTGAGCGGTGACCGGCGGGCCTTGGTCGCGACTCTGGGCAACCTGGGCAACATCTGCGCAGTCAGTGGACGGCGAGATTCCGCTCAGGCTCATTATCAAGAGGTGTTGGAACTTCAAAAGATTCTCGGCGACGAAAAAGGCATAGGGACGACCCTGGCCAATTTGGGGAATCTACGCGCCGACGCCGGCGAATGGGACCGAGCCAGGGCATATTACCTTGAGGCCATGGACCTTATGACCAAGACGCGTGATGAGGCGGCGGAAGCGGTTTTGTTGTCCGACCTTGGATTTGTGGCCAGAGAAACAGGTGACTGCGAGGAAGCCATTCGCTGTTATGAACGGTCGCTGGCCTTGATGCGCCGGTTGGGGAACCTTGCAGGTGTAGCGGATGCTTGGCGGATGATCGGACGCACCTACGTGATGCAAAAGCGCTATCAGGAGGCGATTGCTTGTTGTCAAACCAGTCAGTCGATTGCGGAACGATTGCGGGACGAGCTTCGCACCGGGGGAGCCAGATATGTGCTCGTTCAGTGCTATGAGGAGCTGGGTCAGCTCCAAGAGGCGGTTGATCTCCTTGAACAGGTTGTTTGTATGGATCGGAAGTATCGATTGCCAAAGTTGGAAGAGAATACCCAGCGTCTCAATTTGCTTCGTCTGCGGCTGGCAGGTTCAACTCAGTCGCAAACGTCTCGGGGGATGAGCGCGTGACCGATCCAGATACCGCAACTTGGCTGCAGCTTCGAGCAGACCTCATTCAGTCCTTCCCGCAATTCTATGATCTGGAGCCCGATGGGCCGCTTCTTATGGACCTTGGGGCGGATGGATGGCTCCTCGAAGTCAGGCCCGAGGGTAAGGTGCTCTGCCAGTATGGGGTTTCGCTGGACGAAGTCATGGCGCTCATGTCGGACGGAACTCCGGAGGACCTGGGAACGGATGAAGTTGCGAAGCAGGCGAAGTATTTTCTTCAACCGGCCGTCTCTCAATACAGACCGCTCCTTCTTCAGTCCGGATTTGTCGAGGAAACGGAGATCACGGACGAATTTGTGGCGGTCACATTTTCCCGCGCTGCCGACCTTCGTAATCGCCCCAAGCTTGAGGATCTCCTGCGATGGTGTCGAGGGCGTATCGGGAAGGCCTCGTGACGCACAAGATTTCGACGTTCGAGGAATTTCGCGCTGCCATTTCCACTTATCGATTGCCGAGAGTGCTGCTAGCTGCTCTCGAGCTGGATCTGTGTACGGCGATTGGAGATCGATCCTGGACGCTCAGCACTCTTGCCAAGAAGCTGAAAGTCAGTGAGCGGGGCCTCAGCATCCTTTGTCGTAGTCTTGCCTCCGCTGGAGTGCTGCACAAGAAAGGCGGCGTCTACAGAAACAGCAAGCTCGGGGCAACGGCGCTCAATGGCAACCACCGCGCCTATCGGGGCGGCTATCTCAATCTGATCAGGAGCCATTGGTCGGACTGGATCCGGCTGATGGAATCCGTGCGAAGTGGATTGCCCCTTGATCATGAGGTTCCGGATAGGCTGGACTATCGACACCAATTCACCTGGGCGATGCATCATCGCACATTGGAAATTGCTCCGGCGATTACGGCGCAACTCCATCTTGGTCGGGCCCAAACTCTCTTGGATCTCGGTGGGGGGCCTGGTACCTATGCATTGGCCTTTCTTGCAAAGAATCCAAGGTTGCGTGCGACCGTCTGTGATCGCGAGGCTGCTCTGACCGTTGCCAAAGAAATCGCTTCTACTCACAAAGCTGGACACCGACTCTCCTATGTCCCGCTCGATTTCACCAAGGAATCGATTCCTGGTGCGTATGATGTCATCTGGTACTCCAATGTGTTGCATATTTATTCGCCGGATGAGAATCAGGCGATCTTTCGCCGAGTTCGTGCAGCGCTGAAGCCGGGTGGTCGATTCATCCTCCAAGATGCCTTTCTGCGAGACCATGAGGGTTTGTACCCGACTCAAGCGAGTTTGTTTGCTATCTCAATGCTGTTGTCGACGGAACAGGGGAATACATATACAGCCTCCGAGACGGCGAAGTGGTTGAAACAAGCCGGTTTTGTCAGTATCAAACCCGTATCAATTAGGAAGGGGACCGCGGATTGGGAGGACGGAATTTTTGAGGCATCAACGCCTGGTCCACGGCCAAGAATGATTGCCAACCAAACAGGATCAAGCAGAAGTAGAACAACCCGCTGATAATCGTGGCCATCATGGAAATAACAGCATCGATACCTGTTGATAGGGTCTGAACCAGCGTCGCGATGTCGATAGCCAGCCCAATCGTTGCGTAGAAGACGCAAACGGCCCCGCCCCATCGAAACTGGAGCCACACGAGGAGGGACAGTCCAAGAGGTGTGAGGGTGAAAAATCCGAGTTTCCACGCCATGCCCGTTGTGGAGAATGGGTCGTCCTCAAGGAAGAGGAATCCGGCCTCTACAACGAATGTGCTGAGCAGCAGAACAAGCAATGGATTCTGTCGCATGGAGTGACTATAGACTGTTGAGGAAAAGATCGGCAATGGGCGTCTTGTTGCCGTGGGGCTCCTGAGCGGTGGCAGGATTGTCTCTTGGCTCATGACAGAGACTTGACGCATTTGCCCCCGTTCTTCTCAATCTGCAGAGGAGGACGTTAGCGCTCTGGGGGCTGCGGTTTGGCATGGTACGACAGATAGCGGAATGGGGCTATCGATTTGTCGCCCGGCATCGATGGTCTGGCGTCGCGTAGCCTTCCAAATGACCGCCTCAACACCACAGGATCGGTTCTCCTTGTGCACCCTCTTTCGGGGGGATTCCTCCCATTAGTGAGGAATTTACCGGTTATCTACCCTCCTTCAGAATGCATTCACATTCTGAGGAGGATCCATGTCACAAATACCTGGCTTCCCAATATTTTGTCGGCGATCAGCCCGTTCCACAGAGAAAAGATACTGGGCGGTAGGGCGTGGTTGTTCAAGGATTGTAAGTCTGGCGGTGTGTGTTGGATTATTCGTCTTCTACGGAGGCGACGATCAAGCTTGGGGTGACGTTGTTTCTATGGATAAAAAAGCGATTGTGGCGGCCGGTTTCGGTTACCAGATCGGTTCTGTGTCCGCGATTTCAGTGAAGGTGTATGAGGCTGATTCCGGCGCGATCGTATCGGATGATGTCTATGAACTGACGGTCAAGGAAGGTGAAGGAGCAGGAAGAAGCGAGGGGGCTCGTATTTTTGCGGGCGGGGTCGGACATGGGGCTACGGATCTCTCCAATTTTGTGTTACGGGTCTATGATGCGAACACGGGCTTGTTCCAATGGGAAGGGCGACTCAACCTCGTGCAGCCTGATGGAAAGGGCAGGGGACAAGCCATTTCGACTCGAACAGTCAGTCGTGCTACCCTCACGAGAGTCCGCGAGGAGCAACAGACGGCCGAACAGCCGGTATTCTTCTTGCGCGCGGTAGATGTGGTGACAGGCTCTCTCGTCTGGGAGGATTCGTTCACTACCGTTCTGAGTGGAACTCCTCGCCTCCACTCGATAGCGAATCGGTTTACGAGGGCAGGGCGAGTTTCGACCAACAGTCCCCACAGGTTTGAGTTGAGAATTCGTATGTATGACCCCAGCGGCAAGAAGATTCTTTGGGAAGATCAATTGTCCAGGCGGGAATCTGCAGAAGGCACCCAGGAGCCGTTGAATGACCAGCCGGATTTGCTTCCCGTCTGGCCGCAACAACAGCAGGACGAGTTAATCCCCGTGTCGATTTGACGATGCCCCCTGCTTCTGGCGATCAACCCAGGATGCCAGGGGAAGGCTACGGACGGGCTCGTTCAAATCGCCCAAGCCATTGACGATGGAACTGCTCGAACGAAATAAACAGTTTGTCCTGAAAAGCCGTTGCCACGGTAGCCTTTAGCTGGAAGGATTTGACAAGATCATCGACGCGGGCCATACCCCATCGCTCTATTAAGTAGTGCGTTGCCGAATTAGCTTCTAAGTAGGCCATGATCGACTCTTCGGCTGAGAAGGTACCCCAGGTACCTTCCAGCGAAGTCAATGGAAGCACCTTCATCTCACTGTGCAGAGTCTCGTCCAGATCGGGCCATGAATCTCCTGCCAATTGCATGGCTAAGCCTTCGTTCAACCAGGTCGGGAGCGCTCCGACATGTGATCCTAACCGGTCATGGAGCAGGGCATGGACGTACTCGTGACGAAGTACAGTGGCGAGCCATTTCCGATCCGTTGTGGCTCCTTGGCTTGGAATCTGGATGCGTCCGAGCGTGGGGTCATAGAGCCCGTCAGCCCACACAGGGCTGCCGGTCGAGCTCTGAAAGGATTCTTTTGCATGGAGGACGACCATGATGGGCTTTGATGGGAAATGTCCAAACTTCTGGCCAATGTCCCGATAGGCCTCCTCGAGAATCTCCAGCACCGATGTCCACGTGCTCTGGTCCTCCGCTCCGTCGAATTTCACGACAAAATGAGTGCTGCTGCGTGCCGTCATGCGAGATTCGACTGAATGTGTGCGCTGAACCCGTTCTGTGACGGTGGCCAGATAGGATTGGAGTGCCGGGTCTTGCTTTGCCCGTTGAGTGGCTTGGGCTAAGTGCATGGCTGCTCCAGTCAGATCATCCTGTTCCTGCAACAAATCAGCCATGGCAAGGTGAGGGAAGGGTTCGCCCGGGGCTGCTTTCATCAATTTCGTCAAGAACTCCGTATTCAGTGCCCGATCGCGTTGTTCCCAGTAGGCATGGGCCAGGTTCATCAGGATAACGGGGTTCGTGTCGTCGAGTTCTGCAGCCTTCCTAAACGCATCGATGGAAGCTCGTGTGCCCCGAAGACGTTCCTGTTGCAAGCCGAGATTGTTCCACAGGATGGCGACGAAGGGTTTAGATTGTCCATCCGAGAGAACAGATGCCGGGAGCGCTTTCAGCTTACTTTCAGCCAGGGAGAGGTTATGCTTTTCAACTTCATCGCGAATGTCTTCCAAGAGCGACTGGTGTGGAGTGTGCGGGAGGATGGCCTGGTCAATCATGCGAACGTATCGTGATTCGCTTTCGGCTGGCTTGTTCTGTGGCGGCACTGGTGGAGGAGGGACGGATTCGACGATCTCCGTCGGCTCCGTTCTCGGCGAGGGATGGAGCGGCTTCAGAAAGAGGTGATACCCGATCAGGATGGCCAGGCCGATTGCGAGCGGGATCAAAATATGGGGAATATTGCGGCGGTACATTGGGTCTGAAAGGAGTGTAGCACCCTAGGAAAATATGACCAAGTGATCAGGTAAAAGCAGTCGGCGAATTCTTCGCCCGGCGTATGGGCTGCGTTGTGCGCTGGACCATGCTGTGCTACGATCCTACGCCATATGCAGGCGGGGACCGAATCGAGTCACTTGGTGCCATTTCAGGAGTGGCTGGACCGTATAGCTCGGCCGATTGAATTTGCGACTCGAGATGACGGCGCCCATGTGGAGATCGTCACCAATCTCGGCGATTTCATTTCCACTCAGGTGCTGGCCGCTCTTCGCCAACAGCCATATCCAAGGGCGGTAGAAGCTCGCTTGATTGCACTCCGCGACCTCTTCGTTGATTTTCCATCGTCCCTTTCTCCGGATGAACAGCGGCGCCGATTGCGCGCGGCGGGTGTGCACCTACAGGCCCTTCGAAAGGCAGCACAGCCGCCTGCCAGTCCCAAGGCGTTGTCGGCACAATCCGTTCATGGCACCGAAGCGAGTGACGGAGGACGAACCGATCTCTGGCGCCTTCCTGTTCGATTCGCCAAAGGGGTTGGGCCCAAACGCACTGGTATCCTACAACGGCTGGGTATCGAAACCGTAGAGGATGTGTTCTGGACCATTCCCTGGCGGTATGAGGATCGATCGGTCATGACACCGATTGGAAATCTTGTTCCGGGGATGGTGGCGTCGATTTGTGGAGTTATCGGGAAGTGCGAAGCAAAACGGACAAGAAATCGACGGTTGAGCATGTTGGAGGTCGGTATCGAGGATCAGTCCGGTCGCCTACAGGTGGTGTTCTTCAATCAACCATACTTGGAAGATGTTCTGACCGTTGGAACTCGCGTGATGTTGAGCGGGCGGGTGATCTCCGGTCGACGAGACTGGATGGTGCCTCGCATGGATGTCGCTCAGTACGAGGTCGTCGGAGAGGGTGTGGAATCGGCGCTGCATGTCGGCCGAATCGTTCCTGTCTATCATGAGACCAAAGGGTGGACTTCTCGTCAGATGCGGGTGCTTGTGCGGAACCTCATGATGGACCATGGGATGGACCTCATTGATCACTTGCCGGTGCCGGTTCGCGCGAGACAACAGTTGATCTCGATCAATGAAGCGCTCCAGGAGGTGCATTTCCCAAAGGCGGGAACTGATGGGCATCTGTTGGAGCGAGGAAAGACGGCGGCCCATCGGCGGTTGGCATTTGAGGAACTATTGCTGCTGCAACTGGCGTTAGCGTCCCGGCACCGATCGGTCCATGAAGAACGGAAAGAGATGAGGTTCAATCCGAAAACCCCTCTGCTGGCACAGCTAGCCAGTCTTTTGCCCTTTTGTCTCACGACGGCGCAGGAGCGAGTCATTCGGGAAATTTTTCGGGACATGATTTCGCCACGCCCCATGAATCGGTTAGTCCAAGGTGATGTGGGATCAGGAAAAACTGCGGTCGCGTTGCAGGCGATCGTGATGGCCTGTGGGTCAGGCTATCAAGCTGCCTTGTTGGCTCCGACGGAAATCCTTGCGGAACAGCATTACCGCAACCTATCGG
>CAADGK010000096.1 GCA_900696515.1 uncultured Nitrosospira sp. | reverse complement strand
CCTGTACTTCATCGATGTGAAGTCGTCGTGCCACCGCCTCGGCTGTCGTCCGATTGTCTCCGGTCAGCATCACCAACCGAAGCCCTTCGCGGTGCAATAAATCTATCGCTTCCGGCGTGGTGGACTTTACCGGATCAGCCACCCCGAGCAACCCTGCTGGCTTGCCGTTGATGGCCACGAACATGACCGTCTGGCCTTCCTGCCGCAAGGGCTCAGCCTGGGCCATCAATGATGCAGTCTCAATGTTCAATTCGGTGAGAAACGGCACGGTGCCAATGACAACGACACGATTTTCAACCTTACCAGTCACTCCCTTGCCAGTAAGGGAGCGAAAGCCCTGTGCCTTGGACAGAGCAATTCCTCGTTCCCGAGCCCCTGATACAATCGCCGCCGCTAAGGGATGCTCGCTACTCTGCTCCAAACCGGCAGCCAATCGCAGCACATCAGCCTCGCTGAAACCCGACAACGGAGCAACCGTCACCAGGCGTGGCTTACCTTCCGTGAGTGTTCCGGTCTTATCCACGACGAGAATGTCGACCTTGGCCAACGTTTCCAGCGCTTCGGCATTGCGTATGAGGACACCCGCTGTTGCGCCACGGCCAGTCCCGACCATGATGGACATGGGCGTCGCAAGCCCGAGTGCACAGGGACAAGCAATGATCAAGACGGCGACTGCATTGAGCAGCGCATAGGCCATCCTGGGCTCTGGGCCGTACAGTGCCCACATCACAAACGTCATTGCGGCCACCAGCATAACAATCGGCACAAAGTAACCTGCCACGACATCGGCCAGCCTTTGAATCGGCGCCCTGGTGCGCTGAGCTTCGCTGACCATGCGCACGATCTGTGCCAATAGCGTCTCTCGCCCGACTCGCTCCGCCCGCATGACAAAGCTTCCTGTGCCATTGACAGTTGCACCGACGACTTTCTCGCCGGGCTTCTTCTCCACCGGAATCGACTCGCCGGTCACCATTGATTCGTCAACGGCACTCGAACCTTCGAGCACGAGACCGTCCACGGGAATTTTCTCACCTGGCCGTACACGCAACTGATCGCCGACCTGCACCTGCTCCAAGGGGATATCTTCTTCTCGTACATCCCCGCGAACCACACGAGCCGTCTTCGGCGCGAGCCCCAACAGGGATTTCAGCGCACTACTGGTTCGGCTACGAGCCCGCAACTCCAAGACCTGTCCTAATAAGACCAGCGCAATGATGGCAACCGCCGGCTCGAAGTAGACGGCCAGCTCGCCGCCATGGCCACGGAAGGAATTAGGAAACCAGTCCGGTGTGAGGGTTGCCACGACGCTATAGAGGTATGCCGCACCGGTACCGAGACCGATGAGGGTAAACATATTCAAGTGTCGATTGACGATCGATGTCCATGCGCGCTCAAACAACGGTCGACCAATCCAGAGCACAACCGGTGTCGCCAACATGAACTGAAACCAAACTAGTGCTCGTCCGGAAAAGAGATGCTGTAACGGCTGGCCCGGCAGCATCTCGGAAATCATCAGTACAAGAATGGGTGAACCGAGAGCCACGCTTTTCGAGAACCGGCTGGTCATGTCTTCCAGCTCAGGGTTTCCGGTCTCCTCAATTGAGATGACCTTCGGCTCAAGCGCCATTCCACAGATCCGGCAGGCTCCCGGTTGAGTCTCCAGCACCTCGGGATCCATTGGACAGACATACTCGACGACGCCACCAGCGGGAATCGCAACAGGCTTGGGGACTCGCTGGCCAGGTGGAAGCAGGTAATACTCAGGATCGTCACGAAATTTTTCCAGGCACCGCGTGGCGCAGAAATAGTACGCCTTGCCACGATATTCATGGGTGCCGGCGGCCGTGGCAGGTTGCACCGTCATCCCGCAGACCGGATCGATCTCACCCTGCCCGACCGGCTGCATCATCGGCAGCGGCTTTCTTGAGGTAGGCATCGTAATCAGATTGAGCGGCTTCTTGCTCAACGCCCGCTCCGGGTCCTCCCGGAATCGCTCGAGACACGACACGGCACAGAAATAGTAAGTCGTGCCGTGGTAGTCGTAACGGCCGGCTGCCGTCTCGGGCTCGACGGTCATGCCACAGATAGGATCGATAGCCATTGGGCCTTCAAGTTTTGAGTTGTGAATTTTGAGTTGTGAGTTTTTAAATTCAGCACTCAAAACTCAACACTCACGACTGACTTTTATCGTTTGCCGTCCGCTTCGAGAATGCTCCGGATGATGGTCACGACATTCTCCGGTGTCATATTCACACCATCGACCTTGATGTTTCCGTCCAATAGGATTGAGGGCGTCGATGACACCTTGATCCGCTCACCCCACTTCCGCCCCTCTTCGAACAGCTTGGCCGGTTTTCCACTTTCCATCCCAGCCTCAAAGGCCGCCACATCGAGACCGACCTCTTTGATCAACATTGAGCGGATCGAGCGATCCAACACTCCGTCGAGTTTTTCCTTGTGAATAGTGCGAAACAAGACGGCTTTCATCTGATCGCCTTTCCCCATCAACTTTGCCTGCTCGTACATATCAAAGGGCGTCGGGAGCTTTCCTCGAATGACAGGAAACCCCACCATCGTGATCTCTACCTTGTCCCCAAATTCTTTCAGTAACAGTGAAACCCCCGTCTCCTCAAACTGATGACAGTGGGGGCAGTAGAAATCGGCGAATTCCACGATTTTGACTTTCCCAGGCTGATGCGTCGATCGTTCGTCTTTGAGCAATTCAAACTTACCCTGTAGCTCCGGCTTGGTTGCCTGTGCGATAACCGGAGCAAGCACCAGTCCCAGCGCTCCCATACCCCAGATCGCCGCCATCCATCTCGACATCATTCGGCTCTTCATCTGATACTCCTTTCTCGGATTAAATGGGCGAGGACCATTATAACGGATGGAGTGCCCCTGTGTGCTTTGTTATAATTACACAATGTCTCGACTTCTCACTGTAAGTCTTAGCCTTGCCATCATCGTCTCCGGCTGTGCCTTGACCGGAGATCACACGGGGACGCTCTCGTCCGGCGCGCCTCCGCTGACCTTTGCGCAGGTGAAAGCCGCTCCCGGGTCCTACAACGGACAGCCTGTGACTTTCGGCGGCAAAGTGCTGGGAGCACGCCGGCTCAAAGAGGGGACCAGGATTGAAATCCTTCAGTTGCCGTTGGTCGACTCACTTCAACCGACCACAGATCTCAGCACATCCCAAGGACGATTCGTCGCACTGCGGAAGGAGTTCCTGGACCCCGCGACAATCCCGGCCGGCACGTTCGTCACGCTCACGGGTGAAATGGCTGGGTCCGTAACCCTGCCGCTCGATGAAACGGAGTACACGTACCCGCTCATGCAGGTTACCAGTCTGCGGGTATGGAGCGAAGAAGGCGAAGAGCCTCCGCGCATTCGCCGGCCTCTCGGCCCCGGCCCCTATTGGGGACCCTACTGGTCTCCCTATTGGCACCCCTGGCCGTATTATTGATAACCCCGAGAAAATGATCCGATCATGGTGATGAAGTCTTCCCACGTCGTCTACTCATCGCGCCAAACATGAATGTATACAAAGTCAATCCAATGGAGACATGCATATTATGAAGAAGACATCCCGTCGGAAGGATACCCGAGAGAAACCTGCCTCTTCAAACCTCAGCTCGTCGGTCGTGGCGACACTGAAGGAAGAGATCGTCCATTGGCACTACCCGCCGGAACATCGGTTGACTGAAGATGGATTGTGCAGACGGTTTGGGATGAGCCGCAGTCCGATTCGGGAGGCACTGCGCGTCTTGACCTCCTATGGCTTCATCAGAAAACTGCCCAATCGAAGCTATGTGGTCAAGCAGTACACCACCGAGGAAATTGAGGAGCTCTATGAAGTGCGGCAAGCGCTTGAACTGTATACCGTCGAACGCTTGGCCGGCAAAGATACCCTCATACAGCACCAGGCTGATCTTGATGATCTCCACCACACCTGGACGGAACTCTTGAAGGAGCCCTCGAAGAAATCAGAAGAATTTGCGATCCTCGACACCCTCTTCCACGACACACTCGCCCGCGCCTTAGGGAACACTTTCCTGCTTCGAAGTCTGCGCACCATCAACGAGCGCTTGACGCTCTTTCGAATGCTGGATTTTGAAAACCCGGAACGCGCCGAACAAACAT
>CAADGK010000095.1 GCA_900696515.1 uncultured Nitrosospira sp. | reverse complement strand
ATGTCGCTTCAAGACGGTATGTGCCATTAAGCTCTTGCGTGAGTTCATGGGCCGCTTCGTAACGAAACGCGTCGCTGATGATGACATACGCCTTCCGGTTCTCAGCCTCCTCCAGACGAGGACGCACCTGACGGTTGAAGAACTCGTGCTGGTTGGGAATCTGTTCGAGCTGCCACTTGCTTAGAAGTTGGGTAGTTCCTTGGGGATCAAGAAACTTTCCCCAGGCTAATGCAAGCGTCGGGACGTACCAATTCGCATAGCAATCCTCGATCAGCTCCCGCAACGGCTTCAGGATGTTCCAGCCTTGTCCCTCCGCATGATCAGCGGCTTCGCAGAAATGGCGATACAGTTGGTCAAATCGGAATAACTCGTCCTCGTAGGCCCGATAGAGAGCCGTCGCATCGGGAAAGGCGAACCCGTCTCTATGCTGGTTCCGCAGGGCAAAGAAATCAGCGGCGGCAACCAGCGCGTCATATACCGCATAAAGCGCCCTCCGCGGAACCACCGGGGAACCGTTCACCATGAGCGAGGCCCAGTGTCCAGCTTGCCTGCGAGTTGCGACTGACCGCACTTCATCGGGGTTAATCACGTCCGCCGTCTGGTGCACACGCTCACGCAGACGGCTGGCAATCCCCCGCTCCACGACATGGAACGTCATTACATCGAGCAGATCAGGGATTTCCAAGCCGTGCAAGTAATCCTCTAAGTGAATCAGGTCAGCCACTTCTTCGGAGAGTCGGTCATAGCTACTGCCTTTACTACTGCTATCGCGCCATTGTCCGAGACAGACGACGGCATTCGATCGGCCTGGTGCCGGAAGGATCAGATGCACAAGCGCACTCGGTGGAACAGATTTCAGATCGTGAACATAGTCGGATATGAAGAGCCTGAGGAGAAGATTCTTGAGCGTGGGAGTGGCCTCGGAATAGCCGAATGTAGTGTTGGCCATCTCCCAGAAAGGCTTGTCTAAATCGAACTTCTCGATCTGCTCCCAAGCTGCAGGTTCCGTCTGCAAGTCAATTTCATCGCCGTTGTCAGTATAGGCATGGTAGAGCGTACGGATGATGTTAAACCATTCCGGTTGCTCTGCCTTCACGACCGTGGCGATCATTTTTCGGTCCAGGTCGCTGGCTATATCATTGGGCTCGACCAAGCTCTTCAGCTTCTGGAGCCGTTCTTTGTTGTCAAAAAACTTCCGGCGGTCTGACAAATACTGACGAAGGTGGAGGTTCTTCAAACCAAGCTCATTGAGGAGAATCGAAGCGCGGTCGGCCCGGAAGGGGCGACTATACAGGCGAATGTCGAGAAGCCAATCGTTCTCGTAATCGGGCTCCTCACTTGGGGAATAGAGTAGATACCGCCCTGTGGGGTCCTCCCGCTCCACCCGAATCTTCACTTCGAGCGCACCTAGCTCATTGAGCTGGATGATGTTCACCCCGTGGAGATTCAGCGCAGGCAGAACAATCTGGAACTCTTTGTCGGGATCGTTCCAGAAGACAATCCTGGCCCCCTCTTCCATATATATGCGGTCGAGCGTGTCCTGAATTTGACGAGTGTCCATCAATCCTCGTCCGTTCCGCGGGCAACAGCTTTGACTTCGGCGAGGAGATCGCCAAACTTTCCATAATTGACCTTCACCCCGTCGTCGAGATCCAACCTGATCCGCTGATCGGCATAGTGCCGCAGCTTCTCATCAAATGCCCGGAGTTCGGTTTGGTTCTTCAGAAGCTTGTCTCGTTCCTTTTCCAGTGTCTTACGTTGGGCAGTAGAAGATGCCTTCTGGGTCTCGGAGGCCAGTTGTTCAATCCGAGCGGCCATTTTGCCTTGTAACGGGATGACATATTCCGTGCGCATACGGGCCAAGGTGCCTTCGTGGTACCGGTGCAAATAGACCAGGCACTGAAACGCTCGCTCTTTGCCGCTGGAGAAGAGCCAGTAGATAGGACGCTTCTTGTAGGTCTGGAGGTGGTCCTTGTAGAAGTCTGTGAGGAAGTATTTGCGCAGATCTTTGCCCAGCGATTCCTCAATGAAGCCTAGATTCACTTCCAGCGTGGACTCACCAAATGTAGCTCGCAGAAACGCGTGTGCGCGGGCCACGATGTCGTCCTTGAACCATTCGCCATCGAGTACAGGGATGATGCCATCCTCGTCGAGGGTGAATGAAAGGGTGTCGTGCGACCGTCCCACCTTAGCCAAAAACTCACGCAGGGTGTCGCCGGGGTTGGCGAGGATGAGGCCGGGCTTGTCGAGTGAGTAGCGGCCCATCATGCAGCCAACGGCGTAGGAGAGGAAGGCGGCCACGTCCTTCTTTTGGTCAGCTCGCGCGAGAGTAATTTGCTCCTCGGGCACTTCGGGCTGCAATTCGCCGTCGAGGCCGTAGGCGGCGATGAAGAGCCGGTTGTTCTCCGTCTCCAGCTCCTGCATCCGGTGGATGGCGGCTGTGCTCTGCGCCTCCCAATTCCGCCAGCTCGCCTCCAGCGTCGCGCCCTTGAGCCCCGGCTGCAGCAACGGTTGGTCGCGGAAGTCCCACGAGGTCTCGAAGTTGTCCCAGTCTAGTCGTTCAGCGGTAATGCAATCTCCGGCCAGTTCGCTGAGTCGGTTCATCAATGGCTTCAGCTTCTTAGCGAGGATTGGAAGGCGGGCGATTTGGCCGGCCTCAAAATTGAGCGACGGGCAGAAGAACTTTAGGAGTGCTTTAGCTAGTGATGTGTTGAGAAACGCGAGCACTAAACGTCGATTGTCCTCGCTGTCTGAGAAAACGGAGCAGCCCGCGACATCAAAAATGAATCCTGTTGGATAATAGCGAACCGCCAGAGCGCCGCTGGAAACCTTCGACCAGCTTACTGAGGGCTTAAAATACTCGCTCATGCTTTTGATTGTTCGCGTGGGACTCCCGTAAAGTCCGCGTGCATAGTCGAGGAGTTCTGCGCCCTCGTTCTCCCAGTTCACGACGAAGTTTTGATTGCCCCACCATTTGCGGAAATCTCCACCCTTGTTGTAAGGGATCCATTTGGAACCGCGCGAGCGTGACACATTGGAATTAGCTAATCCAAACCCGATTCGACTGTGCCCCACTTCATGCCAGAGACGAAGGAAACGGCCGTTGTCACTGGTTGCCATGCCTTGGCGAGTATCGCCGATTTCCTTCAGCACGATGGCATCGTCGAAGATTCGGAGAAACGCATCCGATAACCAATAGGCGATGGGCCGCCCCGGTATCTTTTCTATATTTTGAAGGACTTTCGAGCAGAGTCTCGGATTCTGAACCGGAAAGGTGAAAGGCACGCCGTCATCGTCCAGGTCCGAATATTGAATAAACGAGCAGTGCGTCTTGAACATTGGCACACGCGAGTTCCTGAATACCGCAGCGGTAGTGCCAAAGTTGATTCCCATGCTGGTCCGTCCCCGGCCCTCGTACGGCATGTGAACAAGGGTTTGGAACGAAACGTCATTGAGCATTCGATGGCGCATCTCCTCGAACGAGGAGAGGAACATCCAAGTTTCCATCGTGACCAGGCCTGCATAACCACTCGGAACGGTTAAACTTAAAGCTCGGACTATAAAACAAGAGTAGAGGTCATGTTTGACATCAGGAAAGTGTTCGGAAGTGAAATCCTTCAATATTTCAGTGAAAGCTCGCGACCCCATATACGGCGGATTGGCCACGACAATGTGATACCGCTGGGTGAGCGCCTCGGCTTGTTCGAGGACTTGGAGGATTTTGGCGTGGGTCTCGCCTAGAAAGAGCTTGCCACCGAGGTCTTTGGCCTCAATGGCGTCGCGGGCGAAGGTGATATTCTCTTCGTCCAGGCAGGGCTGAATGAGTGAACCAAAGGTGGTGGCCTCTTCGAACTGATGGAGAAGCCGCAGCATGGGCTGATTGAAGAGGTCGCCGAGGTCGAGCGCGGCGATATAGTCGTGAAGCTCGCCTTCGTCGAAGCGGATGTTTTGCAAGGCGAGAATGCGGGGCTGGACAAGAGTGCCGGGCTGGAAGAAGCGGCGGGATTTTGCCCGGGCCTTGAAGACAAGGGCCAGCTCGGCGAGCTGCGCAGCGCGGGGACAGATCTCTAGACCGTAGAGATTATGCTTCAGGATGAGCGCAGGAATCTCGTTGGGCACATAGCCTTCCTCTTCGTAGATGAGGAAGAGCAGGTCGAAGGCATAGGTGAGCATGTGCCCGCTTCCACAGGCAGGATCCAGCAGGCGGATGTCCTCGGGTTTGGTAATCTTTAGGAAGTTGGTGCCGGCTTCTCCCTCAATGTAATACGGCATGTGCTCACTGAGCCTGGAGCCGGGACGATTCAGCAGCCAGAGTCGGCCGAGCGAGTTCTCGACGAGGTAGCGGACGATCCAGTGTGGGGTGAAGAGTTGGGTGACAGCTGGAATGTCCTCCGTCGGCACAGCACTCTTGCGGGCCATGACCTCCTCTTTGCGCTCGGAGATGTAGAGCTGGTAGAGCCAGCCAATGATCTCGACCTCCTGCCAATCTTCCTCATCGATATCAGTGACAAGCTTCCGGATGAGCGAATCTGTGTGGAGCAGGTTATCGGGCAAGAGGAGTTCTGTTTCATCGCCGATCCACTCAAAGAGAAACGGCATCGTTCTGTGGAGCGCGTTGCATTGAGCGAGTAGCACCATCCGGTAAAGCTCGGCCTCTTTGCTGCCTTCCAACTTCAGCTCAATAACCTTGTGCTTGTCCAAGCCGGGCAGATCGAGGTGCTCGGCTTGTTCCAGGATCTCGAGAATTGACTTGGACGCATCAGAATGGCTCAGCACCCGGTACCCGTGGTCAAGATAGCCATGTAATTCCATGTACCGGATGGCGACCAGGCGGTTAAACCAGGTGTAGGCAATCGCGTCCATAGTCTGCCCGAAGCCGTACTGGGCAATCCGTTCTTCCAAGGCCTTGCGTTTGCTCGCAATAGCGCGAGGAAAGGCGCGGCCTCCGATGATGGCCACGTCGCCGTTCTCGGTGACGGGTTCGATCTTCTTATCTGTCAGACCATAAAAGGCAGCGCGGTCTGTTACGGCCTGAGTGAAATCCCGGCGTGCTTGCGGGGCGTAGGTCTTGAGCTTGGTGCGGTTCATTGATTGATTTGCCTGAGAACTTATTAAGGACAAATGAAAGACGCTTTGCTTACACCTTTCGAGATATGATGAATTCTCCTTCAGACGCAAATTCCACAATTTCGGCGAACTTGCCCATGTCAAATTTGATGACCGAATAGGCAGTTAGTGGATCTTTCATTGTCTCATCAAGCACAACCTCACCTGCGGCGGCTAGGCTCTGTGCGATGTCTCCTGTCACCGTAAAATCATTGGCCGAAAGATGGTGAACGGGCACCGAAGGTTTCCATCCACACTTTGTTAAAAACAGGAGTATCTCTGACCAAGTTGAGGGTTCAACTTCGATTGTCCAGTCTTCTCGTGTCAATAAAAGCATGGTCATTACCTTCAACTTATCGAATCTCAATGCGTTCGTCGTTGGCGATGGCCAACTCCAGCTGATGTCTGAGCAAGTCGAGGAACCGATCCACGTCTTCCTTTGTTTCCAGGCAAGGCCCCTTTACCAGGCTGGCCGGTTCCACCACCCGTTTCTTCTTGAGAATAGGCTTGGGAAGCTCTGTTCCTTTTCCTTTCTCCTTCGATAGTTCCGCCGCTTTTCGAACGAACTCCTCGATCCGATAGGTCGTAAGATCGAATTCTTTCAGAGCCTCAGTTTCTATCTGTGTGATATGGGCCAGACTCTCTTCTAGCTGAACTGTGTTCTTCAGTGCTTCTAATGGCCTCATGCAGGCATCACGCAGCTGAGCATCGCCCATAGCTGCTTCGATGTCCTTGAGAATTGTGGCAAGGTGCCCGTCAATCTTGGTCATCGCCTGCTGACGGGCCGCTATGACGAGCGCGCTATTGACGGCGCTAACTGTGGCAATGAGTCCCTCGGTCTCTTTGATCAGGCTGTAAGGACTCGACGCGTTCAGGATTTGCTGCATCCGTTTGAGCGCCACTCCGGCCTGCGGATCCCTCTCAAGCTCAAGGTGATTCCGCTGAAAACGGTTATACGCCTTCCTTAGTCTTTCCCACGTGGGCTTTTGGTGTTCGTAGAACTGTTCGAGATGAGTAAAGTGATCAGCGAAATCGAGAAGTTCATTCTTCTGTTCGTTGAGTTGCTGGATGAACTTATAGCTGTTATCTGAAGCAAGCAGCTTTTTTACAGCGAGGAGGCCATCTGCGATCTGGTCTCTACCGGGGTAATCGCCGGTCTCCGCCAACGGTCTGTAGCTCATCAAGGAGAATTGCCAGCTCTTGAGCTTGTTTTGGAGAAACGCAAACAGGGCATCCTCGCCATCGGGCCCCATCTCATGAAATAATTCTTTCCCCAGCGTGCGGGCGTCTTGAATGGCCTTAGGGTCGGTGGTTTGCCGCTTAAGGATCACGATCTTACGGCGTTTCGCAGGGGTCGTGATGGCGTCATAGGCCTTATCGAGCGGGACCAGCGACCCATCCATCATGAGACTGATTTCGCCCAGCACCACGAGACGGGCAATCAGCATCACCACTTCGTCTTCCGGCCACCCGTACGGACGCAGGGAGTACCGCTTGTCGATCATGTCCTGGAGCACAATCTGTTTATTATTGGATGACATCAGGGCGACATAGTTGCGAACATCATCGATTGCCTGCTTATTGCCCTCCTCGGTTTGCAAGATCAACGTCTGTTGAGCGATATCATTACTCCGAATGATGGCCTGAATTTCTTTTGATGGCTCTTGAGACAGCCGCTTCAGATACCCCATCTTATTGAAGGTGTTCTTGACGAGATACGCCAGCGACTCGTCGAGTGCGGCCAATGGCGTGGAGGCTTTCAACTTCAAGGGCTGGCCGGCGGCATAGAAATCGGCTTCGGCGAACATCTCGCCTAAGAGTGTGACGAGACGGGCTCGGCGGTCTTGGTTATTCCCAGATAGGTCTCGGAGAATGCGCTTCGCCGACTCTGGAAGTGTGCCATCATTCTTATGTCGAACATATTTCTCGGTCTGGAGGTATGTCCGGAGCTCACGGCCCAGAGTCTCGTCATTGCCCATGCGGACCAGAATGCTGCCGCCTTCGGTTGAGGTGTCCAGAAGGCATTTGGCATTGTCGTACAAACCGTACTCATCATTCAGCGGCGTAATAACCAAGGCCTGTAGTACACCGTCAAGACGGTTTCCAACCGGAAGCAAATCGCAGAAGCGATTGAAGGCAAAATCCATCTTATTCTCGGCATGGCGATGCTTTCGCTGTTCTTTCAAGACATCGTTGTAAATGAGTTCTCCAAGGAGCTTGGCTTCCTCGCCACTACTGAGTTCGACATTCTTGATCTCCCGATTGATGTCCCGTTCTTCGTTGGT
>CAADGK010000094.1 GCA_900696515.1 uncultured Nitrosospira sp. | reverse complement strand
GATGATAGGCGACGACTCCTGGCGAGACCGGCTGCGTGAAACTAGGCCACCCCGTATGGCTTTGATACTTGGTCGCAGCATCAAAGAGCTCTGTGCCGCAACAAAGGCACTCGTACCGGCCCGGTTCAAACAGTTGGGAGAGCTCCGAGCTGTGTGCCCGTTCGGTCCCCTTCAGACGGGCTATCCGAAATTGCTTGTCGGTCAGCAGTTCACGCCACTGGGCCTCGGTCTTCTCGATACGGCGGGGCGGGGATGGATTGCCGTGTTTGGCCAGGTGCGTCACCTCACTCCATGTGAGGGAGGCAATCGATGGCAAATCATGTGCTTTGTGATGTTCCTGTCCTTCCATGAATACTCCCTTGGTCGTACAGAGAGTTACACCCTCCGGTACTTTGTCCTACCAGTGAACATCAGAGCGCCCAGATCTATGTGCCCTTTCTCCTATGGGCCTGATCGCTCCGGCCGTAATTCTCTAGTTCAACTATTAGGCTGACTGCGCACTGTCATACGTCATTTTCTTTGAACCTGTCTGTCATCTAGATGACCATCATGATCAATATGCGTACGTCAGTGGCTTTTCACACCATGCCGCTCTCATCACGCGTTCGTGCACGAGTTGTCATTCTGTCGATTCAGCAGGCCCCACTCATCGACGGCCGATCAGCCTGTTGCTCTTCCACTCCGACGACAGGGGCTGGTGGCTATTGGGGGTCCATGGGAATCTGAACGCTGATGGCGCCGGCGAGTTCTCCTGTCTGCGCACCTTCTCGCGGATAACCGGACATGTCGAGGATCCCCTTGGGGGATCCGTGGCAGGTGAGACAATCTTCCGAATAATAGATCGGCATCATGGTTCTGAGTACCCGTCCACCATCGACCCACTCGACAATCGGGGTGGTCGACGCCGGTTGGTTTGCCAACCGCTCCAAGACCGTCTCTTCGTAGGCATCTGGCGTATTCTTCAGATTCCTCGGATTCAGGGTGGTTTGTTTGATGGTCACGTGTGATCGATTGGAGAACTTCCGTGCGGCCTGACTGCCGAATGTGGCCGGAATAAAGTTCTTATATCCGATCCCGCGTTGATTGATCACAAACTGTGCGTCCCCTACCACGTCTTTGCTTGCCAACAGCAGCGCAGCCAAGAGCGCTTGGGCAGACGAAGGCAGCGATGCAGGAGGCTGGCTCAGATCGATGCGGGTCTGTTCGAGAAACTCGTCACGCACCAGCCGTTCAAAAACCTCGGGAGTGAATCCCTTCTCACCTTTACCTGGATCGTTAATCAGTGATTGATTTCGGTCAACGACGAGACGTCCCGCATTGAGGAATGTTGTTAGCAGCTGCGCGGTCTGTTCCATGTCCTTGTGCGAGTCCTGCGCCAAGCCGGCCTGGGGGAAGAGGAGCGGCAAGATCAATCCCAGGAGTCGTACTACTTTCGACAGGACGATCATGGATACCTCAGTGTTCTCAGGATGTTTCCGATAAACGGCATTGTCCCTGCTCATAATGGTCAGGCACCTGTGTGACTTCCAGCGGTAATCCTTCTGTGGTGGCTCGCCTCGTGGGTGCGTATTCTGCCTCGATCCAACGTGCGCGCATTTGCTTCAACCGTCCTGATTCTTCTAGACGAAAAAGCAAATTGTTCAAGAACCATTGGAGGCGTCGGTGCTCGTCGTTTGTCACGACCGAAAGATCCGCCTGCGTCACAATCAGGGGAGTACCGTCTGCTTGTGTCACCAGCCGCCATTCCTGCCAGACCCGTTTCGTCACATACTCCAGTATGGAATGGTCAGACAGGATGACATCGATCTTGATATCTTTAGCTTCAATCGCGGCAGGGAGAGAATCACAGACTACCAATCGAACCTGTTGCAGGTTGGCCTGTGCATAGAGGTGCGCGGGTCGTCCCTTCTGAACTGCTACGGTCAAGCCAGCGAAGCCTTCCTGAACGGTTGTAAGGGTGTTTGATTTTCCGGTCTGCTTTGCAAACTGCATCCGCACGTGTTCTCTTACCCTAGGCTCGCGGGCGATGGCGGCGATCCCGTCGTTGCGTAGGTATGGAGCGGAAAACCATAAACCCGGTGGCCTTGTCCCGGGAACAGTCCCGCTCACGGATGAAACAAATAGATCGAGCTGTCCCTCGCTCATTTTGATGAACAGATCCAGGAAGCGAGTGACATGGAGGGTTGGAATGATAGGAGCCGGTCCGCCACAATGGGCGGTGAGCGCGTCGGCGACCTCTCGGATGAGTTCGATATCCAAGCCCGTCACCCGAATCCCTTCGTCGGTGTAGACCGCGGGAAAAACGAAGGGGCGAAACGGTTCCACGGCGATCCCGACACGCAATCGCTCGCGGGCACAGATAGACGACAGCTCATCGCGGCTCAATGGATGGACCATAGTGATCGCGTCGTAGACTAGGCCGCAACCCGGCAAGAAGATCCCTGCCAGCAACAGCAAGGTGCTGAAATTGAAGCGCGCCAGTTTTGTGCGTGTATCGATGGTTTGTCTTATGTCACGAACCAGTTGCATCACGTTAGAGCCGGAATCCAATCGTGAATAGCCATTGTTCAGACAGATCAGACGTGCCACGAAAGTCGATCTCAAACCGTGTGTATTGAAGTCCCATGTCGACCGATAGCCCATGGGTCACCGGGAATCGTACCCCGATCTGCCCACCGTAGAGATACCCGGGGGAATGTTCCCCGCGTCCAGGAAGGGTCCCGCCCAGTGCAGCCCCAATGTACGGCACCGCTCGGTTTTCCAGCGGCCCGAAGAGCACGTGCCGGATGACTCGATTGATCGGCCAGGCTTTGGGAAAATCCAACACGTCGATGAAATTATTCCACCGGGGGTTGAGGTACAACGAATGTTGATCCGTGGTGAACGTCGGGGTGTGATGGCTGTAGTACTGGTAGACGGTTCTCACTTCAAGCGGTCCGTACTGAAGAGCGGTGAACCCTGCTTGAAGCATAAGGACCCTACGTTCGGGCGCAAACGTTCGGTGGTTGAAGGACACATCGAAGTTAAAGGGCCGGAGCGGGAGAAAGGTGAGCGCGGCTTCCTGAGCAGCGACCTCGCACGGCAGCGCTGAGACAAAGAGCAGCATGCTGAGAAGGAGTCCAGAGCCAGAACCATATGCCTTCAGTGCCCACCTGCTCACACATCGTAGTCCAATCATATTGGCTACTATAAGACGTCTGACTCAAAACAAATCAGCGGTGCCCTTGGGATCATACGTCGGTTGTTTGACGCACCTATCAAGATCTCACGCATACAACTGACATCAGTTAATTTGAAGCCATACTGGAAGGTACCAGCGACGAACGATGAGTGTCTGTCTTCTAGGTGACAGCAATTATTGTGAATGTGGGGCACGATGCCTTTTCTTTTTAAAATCAGAGCGTGGGCATTCACAACAGTCCATTCAGAAGACGATGAAGCTTCCTCCCGATATTGCAACACCACTTCTTGTGTCATTAGGTGCCATACAACCTATTCGCCGAATCGAGATGAGTCACAGAGAGATGGCATGCAAGAGTCTCACAGTTGGCCGAACATTCGTGGTGCAGGAAGGGTACATTCGTATCATTCACACCGAAAATGACGCCTGCAACAACTCTTATGATTTGATAGGTTCCGGAGGAATGTTTGGAGATCTGCCGTTTGCTCTTAATAAGCCTCGACAGGGACAGCAGGCCATGGCGAACGGATCGACCTGCCTGTTAGAGTTTTCTCGTACTGCGTTAGAGAAAGAGGCGGAATGTAATCAAGAGTTCAATCGAACTCTTATGAGGGCGTATGGGGCTTTCCTAGGCTTTGGAGAGCAGCGTCTCCGGTGGCGGCTCACCAATCCATTGGCACGCCGAGCGGCCCTCGTTCTGACCGATCTTTTGTGTTTCGGAGCCCAACCGTGCCCACACGGGCGAGGTTATTTGATACCAATTCGAATGACACAAGGAGAATTTGCCGATCTCCTCGGTGTTGCACGACAAACACTCAATTCCCTCATGAAAGAGTAGCAGCGACAGGGGATGGTCTCCTATACCAGAACTCGTTTCTGTATTTGCAACCTAGAGGAGCTTCAGAAGATTGTGCTCTAGTACCCCTGTGGTATCATTGGCAAATGCTAATACGCCAGGGCCTACTGGTCATTGATCCATCTCCATTGTCAGGCACCATGAGCAAGAGGTTGCCATCGTGAGAGTTCCAGACGCGCTAGCCACAAGGTTGCTCACTGCTCTCCAGAACGTTCCTATGATCCGGCGACGCACGCTGAAAGATAAAATGTTGGTCTATGAGTCTTTCATGCCAGGAAAAACATATGTCATCGAAACTGGGTATGTCCGCGTGGTGTCCACGGAGGCCAGTGGTCGTTACGTTACCAGGTCGCTGTTTGGATCTGGGGCTATCTTGGGAGATCTTCCCTTTGGTTTGACGACCTTTCAGAATGCAGAATCGGCAGTCGCAAATGGAACGGCCACTGTGTTGGAGCTTGATCGAGTGAGTATTGAAAGAGCCTCTCAGGCCGATGCAAATCTGCGGCAAGGACTTCTAGAAACCTATGGTCACCAGCTGCACTTCCTTGATCGTCGGTTGCAGTGGCAACTAACTTCGCCGTTACAAAGGCGGGTTGCAATGACACTCGTTGACTTGATGTGCTTCGAGGGGCAGCCCTGCAACCATGGCGTCGGCTATATCGTGGACGTTCGAATGACCCATGAGGAACTCGCTGAGCTTGTCGTGGCGTCCCGTCCCAATGTGAGTGCCATTATGAAAACCCTGCGTGACCAAGACATTCTCTCCTACACGAGGGGCTACGTGTGTGTGCGAGACCTTGACGCTCTCAGCCGAATCGTCACACTTGATGCTATTCCTGCCAGGGATCTACCGAATTTGTCGCCTAGATGACAGAAGTCTTGGCGAGCCAAAGTGTATTCTTATTTCACCATTTCGATACTCTTAGTGCTGGGTAATCATAACTATCATTAGGTAAAGGGAGGGATCATGAAGAAAATGCTTTTGGGAGTTGTTGCTATTGCATGTGGGGCTCTGTGGCTGACCGGCTTATCCAATGCGGAGCAAGAAGGACCGTTTGCACCGAATGTCGATACGGCTACGGGGGCGCTCCGCGTCCCGGATAACTACAGAGACTGGCCCACACTTGGCACCTGGGCTCACGCCAATGCGGATGAGAAACTGGAGAAAAGTGGTCCGGGCCTTCATGAGTATCACACGGTGTATACGCAGCCCTCAACGATTGCCCACTATAAAAAGACTGGGCAGTTCCCGGACGGCGCCGTACTGGTAAAGGAACTCTTAAACGCAGAGACGATGGCGATGAGTACCGGGCTTGCAGTCGGCCATGCTACCACCGTCAAGGGCTGGTTTGTGCTCGTGCGTGATACAAAGGGACGGTATAAAGATTCGAAGGTGTGGGGAGACGGGTGGGCCTGGGGGCTCTTCAACAAGGAAGACATGACTCACTCTGTCACGAAAAACTATAAAGCGGAATGTATCCCCTGTCACATGCCTGCTAAGGGATTGGCCCCTGCACACGCAGCTGAAGCCGACAAATGGATCTACACGCTGGGCTATCCGGTTTTACAAAAACAATAGCCCGAGATTGAGGGCTGCCATTGTGAGCCTTGAGGGGAGAGGTTGACTGGTGGCGATGTCATACAGATTTTCATGATGGATACGCTTATCCAGTTTGACAATACCTATGCCAGGGAACTCGAAGGTATGTACGTTCCCTGGCAACCTACTCCGGTGCCCTCTCCAAAGCTTCTTCGCTTGAATACGGACCTAGGTATTCAACTGGGTCTACCGATAGAAATACTGAATGGCCCAGCAGGTAGTGCATTCCTTTCTGGAAACGAAACGCTGGTCGGAGCAACACCGATCGCCCAGGTCTACGCAGGTCATCAGTTCGGGCACTTCGCACCGCGACTCGGTGATGGCCGGGCGCTGCTCCTCGGTGAGGTGGTAGACAAGGATGGTCTACGCAGAGATTTGGCTTTAAAGGGGTCTGGACCAACCCCCTTCTCTCGTGGTGGAGATGGAAAGGCAGCGGTAGGTCCGGTCCTTCGGGAATACCTCATCGGAGAATTCATGCATGCCATGGGTATTCCGACCACACGCGCACTTGCCGCGGTCTGGACAGGCGAATCAGTTTTTCGTGAACGTCCACTGCCGGGGGCTGTATTGACGCGCGTCGCGGCCAGTCATCTGCGAATCGGCACCGTTGAATTCTTCGCGGCCCGTGAGGAACCACACCAGGTACAACGACTCGTGGATTATGCAATTCGACGGCACGATCCTCAGCTCGCCGACCATCCTCATCGGTATCAGGAATGGTTCCGGGCCGTGGCTGATCGACAGGCGAGTCTTGTCGCGCACTGGATGTTGGTTGGTTTCATCCATGGCGTGATGAATACGGACAACACAACGATCTCCGGCGAGACCATCGATTACGGGCCCTGTGCGTTTATGGAGGCATATGACCCGCATGCGGTGTTTAGCTCGATCGACACGCAGGGTCGGTATGCCTATCACAACCAGCCGCACATTATACGTTGGAATTTAGCACGTCTTGCCGGAGCCATTGCTCCGGTGATGACCAATGGCTCACGAGAGTCTAAGGTTGCCCCGTTTCTCGAGATTTTAGAAACGTTTCCCGCTCGCTATTATGATTATTGGCTTGCAGGCATTCGGAAGAAACTTGGCCTTGCGACAACGGAGGAGGGAGACGACGTACTGGCCAATGAATGGTTGGCATTGCTCCACGCACGAGGCGCCGATTACACGCTCGCCTGGCGATACCTCGTCGACGCAGCGGAGGGTAACGACCGTCCCCTTCAGGCGGTGTTTCGTGAGCCTTCAGCACTCGCAATGTGGTTGAGACAGTGGCGCATGCGTCTCGACCGCGAGTCCTTGAAGACGGAGGCGCGGGCTGCAGCAATGCGACGCGTGAACCCGTTGTACATTCCTCGAAATCATCGCGTTGAAGAAGCGTTGGCTGCCGCCACGGACAATACGGACCTTGCACCATTCGAGCGGCTGTTGAAAGCCGTCACTCGACCGTTTGATGAAGACCCTGAACTGGACGCCTACGCCACCCCGGCTCCTGCTGAGGTGACGGCCTGCTATCAAACATTCTGCGGTACGTGAAAACGTCGCAGCGGCGGTCTCTCCGTCCTGTGAGATGATGATTAAGGAGCGTTATATGAGTCAAACAGAAACGGTCATATTGGCCGGTGGGTGTTTCTGGGGGATGCAGGGTCTCATTCGCAAGCTGCCAGGAGTGCTTTCAACCAGGGTAGGTTATAGCGGTGGCGATGTGCCGAACGCCACCTATCGTCGTCATGGTACCCATGCAGAGGCGATTGAAGTCGTGTTTGACCGTGACAAGCTGGCGTTCCGCACTCTACTGGAGGTATTTTTTCAAATTCACGACCCGACCACACTGAATCGCCAGGGCAACGATGTGGGCATGTCCTATCGATCAGGAATTTACTACACGTCCGATACTCAACGCCGAACAGCAGAGGAAGTCATCGCCGATGTCGATGCGTCGGGCCTTTGGCCCGGCAAGGTGGTGACGGAGGTTCGGCCCGCAGGTCCATTTTGGGTGGCGGAACCTGAACATCAAGATTATCTCGAGCGAAATCCCCACGGATATACGTGCCACTTTCCAAGACCTCATTGGAAGGTACCGTCTCGAGCGGTTTCTTGATGAGAGAGGTCATGTCATTCGGTGTGAGGGGACTGGCGGCAATCATCGAGCCATTCTATCCGAAGCCTGAGAGGGCCGGGCATCCGCCGGTGGGCGTCGAACGCACACTCCGCATCCTTTGCCGATCATGATCGAGAGGTAACTCCGGAGTACCACAAATGGAAAGTCGCACGGAGATCAAGCATCACCCTGACGACTGATACAGATCGAAGGTGCTCGGACTCAACAGGATGCCTACTAAGGCTTCTGTAATAAAAGGAGTGCACGATGAATTCAATGAGGACAAAACAGAACGTGATAGCAACGATGGCCGTGATCCTCTGGCTTATCCCATTCACCCAGCAGGCTGTAGCGGCCGACTCCGAAGGGGGGCAAAACAGTTCCTGTGTTCAGCCGAGGAAAACTGCCAATGCTCCAGAAGACATGTTAGCTAAGACGAATCCGCTTCCTGCTTCCAGCGACGTCCTTCAGGTGGGAAAAGGATTGTATCTTCACGACGCGAAGCCGATGGCCTGCGCGCTGTGCCACGGCAAGCGGGGAGAGGGGAAAGGACCGGTCAGCGGGGGAATGATGCCGCCGGCGCGCGATTTCACATGCAGTGCGATGATGCGCGAGATTTCTGACGGGCAACTGTTCTGGATTACCAAGTACGGTTCTTCAGGGACAGGGATGATGGCGTTCCCGGATTTATCGGACGAGGAAGTGTGGAAGCTTGTTCATTATGTGAGAAGCCTCGCAAAATAAAAGAGGCCTCCTGATATCCGTAACTCAAGACTTCGCTTGAGAAGCGGCGAACCCTCATCGGGCTTCGGCAACCATAGCTATTCAAAGAACTGCAAGGCCGACCCCAGGTGGAAGAGGGTTACTGCTCGCCTACCCACAGCTGCATGTCAGGCATTCTCAAGACCATGTTTGTTCCACTGAAACCAAGCTGCGAATTGATTTCAGCGGGGGCATTCCCCTCAGTGAATACGAGAAATTTGAACTCCTTGTCTTATAAGTGACAGAAATGTGTGCGCTTTCCCTATAAAGTACGAACCAAGCCTACAACGCCAGTTTGCATTTATCTATTACAAGTAAACGAGGGGGGTATTGCGTGCGATGAAACTCCCTGTTGGGCCTCTCCTGCGTACAAGATTTGAGGAAAAAGTGAATACCAGTGCAGGCGCTATGTGTATTCGGACAGTCGTGTGAGGCTCTCGCTAGATCCAGGGGCGAATGGTTCGGCATTAAAGAATGCTTTCAATACAAATTGGTGGCGTGCGTGAAAGTACAGCTAATTAGATGGTGTGGGTGGCCGTTCCTGGTGTTGTTGCTGCTGTGCTCCCAGGCCCAGGCTGAAACTGATATGAGCTTGGACGCCTCTGAGATGAAGGATATGAAGATGGACGTCGAGTCTGAATCAGGATGGCATGTTGGCGGAGAGATGAATGCGTTCTATACCGATGACGTTGCGCTGTTCTCGGCGTCTCAGCGATTGTCACTGCAAGAGGATCCTACACAACCGGTCATTCAGACCACCGGTCAAGGTTCAAGCGGGGTGTTTGAACCCGTTGCCCACCTCACGCGATCATTGCAATCGAGCTGGGGGAGAACCGACCTGACGGCACGAGCCCAAGGGTTTGTCTTTACCGACCAGGCCGCTTTTTCTCATGGCACGTATGGCGCGCAGCTGACTCAAGCACTTCCAGGAGGAGAGACTATCTTCCGGATGCGGTATCACTACGGTCCGCACCTCTTCTTGGGCAATCACGGTCCCGGTGAATTACGATCATCGGATCGTGGGGGTGAGTACGTCACGACACACTTTGGAACGGCAGAACTGGAGCGTAAGCTACTCGAGAATGTCACCATTCGCGGGTTAGCTCGATACGGAGACCGATCGTACAACGAGAGCTTTGCGCATCGGAATACTCGCTTTTGGACTCTTGGGACACATATCATGTGGGAAATCAAGCCAGGAATCGGATTGGTGGTCGGATACCACTACGAGCGAGGGCTGGCTGACGGGAGACACAATCCACAAATTGGAGAGGACATCTCCTATGTCACACACTATGTCGAAGCGGAGTTGGAGGCGCGTGTCACGGATAAACTCACCCTGCTAGGAGGCTTTGATCTTGAGCAAACCAACTACACGTCGGGTTTGCCTGGTGATGACTTTCTTGGCGCGCGCGAAAAGATTTACCAGGGGGAAGTGTTGGCACGATATCAGTTGACCGAGGCGCTCGCACTTTCGATTGGGTATCTACACGGACGATGGAAACTCAGTTATGAAGAAGAAGCAGCCAGAATAAACACCGTCACCTTCGGAAGTCTGCTTCGGTTCTAATGACGCGGGAGTTCCCCACCTGGGAGGGTGGGGGTGTGAGCCAGGAGCCGTCTGTTGCTCGCCTGGTGCAAAGATGGCCGTCGATGAAACTCTGTGATGGGCATCAGCGAAGTCACGATTCGCCCGTATGTACGGCACCAGCGCGAGCAGGAGACGGGTCAAGCGTAGCTTGAATTGTAAGGAGACCCCGCCTGTAAGGGCGGGGTTCTTCATTTCACATGGGTTATGTCTGACCCTCTTCCCCTGCGATAGGCTGACCGTCTCCTAATTTCACAGGCCTCTGTAGAAGGACGAGCCTGATGAAATCGGGCCACTCTATGCATTGCAGTAGCCGAGGTACTAGAACCTGCTTTGAAAATGGAGGCCTAAGCCATTGCGATCGTTCACGCTGTATCGTTCTCCATACACCACACACCACCGTGTGCGAAGATCCAAGGCTGGCATTTTCATAACACAGGGTGAGCCAATCGCTCATCATATGGTTTGGCAGAGTGACACCGTTCGCTTCATCATCAGAGAGTTCTGTGGGATTTGATCGAATAGTCGGTAATCTCGGCATGATCTCTGTATTCGGCTTTGTCATCTCCATGACAGATATTTCCTCGATAAACATCTACAGATGCCTATGTAGTTTTCGTAGGTTCCAAATCAATTTTTCTAAAGGGGGTATGTCATGGCTATAACAACGAGTGCACGGACAGCATGTAAGGTCTTCGTCGTATCAGCAGCACTTGGAGGTCTGCTTGTGTTCGTAACCGGCAGTCCTCGATCTGCTACAGCCGGTTCCCCTCCATCTACACAAGCGGGGAGTCAGAAAACTCTCTATGAACGCCTCGGTGGGTACGACGCCATCTCCGCTGTGGTCAGTGACTTTGGGAACCGGCTCTTTGCTGATCCCAAACTGGCGTCATCCTTTGGAGGATTGCCACCTGACAGACAGGCGCGCTTCAAACAATTGAACGTGTTAATGGTCTGTGCAGCAACCGGTGGCCCCTGTACGTATATCGGGCGGGCCATGCCAGCCACGCATCAGGGAATGAAAATCACAGATATACAATTTGATCAGGTGGCAGCACACCTCGTCACCACGCTTGACAAGTTCAAGGTGCCACAGCCTGAGAAGGGTGAGCTCCTTGCAATTATCGGCGGGCTACGTGGAGACATTGTCGGGAAATAGCTTCTAGCCGGCGACAAGGGCTGAGCGACACGAGCGCTCAGCCCTTCTTGTCGGGATCTCCAGCTCCGGCCTCGGCGTTTCCCTTGCCAGCACTCCCTGACGCCTTTCAACCTTGTGCGGCTCCCCAATCGGATGCACAATGATCACAGACGCCCGCGAGGTATGGGGAGCAGAAAAATGGAAATAGGCAAAGCTCATGTCTCCGCCACTTGGAGCGCATTCCGTAGAGCTTGTATTGTGAGGGGAGCATTCCCTTCGCTGCGGTTATTCACCAAAACATAGGCCGTTCGCTTCTCTGCCATCACTTGTTTCACCAGTTCCACCGTCTCTCGCCGCATCTCTGGCAGCTCTTCCACAATCTTCGTATACGGCTCCGCTCGTTTCTTCGCTGCTTCATAGGACATCTTAAGCGGCGTGAGGAGACGCAGGACCGTGAAGGGCGCCGTGAAGCGCTCTTCCATCCGTTGGTGCTGGTCCCGTAACGAAGGCATGTAGGACCAATAATTGTAGACATGGGCGATGCCGTGATTCTCCAAGACGTTGCGATAGTCCTGACCCAGTAACCCCGCGTTACGGATTTCAACCGCATAGCGAAAGTCCTGGGGGAGTTGACCAAAAAACGTATTTAGGCGCGAGCAGAATTCCTCACTCGACATCCCGTGCCGTTGGAATTCAAACAAGAATGGGCCGGTGTGTGGCTCGAACTTGGCTTCTCGATAAGGTGTGAGCACGAGATCATTGAAGAGCTTTGCATCAAGAAATCGTTGATTCGGTTGTCCAGCCTTTGTGCCATACCGAGCCTGCTTCGCGTAAGTCGGAATGGTGATCTCCTCCCACACCTTGAAGCACATCTCAAAGTCTTCGGGGATCTGATTGAGATAGTGTCGCAGTTGGTTGGCTGTCGGTGGACGGTAGAACGTGGAATCATTGCCGACCGTGCGAAAGCACGGGTCACCGTTGTGGAGATACTGACAATACTCGCCCAGGCATTCCCGCGCAAAGGTCGTCTTGGCATACTTCTTCAAGTAGACCTGGCCTTGCCAGCCTTCATAGGTCCAGGTGGAGGTCCCGAAGCGAATGAAGGGAGAGAGGAGCATGGGGTGAGAGTGTACTGGCTACACGCTTTGCTCCTCAAGAGACTCACTCGGTGCCGGGATTCCACCGGTGGTCAGGAGTTGGAGGGTTTTCACGGTGACCGTGACAGTTGAGAACTGCTCTTCTACCAGGCCTGTCAGCATGTAAGCTTGGTTCGCCGCGAGCAGATGGCAGTAGGTTCGGTAGGTGTTGGGAAACACCGTTGCGTCATACATCCCGGTCTGATCCTCCAGAGTCATAAACTCCATCGGCTCACCTTTCTTGGTGGAGACGATCTTCTCAGTAAGAAGCCAACCGATGAGGGTCACTTCTTTCCCGACATACTGATTTAAGTCCTTCGCGAATATGTGAGTGGTCGCAGCCAGTAGCTCCGTAAACAGATCGAGTGGGTGACAGTGTAAGGGAAAGCCAAAGAGGGCGAGCTCGTGCTGCAGTTTTTTCTGGGCTGAATACTCCGTGGGAATGGGGATGGAGCTCGGTGGCTTGGCCGCTTGCGCGGCAAAGACACGCCACAAAAGGGCTGGTCTGGTGAGTTCTCCAGCGATGGAGTCGAAGCATCCGGCTTTGATCAACAATTTCGCTTGCGCGTAGTCGAGCTTCACGCGACTCAGAAACTCTGACAGCGATCGGTAAGGACCGTTCGTTTCTCGCTCCACAACGATCTGTGTGACGAGGTCTTCTTGCACGCCTTTGATCTGCATCAGACCCACTCGAACGATGGTCCCTGATCCGGTATAGACCCACACACTCGCGTTGATGTCCGGCGGCAGGATCGTCAGCCCCATCCGTCGTCCCTCCGAGAGGTACGCGAAGGCCGAGTAGTAGCCGCCTTGATTACTCACGACTGCGGCGATGAACTCCGCTGGATAGTGGGCTCGCAGGTAGGCTGATTTGAAACTGACCTGGGCATAGCTCGCACTATGCGGCTTACAGAAGCTATAGCCGGCGAAGCTCATGATCATGGCCCAGATCGCATCGATCACGCGACACTCCACACCACGGGCCATGGCTCCCTGATAGAACTGGCATTGATAGTCTCGTAGTTGCCGTTCCTTGTGCTTCTTGCTCAACACCTTCCGAAGCTGATCGCCGTCTTCCACGGAAAAGCCACCTAGTGCGACCGCCACTTTCATGACATCTTCCTGATAAACCATGATGCCGTGCGTCTCCGCGAGGACCTCATCAAACAAGGGATGAAGTGACTGATAGCGCTGCCCATGGGCTCGACGCACGAATTCATCGGCGAACACATTCGCAGCGGGGCGTATGAGCGACGACACCACCACGAGATATTCAAAGACATCGGCCACGGCGTGTCGCTCTGGTGGCATCCCACCCCAGAGCTTCTTGAGTAACAGTCTAGTTGCGGGAGACTCCACATAGAAGCAGCCCATCGTTTCGCCGCGCCGAATCAGGTCATTGGTGGCCGGATCAGTGATCGGGTCCCACGTCGCATAGTCAATGACCCGGCCAGTGTTGCGGGCGACGGCCGCGATGGCATCCCGGATGACAGCGAGCGAGCGATTGCCTAAGAGATCGATTTTGACGAGCCCCGCGTCTTCGGTTTGATCCTTCTCCCATTGGATCACTGGCAAGTTAGAAGCGGAGATCTCAACCGGTACATAACGCCGGATCTCATCCGGAACTAACACGACACCGCCGGGATGGAGGCTCAGATTCCTGAAATGACCGTCCAATTGCGTGGACCAATAGAGAATCTCTGGCCAAGGGTTCCTCAGGTTCAAGGCCCTGCAGACGTCCCGCGCCCAGTCTTGCACCGTCGTCCCTGGTCGCACATCGACGAAGTCCGCTCGCCGCTGGAGAAAATTCAGCGCCTTGCCAATCTCACCGGCGGGCAGGCCATACACCTTCGCAATCTCACGCAAGGCGGCCCGAGAGGCGAGGGTGTTCTGATTGGCGACCATGGCCGCGTGTTGGTGTCCATAGTGGGCAAACACCCAGTCGAGAATCTTTGGTCGCTCGTCCCATGGGAAATCAATGTCGATGTCTGGCGGATCGTCACGCCCGGGATTGAGAAATCGTTCAAACATCAAATGATGTCGAATCGGATCCACATGGGTAATCCCGAGACAATAGGACACGATCGACGCGGCAGCAGATCCTCGACCACAGGTTCGTGGCGCTTGACGGACAATTTCATCCACCACGAGAAAGTAGTCGGCATAGCCCTTGTCACAGATCACGGTGAGTTCCTTTTCGATGCGCTCTCGGACGACGGGAGACAAGGCACCATATCGCCAGATGGCGCCGTCATAGGTCTTGCGGCGCAGGGTTTCAAAGGCGGCGTCCGAGGAGAGCTGACGGAAGGAGGGAAAGATGGTCTGTTTGAAGTCCCACTCGGTGTAGCACTGCTCAGCAATGCTCCGTGAGTTGGCGACAGCTACTGGCACGTGGGGCAGATGTCCAGCGAGCACACGTTCAGGCATGAGCCAGTGAGAGGGGAGCGCACAGTGCCCCGGCTTGAGTCGTGAGAGGGTCGTGTTTTCAGCGATCGCTCGTAGCAACCGATGGGCCTCATAGTCGGCTGGGTGCAGGAACGCGGCGCGGGTGGTGGCTACCGGCGGCAGTCGTTGTCTCCGGCTCAACGCGACCATGTCTGATAAGGCGAGACCCGGGGTCAACTCGACATAGAGATCCTCTTCCGACTCCGCCAGCCAGGCAGTCAGGGCGACAGGATCATCGGACAGCAACACCAGTCCCGTGCGATGCCGCGTCACGGTCTCGATGAACTCAAAGGACGCATCGCAGTGGCGAGCGGAGAGAATCCGGCAAAGATTGCCGTACCCCGTGACATTCTTCGCGAGCAACACGGCCCGGTGCTGATCGGAGACGAGTTCCGTACCGATGATCGGCTTCAGTCCATGCTCACGGGCGACCTCCAGAAAACGGATCGCGCCATACAGCCCATTGGTATCTGTGAGGGCGAGATAGTCCTGTCCCTGTGATTGAGCTGCCTGACAGAGGGTCTTCACTGTCGGGATACCCCACATCGGCGAAAAGGACGAATGTGTATGCAGGTGGACGAAGGCCACTCAATCACTCCTCCCATACCGAATGGCCTGCTCACCGAATCGAGCATGGAGCTGATCGAGCGCGACGGAGAGCTTCTTAGCCCGCTCCTGCCGACGCTGTTCCTCGACAGGCCGGGCATCAAACAGCACGCCTTGCTGGGCAAATCCAGTCAAGCCGGCCATGCTGAGCGTCATGGCACGGAGTCGAATGCGCCGACGCATGCATTTCTGAAAGAGCGACCGCACCACGGGGGACAGATCACATTCCCAGCAGGTCTCGGGCGTGACGCGCTCTTGTTTGGTCACTTCAAGGTGATCGCGGTAGCGGATCGTGAGGGACAGACGGCCACAGACGCGGCGCTGACTCCGCAGCATTCGGCAGAGCCGTTGCAGCGTGTCGAGCAATCGGCCAGTCAGCACGTAATCATCGATCTCATCCGGGTCCAATAAGACCATCTCTTCGAGATGAGGCTGACTCGCCGGTGGCAGCACCGGCAATGAATCAATCCCTTGGGCCCAGCGAGAGAGCTGTCCGGCGTAGTCTCCTAATGCGACTTCCAGCGCATCAACCGGGCTCTCCGCGACATCGCCGAGCCGGTCGAGGTTCAAATCATCGAGCCGTGACAAGACTTGCCGCATGCAGGGCCGCTGCAGACCTGGCAGGGTGCGTACCGACAGCGGTGCCATGAACACCGGCTCCGACCCTGGGCGGACATCATACAGTTCTGACGGCTGAATCAACGTCGCTGCAGTCTGAGCCACCAGCTTGTTGCTCCCAACACCGGCGACCCCATCAAGTCGATACTGAGCGAGCACCTCATGCTGGACCTTCGCCGCGACATCAGAGGC
Organism: uncultured Nitrosospira sp.; assembly: GCA_900696515.1. GTDB lineage: Bacteria > Nitrospirota > Nitrospiria > Nitrospirales > Nitrospiraceae > Nitrospira_D. Next base: position 43,902 of record CAADGK010000094.1, on the reverse strand, counting down.
TGGTCCGAAGAGTCGTCCGGTCCCGGTCAGATCCATCACGAAGAAACCAGGTTGAACCGGTTCCCAGACCGGAGCGTAGCGTCTCACGACCTGAAGCAAACACTCCTCCGCCGTACGGACGCGAGAGGGATCCGGGGAGAGGACGTGCAGGGAGGGACAGACCCGTCGGGCCTGCTCGACGGACATGCCAATCCCAAGGCCTGCCTGTTCCGCTTCGGATGAGACTTCACGTAGGCAGGCCCGGGAGGTATTTAACGGAGCGATGGCCAGTGGTCGAGTCGAGAGGCTGGGATTGTGAAGCCGAGCAACGGCGACTTCAAAGGTAGGAATCCCAAAGCAGACAATCTGGCGATCCATGGTGCCAACGGCCTGAGCCTCACTTTCGGAGGTGACGGATGACGCCGACGACAATGCCTTCGATCTGGAAACTGTCCGAGGGCTTGATGATAATCGGCTGCATGGCGTCATTGGCGGGATGGAGTTCTACTGTACCGGCCTTACGGAGGTACGTCTTGATCGTGGCCTCGCCGTTTACCAAAGCGATCACGGTCTGGCCATTGCTGGCAGACGAGTGTTTCTGCACCACGACAATGTCACCTGGAAAGATGCCCTCATTCTGCATGGACGTGCCTTTCACACGAAGGGCGAAGGTCTCGCCACGACCGACCATGCTTTTCGGCACCTCGACGCGTTCCATCTGAGGAATCGGTTCAATGGGCGCCCCAGCCGCAACCACTCCCGCTAGCGGAATCTGGGCGGAGCTGAGCTGCATGAGGGCTAATTCCACCGTCATGGGAATCGGAACAGTGCCATCTTCATAGCGGATGATCGATCGGCGGGTGCAGTGCAGCGTCTGAGCGAGGGTCTCCTGCGTCATCCCCAGCGTCTTTCGAAGTTCCCGTAACGATCCCGGTCGCATGTGACATAATGTCACATGCTTTCGTGGATCTGTCAAGAGACGTGTCTCGTGGCGGATCTTGCCGCTGGGGGCGTCACCGACTTTGATCCGAGAAAAATTATGGCGCGAGGGAGGAAATTATTAGCCAAACCCTGACCCTTCGTCTCACGTACACGGCGGAAGCCGACCTTGCAGAAATCTGGGCGTACCTTGCAACGAAGGCGACAAATCTGGATTTGTCCAAGGTGGAGAAAAAATCACACTTTCCGCATGGCCACATTCCAGGGCATCACAAATGTATTGATGAGCTAACGGGGGCAGCTCAATGAAGTGCTAAATAGTTCAAACTCGGACTAGTATCCCAGGCTTAGCGGATCTGCCCGAACAGACACATGGGCTGGACTCTCCGCTCCTACCGGTCTGCATGGACTCCTGGTCTGTAGCGCGTTCGTGGGTTGAAATTGGGGGAATTCCGTTTGTAAGCGGTTCTATGGCCATTTTTGTCCTGGTGGGACAAACCCCAAATGGGACCGATTGCCAATGCCGGTTGGGGGTGTGCCGGTTGTGAGAGAGCGGTATCGGTGTTAGAGGAAGAGAGGTAGGGAAGGTAGCATCAGCAGGTAAGAATGTACGTCGTTAGCGGGGTCCACTTGGGGCGCGGAAATGAACACAGGATGAGCCACAGATGACCCATCCTGTCCAATCAGAAGCCGCTGTTTATGCGGTTTTCGGAGGTTCTTGAGGGTCTAAATCTGTTTTCAAGACCGGCACGTTCGGCCGCTCCGTCACCCCTCCATACCAAGCTCGCTCGACCCGGAGCCAATCTGACTGGTCTTGGCGACGGGATAACCCCCCATTCTTATTACACCCAAGCGGATATCGTTTACCGCCCCAGTATGGGATCGCGCAGTATACGGCGTTCCGGTGGGTTTGGTAAACACCCTCCCTCGATTTCTTACAGAAGAGATTCTGACGACTCACTCAACCCACGACCGACTCGTGGACTCAGCTATCGCTTCAGACTCGTAAATCGAATAAGCTGCAAGAAGCGTCTTTGCCTATCCCTGAACCAGCGACTAAAAGGAGAATCTATGAAGTGTCCCCAATGTTTCACAGAAAATGACGCCTCCGCCATGAAGTGCTCAGTGTGTGAGCAGGTATTGAACGCGCCTCCACAAAAACCGGTGAGATATATGAGCTTCTACGCGGAGTATTTTGCTTTTCGGGAATTGGTGACTCCGCAGCTGATTAAAGTGATCTACTTTGTCGGAGCCTGCTTCATCACCGCTGCCGGGCTGTTGTCCATTTTGTCTCCTGATGCGCTGGATGAGTATATGGCTGGCCCCATTTTCACCCGCCTGGGCGGAATCGCCGCCCTCGTGATCGGCAACCTAGTCTGGCGGCTCATGTGTGAAGGGGCCATCCTGCTCTTTAGTCTGCATGAGCTGCTAGTCAGCATAGATACGCGGGCCGGGTTGCTGGTGCAGCAGGGCAAACGCATTGAACCGTGAGCCGGCTCAAACGGAGTTTATGCAGAAGAACAGCTTTTGTCGTAAGGAACGTTGGTCGAATGGATGAGGGGAGACGGATGGCGCTGCATCACCCGAATCAGGTCAGGGTGGGACGGGGTTCCTAGCTGGCACTTGGAGATGTTTTCGATATCGTCGATGAGGCGGCCACGAGAGGCGCTCTCGAAGAGGGCTTGGGTGTCGAAAAAATGGATCTGATAACAGTTGTAGCAGATGCGATGGATTGCGCAGTCTACGACGTCCCGGCAAGTTTCGTGACAGTCCATTCGTAAACAAAGGCCATACATGCGAGCGTGAGTCGCCGGTGCTCACAAAGTGGTTCTTGGTCTGGCTCCGGGTTCGCCGTTGCGCTTATCGATGGGTTCAAGACTTCTGGCTACCGCGTTTGGCATTGTAGCGAGGATTGTCGTACACCAACTCGGCTCGCTCATGCTCCGCCCATAACCTCACGCCATAGATTTCCTGTAACTCTTGCTTGGCCTTCTCGTCACCCTTTCTCGCCTTGCGAAACAACCGTTGGCGATTCAGGTCTTCTTCCTCTTGACTCAGGGACCACGATGCTCCCATTTCGACTCCTTTTTGTATACGATTCTTCCATCAAAGGCTTCTAAGCGGAGAGGGGTTGTACACGAGTTAGACTCGCAAATTCAAGTGGAGAAAAATATGATCTGCCTCGCAAATTGTGTTCGCTGGAGATTACAGAGATCGAACGGAAACGAATGGCAATCAATACACTATCTTTGGGCACGGTCGAGGAAGGATGATGGAACGAGTCATTCCTGCGTGATTCGTTCCATCCCTCCCATATAGGGGCGTAGTACCGAAGGAATCTCAACAGTGCCATCCGGCTGCTGATAGTTTTCCAAAATAGCGAGCAAGGTTCGTCCGACCGCCAGGCCTGAACCGTTGAGCGTATGGACAAAGTCGGTCTTCGTGTCCTTTTTCCCGCCGGTCGGTCTATACTTGATGCTCGCGCGTCTGGCCTGAAACGATTCGAAATTGCTGCAGGACGAAATCTCGCGATACTGTTGTTGAGAGGGGAGCCACACTTCAAGATCATAGGTCTTGGCGGCAGAAAATCCCATATCCCCGGAGCAGAGAGCCATCACGCGATAGGGGAGATTCAAGTCCTGCAAGATAGACTCAGCGTGGCCTGTCAGGCGCTCAAGCTCCTCATAGGACCGATCGGGCGTGGTGAATGCGACTAGTTCTACCTTGTTGAATTGGTGGAGGCGTATGAGGCCTCTGGTGTCTTTTCCGTAGGATCCCGCCTCTCGCCTGAAGCAGGGCGTGTAGGCGGTGTACCGCAGCGGTAAACGGTCTCCGCTCAGGATCTCTTCACGGTGCAGATTGGTGACCGGGACTTCCGCGGTGGGGATGAGGAAGTAGTCTTCGTCTTTTAAACGGAAGAGATCTTCTTCAAATTTGGGAAGCTGCCCGGTGCCCGTCATCGTCGATCGATTCACCATGAGAGGCGTGATTACCTCACGGTATCCATGCTGAGTGGTGTGTCGATCGAGCATATAATTGATCAACGCCCGTTCCAGTCTGGCGCCGGTTCCGGTCATGACGGAAAATCTGGCTCCGGCAATCTTGGCGGCCCGATCAAAATCCAAGATGCCGAGGTGCTCTCCGATTTCCCAATGCGGTTTGGGAGCATAGGAAAACAACGGGATGGTTCCCCAACGGCGCACTTCGACATTCTCAGCTGCATCGGTCCCCACCGGGACGGAAGCATGGGGGAGGTTGGGGATGCGAAGGGCGACATCGCTCAGAGCCTCTTCGACGGTTCGCAACGTGCCTTCGGCTCCCTTGATCCGATCGCCCACCTGCTTCATTGCAGCCATGGCGGTGTCAGCCGGCTCTTTGGCGCGGCGGAGACGGGCGACCTCTTCAGAGCCCTTGTTGAGTTCGAATCGGAGTTGCTCGACCTGCGTTGTGATCGCTCGCCGTTGTTCGCTGAGCTGCTGGATGTCGTTCCACTGGACGTCGTGTCCACGTCGCCCCAGAGTGGTGCGGATGTGGTCGAGGTTGTCCCGGAGTTGTTTGAGGTCGTGCACGGGCTATCCTTTCAAAAAACCGATCGAATCTAACATTTAGCTCGTCATATTCATGACTCTTCTGCAGAAACGCCGATCTACTGCTGCGACAAGTTTGGGCTCAGGAAGTTGTGAATGTTGAATGCTCGCCTTGCAAAGTCGGCGAAGCGGGGTGAGCAATTCAGATCAGCTGACAGCCCCGCACCAGACAAACTCGATAGACAAGACAAACCAACTTTGTCCCTCGACCAGGCTCGGGACCCTGAGCGTGTCGAGGGGCCACGAGCAGTCGTAAATAATACGGGCTAGGTTTCTGAGAGTCAACGAAACGAGCAAGCTGCCACATCCAGATCTCTTTCCTCTCAACAGAAATTTGACATCAATCAGGTATGGGGGAGAGGATAGGCACGATGCGCCGGATTTCTAATCCCCCCAATCCCTTTGAGTCCCGCCATCGCGATCTCCTTGAGCCGGCTGGTGTGGCCAAACTGACGGTCTATACCGACGACAGTCGAGAGATTTTAAGTCGTAACGAGAGCCCGGACTTGCCGTTTCGCTGGAGTGTAAATCCCTATCGCGGCTGTTTTCATGCCTGTGCCTATTGTTATGCCCGTCCCACTCATGAGTATTGGGGGTTTGGCGCGGGAACCGACTTCGAAAGCAAGCTTGTGGTCAAGGAGGATGCACCGCGGCTGCTTCGGCAGGCGTTTGAAAAGGCCTCCTGGCAGGGGGAGCTGATCGTGTTTTCAGGAAATACGGACTGCTATCAACCGCTTGAAGCCAGCCATGGATTGACTCGTGCTTGCTTGGAAGTGTGCGCAGAGTATCGAAATCCGGTCGCGATCATCACGAAGGGGGCATTGGTCCTGCGCGATCTCGATGTGCTGACTCGGTTGCAGCGAGAGGCCTGGGTGCTGGTGTATTTCAGTATTCCCTTTTCGTCCGACGAGGTGGCTCGCAAGCTCGAACCGCAAGCCCCGTCGATCACCAAGCGGTTTGCCGCGATGAGCATGCTGGCGGAAGCCGGTATTCCGACCGGCCTGTCGATTGCCCCGATTATCCCCGCTGTGAATGAAGAGGACATTCCGGACTTGCTGGAGCGGGGTGCCCATGCCGGAGCCTGCACGGCGACCTATAGTCTGTTGAGATTGTCAGGGAGTGCGGAGTCGGTGTTTGTCGATCGGCTTGCGGAGGCATTTCCGGAACGGATTGCAAAAATCACCCATCGTTTCCGTGAGGTGAGAGGTGGGACGTTGACAGAGGGTCGATTTTTTAAGAGACAGGAGGGACAAGGGCCCTATTGGAATTTGATCACACAGCTCTTTGAGCTGGCGAAACGGAAAGCAGGATTTTCTGAAGGTGGCATGAGTCCCATTCCGGAAACATTCAGCCGGCCAAGTCGTAAACAGCTCTCTCTGTTTTAGTGTGGAGGAGACATGAAGCATAACCCGGGTTTTTTGAAACTCGTCGAGCAAGCGAAGCAGCGAGTGAAGGAATGCAGCGTGGGTGAGGTGAAGGGACGTCTTGACCGAGGTGAGCGGTTCCATTTTATCGATATCCGTGAGGATCATGAATTTGCCAAGGACCATGCTCGAGGCGCTCGGCATCTTGGGAAGGGAATTATTGAGCGGGATATCGAGTCAGTGGTTCCCGACAAACAGGACTCCATCGTGCTCTATTGTGGCGGAGGCTATCGATCAGCACTGGCTGCCGATGCGTTGCAACAGATGGGGTATGAAAACGTGATATCGATGGATGGGGGCATCCGCGCGTGGCGGGAAGCTGGACTCCCCCTCGAATCGTGAAGGTCTGTATTGCCGGGACTACTTATTGACTCGATCAAACTCCTTGATGACCTGCTCCGTAAGATCGATCGTATCCTTATTGTAGATCACGATCTTGACGGTCTGCTCGCTGCCTTTATCGACCACGAGTGCGACTCCGCCTTTTTCCGCGACGGTTTGTGTCGCAGCGGAGATTTTTTTCATATATTCATCCACTAGTTCCTTCTGCTTCTTCTGGAGCTCCATATTGAATTCTTGCGCGCGTTTCTGAAATTCCTGCACCTTCGCTCGGAACTGCCCTTCTTTCTCCTTCTTTTCGGTCTCGGTCAACTTGGGGGCCTGCTCCTTGAGCTGTCTCTCGGTATTGCGGAGTTCTTCTTCATCCTTGCCCAGGAGCTTTTGCCTGGTCGATACATACTCTTTCAGTCCATCGAGCGCCCGCTTCCCTGCCTTGGATTTTTCCAACACGGACTGCGGGTCCAGGACCCCCATCTTGAATTCAGCCGCCTCGCTGAATGCGACTGAGAGGAGGGAAACGGAAACAAACAGCGCGGCAAGCAACAGTGCTCGAACAGCAGAAATGGACATAGCGTCTCCTGTATGTGGTCGCCAACACGAAGAAGCGTCGGCAGAATAACCGTGGATCAATTGCTCTGTCAAGCAAACGACGGGTTACCAGGAATCAAAACTGATGGGCTCTTCGCGAATCCAGATCTCGATCCCGTGCTGCCATTTCAATCGTTGTGCGACGGCGTTCAGTGCTCGTGCATCCGCGTGATTGGGATCGAACGGGTCACGAATGTGCTTCAATTTTTCCTTTTTGAGAGGGGGCTTCAATCCAAGGTCCTTCATGGCAAGGGCTACCAGGTTCAATTGGAAGAAGCGGGGCGTCTGATTCAGTTCAATCAGTGTCGTTTCTACCGTTCCATCCGCAGCGCGATGGGCGCGGTAGAGTTCAATGACACGACCTTTCAGCTGGGTCCGTTGTGACTCTGTGAATTCAAGCAAAGCCAACTCCACGAGCAGCGCGTTGGTTGCGCCGTTGAACGACGGCATATCAAGCAGTTTACTAAGAAATCCCATTGAAGTCCTCGCTACAAGATCATCAAACCGTGATGCGGAGGCCTGTTCTCTTCAGGAGAAGTGTACAGGTCTTACAGGAGCACGAGTGTACTGAAACAGGGGGTGTTTTTCCAGACGGCAAAAAGAGGGGGATGATGTGTGTGGAGCAGTCGAACCTTGATCAGTATCCAATTACTTGAAGAGCTTTTTGATGGTCTGGGTCGCGGAGTTTACCGCTTTCTGGATGGTTTGGGTTGCGGTATGCACACCGGCTGATGTCATGGCTGTGCTGACCTGCTGTACGATCGAGCCAACTATCTGTTTAGTAACTTCACCGGCGGTGACTCCGTCCGATTTCCTGCCGATGTCTTGCAGGTGCAAATCCGGGATCGGTACCGAGACGGACTTGCCATTGAGCAGTTCGGCGCTCACGTGGGCTGTGGCGCCCTTTACATACAGATGTTCGATGACCAGTTTCTTGCCGGATTCCGAGTTCTGACGGTTCTTCCTGGCGCCTCGCTCTTGGCCGATTGAACGTTCAATGTTTTGTTGCAGTACCTCGAGGTTATTTTTGCCCGAGGCGTACTCGTATGTGATCTCCGGTTTGAGGAGGGTGAGTTCTTTGATCCGGATCACGTCCGTCGTGAGCGAACCGATATCGAGCGTCACGCTGATTTCGCCGAGCGAGATCGCCTGGTTGGTCTTGAAGCCATCCGGATTGCCGACCACCAGATCATGTAAGGCCGCCTTGCCGTCGAGAGGGTTGATGGTGGCTTTGGCAAGACTGACGGAGACGCCGGTGATTTCAGGCCCATATCGACGAATCGCGGAACCAACCGGAGCATCCAGTGAGTTGTAGAGCCACGAGAGACTTCCAGTGATGGCAATCACTCCAAACGCCGCGATGCTCATCAGAAGTTTCTTCATGGATCTTGGTCGACCTTTTCCAAGTATAGCAAGGCACGTTCAGGAGTCCATGGAGACTGTTAGTGAGGGCCGCGCTTATCAAGAGTTACGTCAGACGTAGGTGGCGATTGCGTCAATGTGTTTCTCGTTGACCAATAGTGGCAGGTCCACACATTCCCTGACCGGGGACTGACTTGACGAACGAGAGCGGGATGACCAAGAATGCAATTGTTGTTAATTCAGAGAGGTCATAATGGAATCGCATCATCTCAAAAGTATCCTGGGCGTACTTGGACTCGTGCTTGCCGTGTTGATTGGACCGCCTGCTTTCGCTCACGAAGATCGTGCGCCGACAGGCTCCTGGGAAGGAGTTGCCCGCTCATCCACGGTATCGCTTCCCACCCTCCTTACGTTCGGTGCGGACGGCAATCTCGTCGAGTCACGCCGACTCTATTTCCCGCAGTCTCCGCTTGGCCCTCTGCTAGCCACCCTAGGTCACGGGGAGTGGCGTCGTTCGAAGAATGACAGATTTGAGGCCACAATCGTGCTGCTCTACCAGGGCGCTCCGGATCATCCCACGTCACCGGGCGTTGTGATCGGTAAGGAAAAGGTGCGGTACCAATTTCAATTGATCCACGGCGGCGAACAACTGCAAGGAACTATTTTGGTGGAGATTCACGATACTGCGGGCAACATCGTCTTCTCTGGCCCAGGTACCATCGAGGCAACACGGATCAGGCTCCAATCCTTACCGTAATGGGGGCCGACAGCCGTGTTGCATCTTCCCCTTTCTTGACCTTCCTCTTTGGCGGCACCTACTGATTCCGCCAGCTGTTGATTGCAACCTGCTGATTCAACATATGATTCCCACGCTACGGAGAATCACAAGTTGAATGGCGTTGCTATTACTTTACACCCTTTCGCGTACTCCGCGGTGGCGTTTGGCTTGCGGAGGCGGCGTTCCTTAGCTCGGATTACATCTATCGTCACTGCGCTCAGAATGAAAGTAATAGGCTCCTTTGAAGCTGTGCTCCCCGGCTATTTTTACAAAATATTGCGGGAAACAATGGCGAAGGACATGAGGAAGTTGACTTGACAATCCCCCGGTTGTTCGATGACCATTGACTATCATTGGTCTACGGGCGTAGTTGCTTCCTTGGAGTACTGAGTTTACAAGAAGGCTCCTCTGACTTGGGTCTTAATTCTGTAAGGTCTCTGAACATTCGTTTGTTATTACCGGAGCACGTGATGATCGTTACTCGGATGAGTTTTTTCGTCATCCATAGGCTTCTCAGGAAACATACGTGGCACTCACATGATGAACGGTTCTGAGTCAACCGCGCCTTACGCAGCGCGTTGATTAGGGAGAAGGATCTCAAACATGATAAGTCTTGTAGGAAAAGTAGCGCGAAAGTTGTCTGTGCAGATGCGGCGCAGACAAGAAAAAATGCAGCTGAGCCAGCTCTACTCTCCAGATGCATGTGATCTTGACCTCCAACGCCATCTCAAGGAAGCCATGGAATGGTTGCGGCGAGCTCAGGATACTGGTGCCGACCGAGGTGTGTCGTATGGTGTGCATTTCGGCGGAGAGTTTGATGCTAGTTATCCGGAGACCACGGGGTATATCTGTCAGACGTTTGTCGAGCAGGAAGCGCTGACCGGGGATGCGGACTTGCTTGCCCGTGCGATTGCTATGGCTGATTGGGAGATCGCCATCCAACTCTCGGAGGGTGCTGTTATGGGAGGTACGTTCAACTTGAAACCGTCTCCCGCTGTTTTTAATACGGGTATGGTGCTCCTGGGCTGGAGTGCGTTGATTCGTCGCACCGGGGAGGAACGTTTCAAATTGGCCGCGAGGCGTGCGTCTGACTGGCTGGTGTCCATTCAAGAGCCTGATGGCACATGGGTAAAAGGCCATTCTCGGCATGCTACAGCAGGAATGACTCTGTACAATGTGAAGGCTGCATGGGGTCTGTGTGAGGCAGGTTATGCCCTGGGTGAGGAGCGCTATGTTTCTGCAGCGATACGTAATGCTGAAAACTGCCTCGTTCGGCAACGACTGAATGGCTGGTTGCCTGATTGTTGCTTGTCGGACGCGCGTGTACCTCTTCTGCATACTCTCGCCTATGCCATGCAGGGTCTGCTTGGAATTGGAACGCGAACCAATCGGTGGGATTTGATCGCGGGTGCACGATTGCTGGCAGACGCTGAGATACAAATAATGCGGGCAGATGGATTCCTTCCTGGGCGCCAGCGCGAAGATTTTTCGGCCGCAGTCGATTGGTGTTGTCTGACAGGATCGGCGCAAACATCGATTGTCTGGAGCGATCTCTACTCCTTGACGAGGGAGGAGAAGTACCGCGCGGCAGCCCACCTAATCAATCGTTATCTAATGGAACGCCATGACATTCGGAATCCGGATGAGCGGCTCCGTGGAGGAGTTCCCGGATCATGGCCGGTCTGGGGTGACTACGGTCGTCTGCATATCCTCAACTGGGCCACCAAGTTCTTTGTCGATGCGCTCAGCCGTGAGCAGCGGCTCTTAGGAACCTAGAAGGTGCAGCGCGATTGCCGGGACTGCCTGAAAGGGTTGTAGTAATCGTTTTCAAAAGCCAGGTTGCTTAGGTGCCACCGTCCTGGCCGATTGGCGGTAATCGTTAAAACGTCTGGCTTTTAAATCAAAACGTGGCAGTGTCCCGTGTGGAACAATCTTTATCGCCACACGCAGGGTAAGCGCATCCCGAATTTTGTTCGCAATTGCAGCCGCGATGGCTTCTGGGTCGCCCGTTGTCACTTCCACCCGAAGTTCCATTTCATCCAACTCACGGGAGCGATATACGTCCACTGTGAATTCCCCAACTTCAGGAAATTGCCTCACGATATTTTCAATCGCACTTGGAAATACATTGATGCCACGGATGACAATGACTCCATCCACTCTGCCGATAACCCCCCCCTCTAGACGATGAAAGGTCCTGCCGCATTCGCAGAGATCAGTATTCAACTTCACTCGATCACCAGTCCGGTATCGGATCACGGGCATTCCCACTCGTCCGAGGTTAGAGATCACTAACTCTCCTTCTTGGGCAGGAGCTCCTGTAACCGGGTCAATTACTTCGCAGATAAACTCACCTTCATTGATGTGAGGACCGTGTTGAGCCATGCATTCAAACCCCCAGGCTCCAACTTCGGTCGCTCCGGCATGGTCATAACATTTGGCGTTCCAAATCGACTCAATGCGTTTCCGTGTTCCAGGGATGCTCGCGCCGGGTTCTCCTGCATGGATATTAATCCGTATGCTTGACGTGGCCAGATCCATGCCCTCGTCCTTAGCGATTTCTCCCAAATGCAGGGCATACGTGGGAGTGCAGACTAGAACCGTCACTTCATAGTTGAAAATAGCCTTAACGCGTTGCTGAGAAGACATCCCTCCACCAGAAATAGACATGGCACCGATCACTCGTGCTCCTTCATGGGCGCTCCAAAACCCAATGAACGGGCCAAACGAAAAAGCAAAAAAGATCCGATCATGCGAGGATACTCCGGCGGCCTTATACACGGTTGCCCAACAGCGAGCCCACCAACCCCAACTCTCCTCTGTATCCAAGCAGCGCAATGGTTGTCCTGTGGTGCCAGAGGTTTGGTGGATTCGAGTGTATTCCTCACGTGTAAACGTTAGGTTGGTTCCATAGGGTGGCTGGAGTGACTGATCGTTTGATAGCTCCTCTTTTGTTGTAAAAGGGAGCTTCCGGTAATCATCAAAGGTTTGAATCGCATGTGCGTGCTTAATCCCCGCCGTTTGTAGCTTTAATCGGTAGAAACTATTTGTTCTCAGTATGGGATCCAGCATTAATTGTAGTTTCTTTAATTGAATTTGCTGTAAGGCGTCACGCCCAAGCGTCTCAATGAATGGATCTAGGTACTGAAAATTCATGGAATCTCCTTCTGGGATGCCACCCGATTTCTTCGATCTTTTGCTGGTACTTAAGAAGAACGCTAGCAACGCCTTCTCCGAACCATAACTGCTTAGATGTCGGCTAATGATGCGCTGGTGTTGTATCGCCAGGAACAGGAAATTTTTCGTTTATCAACATGATGGGTTTCCCGCCCGCAATGATCCGGTATGTCCTGCTTAAAGCTTCTACGCCGGTCATGCCGTTAAGGGCGTCGGGCACATTTTTGAGAATCTCTTTGCCCCACCAGAGTAACTCTCGGTGCGTTTCCCAACGATTACCATATAAAATGCGGCCAATTCCCCCACCATCTAATTCTAGGCCATCTCTAATAAACTGAGGCAGTCGATCAAGGACGATCAGCGACGGGGCGTAAGCGTAACAGGTATAGCTCCATTTGCCACGCAATAAGACCTGACGCATGAGGACCGTACTGCCTTTTTCTGCTTCTAGCCATTCGTTGTCAACGGTCAATGGCCTAATTTCCTGGCCCAACCGTACGATCTCGATCTGCTCCATTGTGTAGGCTTCAATAAACTTGGTTACCGTGCCATCAGTGACCAAAAGAGCACGTTGGAATGGGGTTAATGTTCGAAGGTTAAGCTCTCGCAAATCTGCAGGTAATGCAAATTGAGCTCTGAGCAGGTCATTCATTGGATCAAAGTTGTTGGTCTCGTGCATAGGTGGTCTCCAAGGACAAGAAGCAAGATTTCCTTCAGTACGCCATGGAATCCTCCGGGTAGTTGCCATGAAAGGCGAAAGAATAAGTTGTTCCCAGTTTCACGCTCAGCGCGTTCAGTCGCCTATAAATAGGGAAGATTTAAGCCTTGAATTCTTTCAATATCGTAGCGTGTGCGAAACCGAGTTAGCAAAGCCTCCATTTGTGGGCGGATCTCCTGCAAGAAAGAACTGGATTGGAGGAGTCCAATGCGAGCTGCGCCTAGGTCGTCGGTGCGCAAAATGTTCTTGCTCTGAAGAAATTCGAGTCTCCCCATAATCTCGGGGTGGTTCCGCAAGCGAAAACCTGCTTTGCGGACAGCCGTCGCACGACTCTCTGGAAAAATAAGCGCATAGTCATGCAGAAGCACAAAATCTTCTTCGAAGCCATCCGTTCCAGGTAAAATGAGGTAGTAAGGTACTCGTGTACGCATTACCTTAGTTTCAACGATAGACCCTACTCCTTTGTCATCTAGAACTCGGGCTGTTCTGGTTTCATTTAAATATAAATTTGGAAAATCTACTAGGTCTTGCACATGATGTAAGAAACTATGAATATGCGTGTTAATCATGAGGATCTTCCCGTCCAGGGCTGCTAAGCGACCGAACGGAGTTTCCAACCCAAAAGGTCGGATCGACCGGTGATGGCCGGATAAGAGGTCATGTGCCAACCGGCCTTTAGCAGCAACCGAGTTGGTGGGATGGAGGCTACGGGTAACGCCGGGCCAATTTCGGAACGTCTCCGTGAGGGCCCCGACTTTGGATGGAGTTTTTCGGATATCATAAATCTCTCCGGATTCAAGGTAAGACAACATGCTGCCTGTCATGGAAAAGGTGGGCATCATGATGGTCCCTGTGGATCCAACCACTTCCTCTAATGCTTTAATGAAGGTTCCTGGTCCACCTTCTACATATCCTAAAGAGCTAAAACTGCTATGAACACACACCAGATCCCCTGGTGAAAGCCCAAGGTTTTTCAATGTTGTTACGATTTTTTGTTGCGTGAGGGCACCTGAAACTTGATAGGCATAATATTTCCTGCGTCTTGCAAGGTATCTCTTGATGGTGTGAGCGACCGTCCCGTTTCGCAAGTGGTCGAATACTCTGTGCAATCGCCTGTTCATATTGATGACCCCTGAGACATAGTCGTATCAAACTAGTAATCAATAATTTAGATGCGGATAACGTTGATGTTAGGTTGAGGCAATCCTAGCAGGTTGTTGATAAAGTCCGCCAGCGGCATTCCCAGCCTTGCCGAAACGGGTTCCACGGCTAAGCATACGACAGAGTGTATGATTTGCTTATTCGCTCACTCCAGCCTTGCCGGGCGGCCGTTCTGAATCGACTGCGCAGTACGCTTATGGCATCTATCAATCAATGCAGGTACCAGGTCGGCACTGATGGTCGTCTCGGGGTTTGTCACTCAACATAGTGCTAGCCAGGGAGGAGAGCATTCTCGAGTTCACTGATTGTCCCGCAATCCTAAATCGCCTTCCCGCAGCGGAGCAGGTGAATCTAGACTACCATCCATCTCTCGAACCAAGATGTGTTTGGTTCCTACATAAATTTATTGGACCTAAGGAAGCTCTTTGCCACATCCATTCCTTGACCTTCCTCTTTGGCGGCACCTATAATTCCGCTAGCTGTTGACTGCAACATACTGATTCAACGGACAAAATGGCTGAATTCACTCACTTCAATGAATCGGGACGGGCGCGGATGGTCGATATCAGTGCGAAGGATTCGACCGAACGGCTGGCTACTGCTCAAGCCAGGGTCTTTCTGCTTCCGGAAACCCTTGAAAAGATTCAGCGAGGCAAGATTGCCAAGGGCGATGTCTTGGCTGTCGCTCAGGTTGCTGGTGTGATGGGTGCAAAGAAGACGCCGGACCTGATTCCCATGTGTCATCCAATTCTGTTGAGCAGCGTCGATATCGCCTTCAAAGAAGAACCACAGCCAGATCCAACAGGCCGCTGTTCCATTATCATTACGGCCACGGCCAAGACGACGGGCCCGACGGGAGTGGAGATGGAAGCCATGACGGCCGCGACGGTCGCGGCGTTGACCATTTATGACATGTGTAAGGCGGTCGATCGGGGGATGAGTTTCAGCGAGGTCTGCCTCTTGTCGAAATCGGGCGGGAAGTCAGGAACCTACACCAGGGAAGGCTGAGGGCAAGGTTACGCCATGATGGTGACGCTCAAGTTATTCGGCATGACAAAAATGCTGGCGGGAAATCAAGGGTCCTTGTCGTTGAACGTGGCGAATGGCCTGTTGGTCAAGGATCTCGTGGGTGCGATCGAGGTCAGCCACCCTGCAATCGGCGAACTCATTTACAAGAAGAAGGTGTTGGTCTCGGTGAATCAGGACATTGCGCACGAAGACACGATTCTGAGTGACGGTGACGAGGTCGCGCTCTTGCCGCCGTTTGCGGGAGGATCAGGGCGTGCCCCAATCGATGACAGCCAATTCGTCCGGGTGCAGCGGGAAGATTTTTCTGTCGATGCGGAGATCGATCGCGTGCGGGGCCGGTCCACACGAATCGGAGGGATCTCGATCTTTCTAGGCACGGCACGTGATCGGTCGAGAGGCCGTGACGTGGACAGCATCACGTTTGAGCATTATGAAGGGATGGCGCAGAAAAAGCTGCGCGAGATTCGTGAGCGGGCCCTCAAAGAATTCGACATTCTTGAGTTGCTGATCGTTCATCGGTATGGAGAGATTACGATCGGGGAGAATATCGTGCTCATTATCGCCGGGGCGGAGCACCGGGCCGACGCGTTCACTGCCTGTCGGTGGGCCATCGATGAACTCAAGCAAATTACGCCGATCTGGAAACTGGAACATACGCCGGAGGGCGAAGTCTGGGTCGAGGAACATCCGTAGGAGTGGGTGAGATGTCAGGGGTGAGGGGTGAAAAGTTTTCGGAGGGACGAGGAAACCGGTGAGTTCAGACGCCATCAGTGCTGATCTTCCATCTGTGGTCGATATCTTTGGTCGCCTGCTGGGCAGCCTGCGGTTGTCCGTGACGGATCGCTGCAATCTCCGGTGCAGTTACTGCATGCCGGAGCCGGAGTATGTCTGGTTGCCGCGTGAGGACATCTTAAGCTTTGAAGAGATGGCGACGTTGGTCGGCTTTTTCGCCGATTTGGGCGTCGATAAGGTCAGGTTGACGGGTGGGGAACCTCTGTTGCGAAAGGACCTTGCGCGCTTGGTCCGATTACTGCGACAGAATCGCCGGATCACGGAAGTTGCCTTAACGACGAACGGCATTCTCCTGGAAGAGCAGGCTCAAGAGCTGTATGAAGCGGGGCTTGATCGGGTCACGGTCAGTCTCGATACTCTTCGGCCGGAGCGATTTCGTCAATTGACCAGGCGGGATGAATTTTCGCGTGTGCTCGAGGGGATCGAATCAGTCGGGAAAGTCGGATTCCCGAATCTGAAGCTCGATACGGTGGCGATTCGTGGATTCAATGACGATGAGCTGGTGTCGTTGGTTGAGTTTGCCAAGCACTACCAGGCTGAGGTGCGGTTCATCGAGTACATGGATGTCGGGGGTGCCAATGAATGGAATCCTGATAAGGTCTTGTCGCAGGATCACATTCTGCATCTGTTGGGCCGGTGGTATGGCCGGATCATTCCTGTTCCGGAGCGTGGCGCAGCTCCAGCGCAACGATTTCGCTTGCCGGATGGGACGATCTTTGGGATTATTCCCTCGACGACTCAACCCTTCTGCGCGAACTGCGACCGCAGTCGTGTGACCGCCGACGGGATGTGGTACTTGTGCTTGTACGCCGCGTCGGGTGTGGATCTCAGGAAACCACTTCGGCAGGGCGCCGGTTCCGCGGAGATGCGGGAGCTGGTTCGATCGGTATGGAGCGCTCGTCGTGATCGCGGGGCTGAGGAGCGGAAAGCGCTGGAGCGGATCGGCCTGCGAGCCGGCGGGCTGATCGGTATTGACCGGCTTCGGGAAGATCCGCACTTGGAAATGCATGCTCGGGGCGGATGAGATTCCATTCAACGGATCTGCTACAATGGCCCCCATCCTTCCTATGTGCCCGTCAGCTATTTGCGCAGGGTCAATCAGCAGTGCTTTATGGCCCTCCAGGTCCTGGCGGGTTGTGCGGCTGTTTTGGTGAGTTTGTGGATGCGACTCATGCTGGACCTATCGCCAAGAAACCGATGAGACGATGCGGTTCGATCCTGCCGATTTCACATGGGGTGGGGGAAACGGTGGTATGCGCGAGCTGGTTGGGGCGCGGGCTTCATTTATTTTCTTCCGGCAGCGGTTTTGATATGAGAGGGCGTGATGGCCTGGTTTAAAAAAGATAAGCCCAACGACTCCGTTCCTCCTCCACGCTCAAAAGGCAGTGAGGGAATGTGGCTCAAGTGCAACCATTGCCGGGAGATCGTTTATCGGAAGGAAGTCGATCGCAACAATAAGGTCTGTCCGAAGTGCGAATATCATTTTCCGATTTCCGTCACGGAGCGGATCGGGTTACTCATCGATCTTGGCACGTTTAAGGAATGGGATGTGGATTTGGAAGCGCAGGATCCCTTGGCGTTTCAGGATACCAAGCCCTACCGTGAGCGGGTGAAGGCTCACCAGGAGAAGACCGGACGCAAGGATGCCCTGGTGATCGGAGAAGGGTTGGTGAACGGGAGTCGTGTCATCTTATGCGTGTTTGACTTCAGTTTCATGGGTGGGAGTATGGGATCGGTCGTGGGTGAAAAACTCTGCCGCGCGGTTGATCGCGCATTGGAGTTGAAACTGCCCGTGATTTTGGTGACCGCATCCGGCGGGGCCCGGATGCAAGAAGGGATTCTCTCGTTGATGCAGATGGCCAAGACGTCGACGGCCGTGGCGAAGCTGGGGGAGGCCAGGCTGCCGTTCATTTCCATTCTCTCCGATCCGACGTTCGGCGGCGTCACGGCCAGTGTGGCGATGTTAGGTGATGTGATCATTGCGGAACCCAAAGCCCTGATCGGGTTTGCCGGTCCTCGCGTGATCGAGCAAACGATCAAGCAACAATTACCCGACCAGTTTCAGCGCGCGGAGTTTCTGCTGGAGCACGGCATGATCGACATGATCGTTGAGCGTCGGCGTCTGAAGGAGACGGTCGGTACCCTCGTCAATCATTTTTAGATTCCTGTATCCCTCCGGTTGTTGATGAGCTATGCCTCAGTAATCGAGTATCTCTATGGCCTCCAGAAACACGGCATCAAGCTGGGTCTGGAGACGATGCGATTGCTATTGAATCGCGTGGGCAATCCGCACGCGTCGCTTCGGATGCTCCACGTCGGGGGTACGAACGGGAAAGGGTCCACGGCTTCGATGGCCGCGGCGGTCCTTCACTGTGCCGGTCGACGTGTCGGGTTGTACACGTCCCCCCATCTTGTCGATTTTCGCGAGCGGATTCGGGTCAACGGTCAGATGATTCCCGAGGATCGAGTCGAAGCGTTACTCGCACGATTGCGAGCGGTGCTGGCGGATGACCTGCATCCGACGTTTTTTGAAATGACGACGGCTCTCGCCTTCCTGCATTTTGCGGAATCGGCTGTGGATATCGCGGTTCTGGAGGTCGGACTGGGGGGACGGTTTGATGCGACCAACGTGGTCGAACAGCCGCTGGCTTGTGCCATTACGACGATCGGCATGGATCATCAAGAGTATTTAGGACATACGGAAGCGGCCATTGCCTTCGAGAAAGGCGGGATCATTAAACCCCGTGTACCGGTCGTGGTCGGCCGGATAGGACCAAATGCCGAACAGGTCTTGGCCCACATTGCCAAGGAGCGCGTCGCACCGCTCTGGCGTCTCGGCCGAGAATTTTCTCTTGAACGGGATCGCACCGGGCGACTGGTGTATCGAGGTGCCACGCATGTCATCGAGGACGTGGAGTGCGGCTTGGCCGGTTGCCACCAATGGGACAATGCCGCCTGTGGGTTGGCGCTCCTGGAAGCCGCCGAACAAGGGGGGATCCCCATGGACCGGGAGGCTGCCCTGGAAGGATTACGGACGGTTGCTTGGGAAGGACGCCTGGAAACGGTCGACGAGGAGCCAAAGGTGATCCTCGATGGAGCGCATAACCCTGCCGCGGCAGACGTGCTCGCTCGGTATCTGACAGACTATGCCGTCCAACACCCGGCCTCTCGTATCATCCTCGTCTGGGGCATGATGCGGGATAAAGATCATCGTGGATTTATCACGCCGCTCTTGCCGGTGATCTCGGAGATCGTCTTGACTCAAGCGGCCCTCTCGCGATCCGCTACGGTGCATGAACTCCGTGCGGCGCTGGATGAATGGTCCGGCCCCGTGCTCGAGACGACTCTTCCGACAGACGCGGTGACGCTTGCCAGGAGTCGGGCGAAATCGCACGATCTGATCTGTATCGCGGGATCGCTCATGCTCCTGGGAGATATCAAAGCGGCAATGCGTGGCTGTGATCTGTCTCCGGTTCGCGGCTAACATGGGGGATCCTCTCGCGTGGATCCGCCAAGGGGCCCGGCTCTTCGTCTTCACGGTTCTGCTCTCTCCGCTTCCCCTGTCGGCGGCCGACCAACAAGGGGGAAGCGCTCCAGCCTCTTCGGCTTCTGCTCCCCTGGATATCACGGCCGAGCGTATCGACTATCAACCGGAACAGGAGATTTACGAAGCGAATGGGGCGGTGGTCATCCGCCAGGGAGGGATCACGCTCACGGCGGACCATGCGACCATTCAAGCCTTGCCCGGGATTCTCACCGCCGTCGGGCACGTCCATTTGACCGATGTCCAGGCCGATGTGACGGCCGAGCGATTGGAGCTGAACATCAATACCGAAGCCGGTGTAGCCACGCATGCACAGCTCTTCGTTCCTTCTCGCAACGCGCTTGTGGACGGCCGGCATCTGCAACGGTTGTCCGAATACCACTATCGTGTGAAAGACGGCAGCTTTACCAACTGTGATGCCCAGGAAGGAGAGGTGCCGGCCTGGCGATTTCGGTTCAAGGACGTGGATATGACGGTCGGCGATACATTGGCCTTTAAGGGAGGATGGTTCTGTATTTTGGACGTGCCCACGATTCCGCTTCCGACCTTCTCCTATCCGATGGCAAGACGACAGACCGGATTTTTGATTCCGACCCCGAAGTACAACAGTCGGTTTGGGTTTGGCGCGCAGGCGCACTTTTTTTGGGCGATCAGTCCGAGCCAAGATCTGACGATCTCACCCTCCTACTACAATCGATTGGGATACGGGTCAGATTTTGAATATCGCTACATGTTGGACCGTCGATCGCGAGGTAAATGGTTTGTGAGTTATCTGCAACAGACACAACTTCCCGATGTGACGAGTGGGCCAGGCACGAGTAACGAGGCCGAACGAGCACGTGCAGCTGTGACGGGGAGCCATACGCAATTTCTCACGGATACTCTGTTGCTGCGGGCCAATGCCAATTTAGTCACCGACCCGAGCTACTATCAGCAGTTGAGCAATTCTGGTGTACTCCGTGCCTTGCCGAGTACCGAATCAAATCTTTTGCTGTCCCAACGGCTTCCTTACGGCAATCTTTATCTTTTGGGACAGTATTTGCAGCCATTACAAGTCGAAGGCAAAGACACCTTTCAGCGTCTTCCCGAAGCCGGATACAACTTGCCCTATGTCTCCCTGTTCAATTCACCGGCTCAGTACGGCATGGAAGGGAACTACGTCAATTTTTACCGAGAGGATGGGTTTGCCCTCAACCGATTCAATCTCGTTCCCGGCATCGCGACGGAGCCGATTCAACTGGGACATGTCCTGGCTATTCGCCCGCAGGCGAAGTTCCGGGAGGTCTATTACACGAGGGGCGCTCAGTCTGAGGACGCCCAACATCGAGAAACGTTTTGGTTGGGGATCGACGCGACATCGAAACTGACACGCCGCTTCTCATTGAGTGATGGGAATAGTCTCCTACACACGATTGAGCCTACGATCACGTACGAATATGTGCCAGGCACCAGACAATCAACATTGGCACAAATCGATCAAATTGATGATCTGCCGAAGAAGAATCTCGTGACCTATATGCTCCGAAGTCGTGTGCTGGAGTCGGGTACAAGGACCGCGTTCAACTGGCTGGATCTTAGCGTCGCCCAGAGCTATCACGTCGGATCCGCGCAGACGTTGGCGCGCGAGTTTACGCCGGGTGTTGCCCCTTTTCTCGGTTCGTTCACCCAGCCAATCCAGCCCGCGACCGTGCCCATTCAAGGTCAGAAGTTTTCTGACATCTGGATGCGAGCCGTGATCGGGAATAACCTCCCCCCGCTGAGCAGTCTGTCACAGTTGGATACTCCGATTTTTGGTCAGGGAGCCCAAGCCTGGGCGTTGCGGCCTCCCATCAATCGGTACGTGACCATGGACGCGTTTTTTGATCCGTATCAACTGACCGTCAGCCAACTCAATACGGATCTTCGCTTTCAGGAGGGAACCAATTGGTATTTTGAAGTCGGGCAACGCTATACGAGGGACGGCAATCGAGTGAGGCGAGGGGATATTTGGAATCCCATCTCCTTCAATGAAGTATTCGCGCCGACGAAAGAGATTCAATTTGTGACGATGGGCGGTGGAGTTCGCACCCCCTGGGGTTGGACCGTCGGGGCCAAAGCGTACTATGACGTCAAGCAGGGGAGAAGCCCGGAACTGGACGTCGTCGCCTTGTATCAGAATCCATGCAAGTGTTGGTCAGTGGGACTCCATTACATCAAATTTCCTGATCGTGAGCAGTATGGCTTTATGTTGAACTTCACCGGTGTCGGTGGAGTCGGAAATGCTGAAGCGGCTCTCATGCGCACGTTGCTGAATCCGCTGGTGTATGGAGAACGTGGCCTTCCCTGGCCGGCTCCGGGGGGACCCTATGGATTGCCGCCACAGGTCTCCGAGGCCGCCGGTCCTCGCACCGGCGTGCAAGCCGGGCGATGATCCGTATTTGACTCTAAAAACGCTGGTAGGGTACGATGATCGGACAATGACACGTGTGTGATGCGCAATCTGTTAAGGAGGAAAAGACGTGGCTGGTGATGCCTTGAAAGTAGAAGATTCTACATGGGATGCGGAGGTCATGAAGGCTGCTGAGCTCGTGATGGTCGATTTTTGGGCCGTCTGGTGCGGGCCATGCCAAATGGTGGCTCCGATTGTCGATGAACTGGCGAAAGAATACGCCGGGAAGTTGAAAGTTCGAAAGTTGAACACCGATGAGAATCCTGAGGTGGCGGGTCGCTACCAGGTGATGAGTATTCCCACGATTCTGTTCTTTAAGAACGGTCAGCCGGTTGAGAAGCTGGTCGGGGCCAGGCCGAAGCGTCAATTCAAGGAGATGATTGATTCACTTCTTGCTCAACATGCTGGGACTGCCTAGCGCATCTCGTCGCAGCCATGCTCACTGAGCTGCGCATAACGAATTTTGCCGTCATTGAGCAACTGAGTCTGGACATTGACTCGGGGTTTACCGTACTGACCGGAGAGACAGGGACAGGGAAGTCCCTGTTGATCGATGCGGTGGCGCTTCTTGTCGGCGGGCGTGTGTCGAGTGAGCAAGTCCGTTTTGGCGAGGATGAAGCGCAGCTCGAAGCGGTCTTCGAGGTACCACCGGCTCATCCCATCCTTCCTCGGCTCAGGACTCAAGGAGTTCTCGGCCCGAACGAATCCCAACTCATCATCCGGCGAACGATCGCGCGATCCGGGCGAAACCGGGTTTATTTGAACGGAGTCCTCAGTCCTGTTCACACATTGGAAGAGTTTGCCGGCACCCTTATCGATATCCATGGTCAGCATGATCAACAGTCGTTGCTTTCCAGCTCAGCGCAGCTGGAGGTGCTGGATGCATTCGGTCGGTTGCACGATCTGAGGAACCAATACCGGTTGGGTCACCAAGAGTGGACCAAGGCTCGTCACATGCGTGCCGAGTTGGCTGCTGCAAAGGACCAGCGGATGCAGCAGCAAGATGTCTTGAGTTTTCAACAACAGGAATTGGATCAGGCGGCCTGTCGTCTTGGAGAGGAGGAAGAGCTCCAAGCCGAGCGTCAACGGTTGGCGTCCTCGCATCGTCTGGCCGAACTGGCATCCGAGGTTCAAGCGCAACTTCAGGCTGACGGACAAGGGGTATTAGCCGGTTTGGCGTTGGTCGAACGAGCGGTAGGAGAACTGGCTCAGCTCGATCCGGAGATGAAGGGTACAGCAGGACTTGTTTCGGAATCCCGAGTTCTTTTGAAGGAAGTCGCGGATGGCCTTCGCGGATATGTCGACGGGCTGGATGCCGATCCGTCACGGTTGACGACGATCGAGGATCGTTTGGCGGTCATCCACCGAATGAAAAAGAAATATGGAGGGACAATCGAGGCCGTGCTGGCTACGCAGGGCCGAGTGAAGGAGGAGTTGGAACGACTGAGCCGCTCAGACAGTGAGATGAATCGGTATGATCGTCTGATCCATGAACAACAACACGTCGTCGCGAAGTTGGCACGGCAACTGTCGGAAAAGCGAACCGAGGCGGCCACCTCGTTGACGAGACTGGTCGGAAAAGATCTTGAAGCGTTGAAGATGGGACCGGTGAGATTTCTCGTTCAGGTTGTTCAGGTCGAGGCAGGTGAAACTTACGGTCCTGATGGGGTTGATCGAGTTGAGTTTCTATTGTCGACGAATAGTGGGGAGCCTCTCAAGCCCATGGCCCGTGTGGCCTCTGGAGGGGAGCTCTCTCGAGTCATGTTGGCGCTAAAATCGGTTCTTGCGGATGTGGATCGGGTGCCCGTGCTGATTTTCGACGAGATTGATACAGGGGTCGGGGGAGCCGTCGCGGCTACGATCGGCAAGCGTTTGCGCGCCTTGGGGCGCTATCACCAAGTATTGTGTATCACCCATCTGCCCCAAGTGGCCTCTCAGGCCGAGCACCATTTCTGCGTTGAAAAGTCCGAGGTCAAGGGACGGACAGTGGCCAACGTGCGTGCTTTGGTCGGTGCCAGCCGAGAGAATGAAATTGCACGCATGCTCGGGGGTGAGCGAGTGACCCAAAAGACACGGGCGACGGCCGCAGAGTTGCTCGCAGGAGCGAAGGAATAGTTCAGGCAGCCGGAACGGCAGCCATGGTCGGGTTCGAGGCAGTCGATTCCTTGACGACGTCGATGAACAATTCCAGGAGTTGCGGGTCGAATTGTATCAGCGTGGGGGTTGTGATCTGCTGAATGGCCTGTTCAACGGATAGGGGAGACCGTCCCGGAGCGTCTGCCGTCAGATGATCAAATGACTGAGCCATGCCCACGATACGAGCCATAAGCGGAATTTCCGTGCCCCGAAGTCCAAGCGGGTATCCTTGTCCATCCCATCGCTCGTGGTGAGCGGCGATAATCTGTCCCACCTCAGCTGATAGTCCCAAGGACTCAATCATTCGAGCGCCGTTGCCGGGATGTTCTCGGCACACGACCGGTTCTCGTGAGGGCAGAACCTGATCGTCAGAAAACCGATAGTGAGGGAAGCCTGTTTTGCCGATGTCATGCAGAAAGGCACCCAGAGCCAACGCCTTTTGGTCCGCGAGCGAAAGATTGAGTCGGGCAGCCATCAATGTGGCATAGAAACTCACACGACTCGAATGATTCAATAGCTGACGGTCAGTCGCCTCAAGAATGTCGGAGAACAGGGGGAGCAGTCTCATATCGTCCTGCGAGGAGATCATTGCGGCGGGTGCATGATTTGGAGACAGTGAAAGGTAGTTGACTTGGAGGGTTTGCCACGCATCGGTACCTTGTTCCGGAGAACCCCAAAGTTCAGGCGAGTTGCGGAGGTGCCGCCGAAGGAAATCCAGTCGGCGTTTCTTCTCGATCGTTTGCTGAATGAGCGT
This sequence comes from uncultured Nitrosospira sp., assembly GCA_900696515.1. Lineage (GTDB taxonomy): Bacteria > Nitrospirota > Nitrospiria > Nitrospirales > Nitrospiraceae > Nitrospira_D. Next base: position 19,167 of record CAADGK010000094.1, on the reverse strand, counting down.
GGTCAGTTCGTGCGTATTAAACGGTTTAAGTAAGTAGCCTGCCGCACCCTGACGAATGCCTTCCATCGCGGATTTCAGACTTCCGTATCCCGTGACAATCACAACTTCTATGTCGGGATAATCGAGCTTGATTTCCTGGAGGAGCTCCAGGCCAGGGTGATCCGGCAGTTTTTGATCAAGGGTAATCAGGTCAATCGACTTCTGTCTGAGCAGCTCACGCGCCGTTCTGGCATTCTCGGCACAGTAAATGGTGCAAAAAGGACCAAGAACAATTTTCAATGCGTCCCGTGGTCCTACCTCATCATCAATAATGAGAATAGTGGGCCGCGTGGAAGGTTGTGCAGAATTGGTCATGCGATCTATACTAGGATAGTCATGATGAAAATAAGCAAAATCTGTTCCTTATCAAATAGTTATGAATTATGCGCATATGTAGTACGTTTTACTATTGTAAGTACTACATATATGATTATTTGATAAGCTTATGAATATTATTAAGATATCAATTGGTCTCAACTGTGGCACTCTTGTTGTTATGGTGTGTCATTCTTGCGCAGGAAGTTCGGAATCCTGAGTGGTTGAATTGTCTGGCCGCCCGATACCGAGTGTGTCCATCCGATACTTGAGCATTCGACGGCTGATCCCCAGGAGATTCGCAGCATGGGTCTGGACATAATTGGTTCGTTTCAAGGCATCGAGAATGATTTCCCGCTCGAATTCCATCACGGCTTTCTCGAGCGACATCCGGCCGGCAAGGGTGTCGTCGCGGAGCGATGGTGAACGAGAGGTGCTCTTCATCGAAGTCGGCAAATGTTCCGTGGTGATTTCCGTGGCATGCTGAGACCAAATGAATGCCTGCTCAACAAAGTTTTCCAGCTCACGTACATTTCCGGGCCATGGATAACGGGCCAGGAGTTCCAACGCCTCTTTCCCGAACTCGATGGGGGGACGCTGTGCTTCCTGCAACCGTTTCTCCAGAAAATGGTTGGCGATGAGGGGGATATCTTCGCCTCGCTCACGAAGAGGAGGAAGATACAGTGAGATGACGTTGATTCGATAGTAGAGATCTTCCCGGAACAGCCCTTTTCGAACGAGTTCATCAAGGTTTTTATTGGTTGCCGCGACGATGCGGACATCGACCTTAATCGGCTGCACCCCGCCGATTCTTGTAAACTCTCGTTCCTGGATGACGCGCAACAACTTGGCCTGTGTGATCGGGCTGAGATCGCCGATTTCATCAAGGAACAAGGTTCCGGTGTTTGCCAGTTCGAACTGCCCGACGCGCCGGGCTGTGGCGTCCGTAAAGGATCCCTTTTCATGGCCGAACAGTTCGCTTTCGATGAGCGTCTCGGGCAACGCGGCGCAGTTGAGTGCGACAAATGGACGCTCCCGTCGGGAGCTGTTGTAATGCAAGGCCTTGGCGACCAACTCTTTTCCGGTCCCGCTTTCCCCAGTGATGAGTACCGTGGTTCGGCTATCGGCAACCTGTTCGATTTTGGAGTAGATCTCCTGCATTCCATGGCTCTTACCGATCAGATTGTGAAATGCGTATCGCTGGACGACTTGTGCCCGTAACTGGGTGACTTCTTGTTCCAATTCCGAGGAGTTGAGGGCGCGGTCGATCACGATTCGAAGTTCGTCGACGTCGAATGGTTTGGAAAGATAGTCGGCTGCACCTAACTTCATTGCCTCCACGGCCGTTTTCACGGATTTCGTACCTGTGAGCATGATCACTGGAGTGGATTTCCGCTCCGTTCTCAACATCTGCAGCACGGCAAGACCGTCGGTGCCAGGCAGGACGATGTCCAGCAGGACCAGGTCGGGGCCTTCCTTGCGAAACAGATCGATTCCTTCCGAACCGTCGGCTGCTTGGGCGATGTCGTAGAGTGGTTCCAACACCATTTTCAGCGAGGCGCGGACACGAGCCTCGTCATCGATCAATAACAGCCGTTTTTTCGCAATGACACTTTCCACAAAGGCTCCTTGGGTGCTACTGGGGAAGCGCGGGAAGAGTAATGCGGAACGTCGTTCCTTGGCCGACCGTGCTGGCTACGTGAATGTCGCCGTGATGCTCGTGAATGATCTGGTGTGCGATGGTTAATCCCAGTCCGGTTCCCGCGTTCATTGTGCTCGTATGTTTGGTCGTAAAGAACGGGTCGAAGATGTGTTCCAGGTTCTCGGGTGCGATGCCGTGTCCGGAATCTTCAATGTCGATCTGCATGAAGAGGGCACCCTCTGGTTTCTGGAACTGATGTGTCCGTACCCGAAGGCTCCCCGGTCCCTCGCCGATGGCATCGAGGGCATTCAAGAGGAGATTCAAGAGTACCTGTTTGATTTGCTGACGATCCAGCATGCCACGAGGAAGCTCAGGCGCCAACTGTTTTTCGATCTTGATCCCCAGACTGTCTGCCTTGACCTGGATGAAATACAGGCAGGAGGTAACGATGTCGTTCAGGTCCTCGTCGGTCATCTGAGGTTCCATGTAGCGGGCGTAGTCCAGAATTTCTTGGACCAATCGTTCGATCCGGTTGACGTCCTCGAGGACAATGCGGCTGAACTCGCCGATAAATTGGCTGTCATCCTTCCGTTCAGGAGCCAGCTGAATAAAGGTCTTAATGGATGTGAGGGGGTTCCGGATTTCATGGGCAAAACCGCCTGCGATGATTTCCAGCGAGCGCAACCGGTCGGTTCGGCGCATCAGAGCCTGGGATTGGCGGAGATCCTCGTAAATCAGGAGCGAATCAAGTGCATTCGCGGCACCCTGGGCCATCGCGGTCAGGAGCTCCACGGTCACGGATGAGAGTGCTGTCCGGGCGGTCGGTGAGTGGAGTAGCGAGAAGGCGATCAAGGTTCCATGTGTGACGAGTGGGACGGCCAGCGTATGGGGATCGGGAAAGGGACTCATCATCTCGCCTGAACGTTCTGCGCGGGAGGCGAGAGCGGAGCTTCCCGGTTGGAGAATGTGCTGGCGTAGGCTGAGAGAATGAATAAGGGGATGATCAGCATCCATGACCGAATGAGCTACGATGGTCTCCACCTGTCCGAATGAATGGATCTGACGGAAGCGGCGATGTTCCGGCTCGTACAGGAACAGTGAACCCTGTGGGTACCCAGAAATTTCAGAGAGGCACAGGAGAATTTGGTCGGCAAGGCACGTCAGGCTTGTCGGATGTCCGATCTGCTGCAAGAAACGGGTCAGAGTCCGAAGTGATTCCTGCTCGGCTGAGGCAGAATTGGTTTGGGCTGATGTAGGCGCTATCATCACTGGGCAAAGTATGAATGCATGGTCGGTCTTGTCTTCGCTGGAAAATATTAGGTATGAAACCTAGGCTCTCTGAGTATACAAGCCATGCGCCGGTTCTACCAAAAGATTTGGGTTTTTAAACGGAGGTTCTGTTGAGGGCGTGCAAGTCGGGGACATGCTGAATCAACGAGGGGGTCGATACAAAACTAGTGGGAGTGGAGCTGGAGAGCAGAAATCCGGACCAGCCGGCTCAATGCAGCCGGCTGGTCCGGATTGATAATCGCGCTACTGTGTGAGAGAGGCACTCTTGGCCGGGCAGGCGCCTGGCGTCATATAGAGCAAGTAGTTACCCATTCCATGTTGAGGTTCTTTGTTTTGGAGGGAGTGGTGATAGACCATGACCATCTCATAATCGTCATCTTTTGAGATGGGAAACCCTTGGGCATCCTTATAAACCTGATGGGGTAAGAATTCACGGAGTGTTCCATCCCGCTCGGCATCGGGGATAGTCCGGAGGAGCGTCTGTTTCTTGGTCTTATTCTCCAAGGCGATCAGGAGCAATTCATCATGGCCGTGGGGGTACGCGTATTTAACGCAGCCGTCCATACTGAACTTCAGCGGTGCCGTACGGACTTGAACTCCCGGTCCGATTTCGATGCCTTCGTCCGTTTGATCCGCAGGGCGATCCCCGAACTTCGTAAAGCAGACGATGTTGACGCCGACCTGATAGATCTCCATTTCCTTTGCCGGTTTGGTCTTCGGGGCAAAATACATGGTGAACGTGGCAATGACGTTTTTCGTGGGAGGCGCGCCATGATAGAACGCGACGACCGTCATCAGTTTATCGTCTTTCGCAAGTTTCACGCCGTATCCTTCGGGGAAGTGGGTCTCAGCCATTTCCAGTCCGGCTCCTCCAAAGAAGAGCGGTTCACCCGGACACGAGACACTGGGCTTGGTATTGTTGATCATTAAAATGTGGTGCAGGTAGTTTCTGGGCAATTCCTTGCCTTCGACCGTAGAGAGGGCCGACTTGAAACCGATGAGGTACTTGTCTTCAGGAAGTTGAAAGTTGAACCGAGGCATAGAGTCGCCCATATCACCTTCACCGTGGCCGGTCGGAAGATCGATGGGGCCGAAGGTCAAGGTCGCCGTGTTCTCTCCATAGGTGATCTTTGACCCGACTTGTTTTTTCAGCGTGGGAACGGCGTGGTGATCATGACCCCCGTCAGCATAGGCCGATGAGATCATGAAAAACGTTGCAAGAAACAGAATGAGGGATCTGTACATAAGACCTCCCAGAGGCAGTAAATCGGTGATGTTGAACCGGACTCCGATTTCTCGATAGACGTTTGAAGCAGCGGATTGACTCATTGGTTGCTGGCCGGTGATGGTGACACTTTCTTCCAGTGATAGGTGCCGCCGTGTTCTTTCGGCGGAATGTTTTTTCTTGTGTCGACGCGTGTGTACCACCAGATTCCCTTGGCCTCCTTCCCGTCCTCCGAGAGAAGCACCTCAAACCCACCCTCTCGATCGTTGCCGGGCTGGTGCCAGGTGCCTTGCCAGAGGCGGTTCTCAATCTTGGTGGTCACGAACCGTCCCTGTTGTTGTGTGTAGGGACCGTTCCCACTCTTGTCGAGGGTGGCTTTGTAGCGCTTTTCATCCTCGACTTCAAGAATGTCCCACTCTCCGCCGACGTCGGGCATCGGTGCCGTGCTCACGAGCTTTTGTGATCCTGCAGCCGCTGCCGGCGAGGCAAGCGGACCACCAAGTTGAGCGGATCGAAAGGACTCGTGCCACGACAGCAGTTGCCAGCGTCCGGCACGACGTTCAAGGACACCGGTTTCTCGTAACGGCAGCACGGTGCGCTTGACGGCCGTTCCCTCACCGACATACCGGATATAGTCCACTTCCATCGCGAACCAGGCCAGATCTCCCTTGGTCCAGACCTTCAACTCCGTGATGGGGATTTCAATTTTCTGAGCGTTGACAAATTCCTCGCGCATCTCCCGCTCGAAGTCAGGCCAGCCGACGTACTTTCTTCCACCGACGGTATAGCTGACGATGTCGGCATCGTGCGCCATGAGGCGTGACAGCGCGGGCAGATCCTTCTCGGCGTTCGCACGTATCATCAGGCGAATGGCGGTCTCGGGATCGGAGGGTTCTGCAGCCCAGGAATTCGTTGTGACGGAGAGAAGAAAGACGAGACTTCCAAGAACAAACGACGCCTGTTGGCGCATGTAAGAACTCCCTCAGTATGACGGGTTTCACTAGGTGATGAGGGAACGTACACGCCCCGGTGGGTGTTGTCAACCAGGAACTCGTCAGCGACTTATCGATAGGCGACGACGACGACCGTGACGTTGTCTTCGCCGCCACGATCGAGTGCGGCGGCGATCAGCCGGTCACAGACATCGGTGGGGTTGAGATCGCCAGCGCACAGGACACGCTGGATATCTTGATCCTCCAGCATCTTTGTCAGGCCGTCGGAGCAGAGGATCACGAGATCGTCTTCCTGCATCGCACAGCCGGAGATCGTGGGGGCGGCCGTTGCTGTGACGCCAAGGGCGCGAGTCAGAACGTGTCGTTCGGGATGGGTTTTGGCCGTTTCAGGAGTGAGGATGCCACGCTCAAGGTATTTTTCGATCAAGGAGTGATCTCTGGTGAGCGGAATCAGCGCTCCGGCTCGAAACCGGTAGGCACGGCTGTCCCCGATATGGGCGACGTAGGCCATGGAGGTTTGGTCAGGTATCAGCGTCAGGAGCACGAGAGTGGTTCCCATCCCTTTCAGCTTCGGTTGGGAGCGGGCCCGAGACAAAATGGCTTCATGTGCGCAATTGATCAGGGTGGTCAGCACATCGATCGGTGAGGCCGCCCCACTGCGGAGCTGTTCCTGCGAGAACGCGGCTTGGGCCTGTACCGTCGAGATGGCCGTCTGGGCGGCAACCGCACCGCCCACGTGACCGCCCATCCCGTCCGCGACGGCCCACATTCCGGTGGAGTCGATCACGGCAAAGGCATCCTGGTTTGACGCCCGCACCAGACCGGTTTCGCTTCGGCCGATACCGATCCATGCGCTCATCGGGTGTCGGTCGGGTGAAGGGGAGACAACACGACCGAAGACGGGCCTAATTGAGTCATCAAATCCTCCACGAATCGATCTGCCAGAAGCACGAGATGTTCCGTATCAGCCCGGTTGTAGGCCAAGAGCTGGTCGCGGGCGACCAGATCTCCATGACTCCACTCAAACCAGAGGCGAACCGCATCCCATCCGTTCAGCCCCCGGATGGATTCGCTTCGCTCGATGCCCAGTACTTGTTCAATGTGCTTGAGCCCGCCCTGCAATGCAAGTCGGCGCGCGGCAACACAGAGATCGAAGTGCCAGGGAGGCAGACGAAGTCCGGGAAACTTAGCACAGAGATAGGGAATATCAAACCGGGATCCAAAAAACGTCACGAGGAGGTCGCAGCGATCGAGTTCGGCCTGTAGTCGTTCTGCCGTGAGAGTTTCCCCTCGCACCAGGCTCAGCGTGTGGCCGTGGTGATGAAGTCCGACCACCGTGACGTCGCCTTCCTCTGGTGAGGCACCGGTGGTCTCAATGTCCAGATAGCCTGTACGGGAACGACAGGTGTCGTAGAGCCGCCAATGTTCACGCCGCGGGAAGCGCGCGGCCAATTGATGAAACCGGCCCTGTTCGGCAGACGATTGTGCCGCCCGGAGTTCATCGTCGTACCAGCGTTTCCGAGCCGTCGAGAGTCCGGGAATTACCGGCTGGGCGAGGAACTGGTTCCAGCTCAACACACCCTCCTGCCACCAGCGGCGTTCCGTGACAGGACCGATGCCGGGCAAGAAGATAAAGCTGGAGGTGAGCATCACGGCGGATTGTAGCCTTGATTTCGCGTAGGAGACAAGCTAGAGTTCGCGGCATCTATTACAACCGCAGAGTACAGCCAGGAGCTGTTTGCCGATGGATCCCATGACTGTGCCGGCAAAACGAATTCGCATTACCGTCGGCGGCGTTCAGCTTGACGCAGAACTCCGAAAGACCAAGACGGCGGATGAAGTGTATGCGGCGCTTCCCGTAACGGCGCCGATTCATACGTGGGGAGAGGAGTTCTATTTTCCCCTCTCCGGAGTCCGCGACCATCGAGAAACCGCAACGACGCAAGTCAAAGTGGGTGATGTCGCGTTCTGGGGTGCCGGGCAAGTCCTCGCCATCTTCTTCGGACGCACGCCGATGAGTACGGGAGTTGATCCCGTTCCGGCCGATCGGGTGAACATCGTCGGGAAGATTGTCGGCGATGCCGCACAGCTTCGGCAAGTCATGCACGCACCTTCCATTCTGCTTGAGCAGGGGTAAAGGGCGATGCGACTCTCGAAAGAGCGGGTGCGTCATCTCGCGGACAGTCTGACGGGGCACCTGCAACGACACGACGACCTTGAACTGGCTGGAGACCGCAAGGTCTTGGTCGAGGCGCTGGATCATGCCATCACACAGGAGTTGTCAGTCGAAGATCGTCTGAATGCCGAGGTGCGCCAACTCCTGAAGGCCTATGAGCAACAGATCGACCAAGGTCAAGTGGACTACCAGAAAATGTTTCAGATGGTGAAGCAGAAGCTGGTCCGTGAGCGGGGAATCATTTTGTGAGGTGAGGAGTAAGGGGTGAGGCGAAACGAGAATCAGAGGCATCTCCTTACCCTTCACCCCTGACCCCTTACCGGATTTTGATATATGTTGACGGAAGACAAGGTCAGTCATTTATCCCACGTGATTCTCACGGCTATGAAGAAAGTGTCCGGCGTCCGGCTCAAGCGCAGCGACGAGCAGGTCTTGAAGGAAATCAAGAAGGTGTTGGCGGACGAACTTGCGCAGGAACAGCACATTGATCGGACGGTGAGGGCGAAGTTGGCCTCGTATTCTCGGGGTCTTGTTGAGGGGAGTGCCGAATGGGATGTGTTGTATCGAAAGACGTTCGAAGAAGAGACCCGCAGGCAGGTGAAAATCTGAGCAACGAGGTTCTGTGACCATGACCCATCTCATCTCGCGCGCGGCGGTCCTCGGTCTCGTTGTGCTGCTGCTTGTTGGCACGGGCTGTTTCCAGAAGCGGAAACCGCTGGTGCCGCTGGCCCTGGATGGGGACGTCCGGCCGCAGGTCTTGACTCTGACGGAACAAGGGACGCAAGCCTATCAAACGCGGCAGTACGAAGAGGCCAAGCGATACTTTGAGCAAGCGGTGACTGAAGCACCGCAATCCGGTCCGGCCCATTATAATTATGCTCTGGCGCTGAATGCCCTCGGTGATTCCGAAGTCGCCAGGAAGCATTTTCTGCAAGCAGCGGATCTTTCCCCTGGCGACAAGGTCATCTGGGACTCCCCGGCGCTTTCGCCATACGGCAACCCTGAGGACAAGAACAAGAAGAAGCCGGGGCCCTATACGCCTCGTCGATCATCGTTCGGGAGTGGTATGCCGGGCGGCTATTAATTCACGTCAATCATGACGAAGGGTGGAGCTATGAGCAAAGAATTGGCGGTTGGAGACAAGGCACCGGAGCTTGGAATCCCTGATCAGCATGGAAAAGCGGTCACGTTGAAAAGTTTCAAAGGCAAACAGATCGTCCTCTACTTTTATCCCAAAGACGATACCCCCGGATGTACGAAAGAGTCCTGTGATTTTCGCGACGTGGAGTCGCAAATTCTACGGGCGGGTGGCGCCATCGTGGGTGTCAGTCTGGATGGAAAAGAATCGCACCAGAAGTTCATCAAGAAATTCGGGTTGCCGTTTCCGCTGCTCAGTGATGAAGATGCCGCGATCTCGAAAGCGTATGGTGTCTATAAAGAGAAGAATATGTACGGCAAAAAGTACTGGGGTATCGAGCGCAGCACGTTCGTCATCGATCTTGAAGGAAACGTGAAGGCGGTCTTTCGGAAAGTGAAGGTCGATGGCCATGCGGATGAAGTACTCAAAGCGCTGAAGGCGTAGCAGGATATTGCAAAAGTCCGCCAGCGTTGTTCTCTCGTCGGTCGGAGGCTTACATATACGGCTCACGGTATGCCCCGCCTCTTTACTCGCTGCGGCGTTGCCTGTGGAACGGCGCGTCTTGGACTTCAGGGAGCTCAGTCGAGCCGCGTGCCGGGGTCGGCGGATGAGACGTCCGGTCTTTTTGAACATCTCGCAGTTTCTTCTCGTCCTGCGCCGGATCCTTCGGCAGAATTCGTGATCTGTTCGTTCCTTTTCAGAAGGCGATGCGGCCAATGATTATCACAATCCGCGGAGCCTGTGTCGCACTTACCCTCCTCCTTATTCTACCGAGCGTGCTCAGGGCAGCGGAGAAAAACTCCGCCTCGATCCTTGTGAAAGATGCGCTAACGGCTCCCGGCCAGCCGGTCACCATCGAGGCGAAACTTGTCTCGAAACGGCTGATGCTTATTGCCGAACTCGGAGGAGAATTGCTTGAACTGGAGGTGGAGGGAAAAGTTGTGGCGAGGGGATTGACCGGATGGGACGGCAGGGCGTTCCTGACCCATACCCCAAAGGCGCAAGGTGTCATGCCAGTTCGCGTTGTCATCGGCAATAGTCCACGAGTCGAGAAAGCCGAAGGCCTGGCAAACCTTGCGGTCTGGGAGAAGCGGCAGCCCATCCTCATGATCGAGTTGTCATCATTGGTCGAAGCGCCGGCACCACGTCCAGTTCCTCCTATCGGAATCACGTTTGAAACGGAACGAACGCCGATGCCCGGGGCGGCTGATGAACTCGGCAAACTCACGCAGTTTTATTACAAGGTTATCTATGTGATCCCCTCATCAACAAAACTGGATGGGTTTCAGGCAGGCGCAGAAGCCAGGGACTGGCTCAAGCGGCACAAGTTTCCGATGGGCACGGTGTTGACCCTCCCGGCCGATGCGACTGCCTTAGGGGCGAAGATAGACGAGCTCCATGCGGCCGGCTGGAGGACCGTGAAGGTCGGCGTTGGCCGATCGAAAGCCTTCGCCGAGGCGTTTCTTCAACGCCGTCTTGAGGCGATCATGGTGCCGGAACCGTCAAAAGGGGAGGTGCCGCGCAAGGCGAAAGTGGCGAAGGATTGGAAGGAGGTGCGGAAGAAGTTGTAGGGGAATCATTGCATTTTTTCGTTCTTGTGCAAGATGGCGTATGATCTTGGGCTGCGAGAGGTGCACCACACCACGCATATCGAGGGTACGAACTCCCGATTTGTATTGTTTTACGAAATGCGGTTGTCCTAAAATAACGACGAGTGCTATTTTAGGATCCGGACGACTATGTATCGCCCCGTGCCTGGCCGCTATGTGACGGTGCCATCCCTCGGGGAGCCCTTCCTGGCTTTTGTGCCTGCACCGCTGCCACCTCAGCCGCCGGTGGAATGGAGCCCCGCGTTGCGCCGTCGCTTTGACGACGCGCTTGTCGCACTCGGCCGCCTCGATGCGGTGACCTCGCTGCTGCCCAACGCCGACCTGTTGCTCTACAGCTTCGTCCGTAAGGAGGCGGTCCTCTCGAGTCAAATCGAAGGCACGCAGTCGTCGCTGGCCGATCTCCTGCTGCTCGAAATCCATGAAGAGCCCGGCGTTCCAGTCAACGATGCGAGGGAGGTGAGCCGTTATGTCGCGGCGATGGATCGAGGGCTCAAGCTGTTGCGCAGCGGGCTTCCAATCAGTAACCTCTTGCTGCGTGAGGTGCATGCCATACTACTCGATCACCCGCAGGGGAGAGGTAAAACACCCGGCGAGCTACGCCGCTCGCAAGTGTGGGTTGGCGGTACGAGGCCGGGGAACGCCGTGTTCGTCCCGCCCCCGGCGGACGCCGTACCGGAGTCGCTGAGTGAGCTGGAGCATTTTCTCAACGACAAGCCCGAGCCGACGCCGCCGCTTATCAAGGCGGCGCTGACGCATGTGCAGTTCGAGACCATTCACCCCTTCCTCGACGGCAACGGCCGCGTCGGGCGCATGCTGATCGTACTCCAGCTCGTCGCGGACGGCGTGCTTCGTGAACCGCTCCTGTACCCAAGCCTGTTCTTCAAAACGCACCGCGTGCTCTATTACGAACTGCTCAACGGCGTGCGTCTTCACGGAGACTGGGAACGCTGGCTGGACTTCTTTGCAGAAGGCATTGCCGCCACCGCTACGCAGGCCATGATGACCGCACACGCGTTACTGACCTTGGTGGATAACGATCGAGATCGCATCGCTGGGCTCGGACGGGCGGCAGCGTCTGCTCTCGCCGTACATCAAGCCATGCAGAAACAACCGCTGGCGACGTCCGTGGCACTCGTCAAGGCCACAGGGTTGACACCCGCGACGGTGAACAAATCGCTCTCACATTTACAGACCCTTATGATCGTGAAGGAGACGACGCGCCGGCAACGCGACCGGGTGTTTAGTTATCGCCGCTACGTACACTTGCTCAACGCAGAGCTGGATTCAGGCAAGGCGTAGGGATGCAGGTCTGGGTGATGACCCAGTCCGCTTTCCTGCAACGAGAATAGGCCGCCGTCTTCGAGACGGCGGATGAACTTGAAAAGCTCACGCGGTTGTTTTTACCAAGTCATTCATGTGGCGCTTCCGCCATCAGGAAACATGGTCTTGAGTGAGTACGAAGGTCGGGGGATGGTGTACGTGTACAAGCTCCCAACGGGCCGCATGTTGCCTGTACGTGGCTGAAGAGAAAGCTTTGAGGACAAGATCGATGAGTTGCATGGCTGGAAAAATTGCAGAGAGTGTTTATACACAAAATTACATACCTGAGTAAGATTGCGGAGGATGTGAGTAATGGAGGCGATAGAGTCAGGGGAACTCTTACTGTAGGCCTGGATTCAGCTCTGGGCCTGGAGGGCAAGGAATTCTCCACGCTCCGGGTAGGATGATCATTAGGCGCCAGAGCATTATGGTCGCTGACTCTTTGGGCGATGTCTGCACGACCTGGTTTTGACTGCACAACTAATAAGCCTCTGCGGGCTCGGACTCCGAGCCCGAATTGGTAAGGAATTGCTCAGCGTGTGGCGACGGCCTGAGACTCCTGAGACGCAAGGCTCTTTCGGCGATTCTCGGCAATGGTGCGGTCAATGATGGCGCCGCAGTTGAAACATTTCCAGGCATAAAAGACCAGAAAGAAATCCGAGAACCGCTCCAACATCATCGTCCCCTTACACTTCGGACATTCCATCGATCCCTCCTAGGTTGGCTACGTGCACAGCTGTTGATGAAGTGAAGCAAAAGCCGCGCCAAACCATCGCCATTCAATTCTTTAATGATTTGCATATTACGTAGTTACACGTGATAGCGCATTTCAAAAACTTGACACTTTTCAACGGCCGGCGTGTCAACCTGTTGGCGGTTGTATGAGTAGCAAATAATAGGGGTCGGGAGTCTTATAGTATGTTTTGAATAGACGTGAGGCTGAGCGCGTGGGTAGATAGCTGAGAGACCAGATGTGGTGATTGGTTCGCTACGATGGACGGGGACCTATGCCGCTTTCTGATCCAGGTAGTCGGTCGGGTCGATGCCGGCTTGTTTGGCGTCGAGGACGGTGGCGACGCTGCGATGGGGTTTCTCGAGTTGCGCCACGAGGTCCAGCTCTTTGGGGTGTGACAGGAGGGTATTCCCCGCACTTTTTACAAGCACCACCACCGGTGCCAACGGTGCATGGTGATGCACTTCCTTGACGATTCCGGTCTCGCCCGTATTCAGCTTCACAACTGATCCAACGGGATAGAGGCCGACGACATGGATGAACTGCTGCACCAATGCGGCATCCAGATGGCCATCAAGCGACAGGCGATAGAGAAATTGGAGTGCTTCGTGGGCGGCTTGCCCCTTGTGATAGCAGCGGTCACTGGTCATCGCATCGTAAATGTCCACCACGGCGGCCATCATGCCGACCTGACTCAGTTCGCTTCGGACTCGCCGGTAGGGATAGCCGGTCCCGTCGACCCGTTCATGATGTTCCAGCGCGGGACGGAGGTAAGCGTCTCCCAGCCCGGTCGTGGTCGAGAGGATTTCCACGCCGCGGAGAACGTGTTGCTTCATGATCTCCATTTCATCCGGTTTGAATCGCCCAGGCTTGTTCAGAATCTCTGTCGGGATCTTTGTCTTTCCGATGTCGTGCAGGAGGCCGCCCACCCCGACTTGATGCAAGGTGGTTCGATCAAACTCAAGATGGCGTCCCAGGGACATGGCGAGGATGGCCGTATTCACCGAGTGATAAAAGGTGTATTCGTCGAAGTTCTTGAGCCGCGTCAGACTGGTGAGGGCATCGGGGTTTCGCAAGATACTATCCGACATATCCGAGACCACCCGATTGACTTCGTCCATATTGATGGCTCGGCCGAGTCTCGTATCGTGCATGGCGTTCTGCACGATCATTTTGGCGGCGTGATAGGTTTGCCTGGCGGTGGGCAGCTCCTCTTCAAGCCCGATGCTTGACGGCACTGATACCGTTTCTTCCGGTGCCGTGAAGGTAGGATCACTGGTGATGTCTGGTTCCGTTTCCACGGTCTCAGTGGGTGAGAGTTCTTCCTCGATATTTACGAGCAGCGTGCGGATCCCACAAGCTTTTAGCTGTGCAATCTGGTCGGAGGAGGTGATCGTCATCTTGTGGCGAAAGAACGGCGTATCCAGCCAGGACCGGTCCAGCTGTTCTACCAGCATTCCCGGCTTCAATTCATCGATTCCAATCCGCTTTTTCATGGCAATGGTCGGTTCGATCGGGTCTTTCGATAAGCGATATCGGACCACCGGTTATAAACCTTGAGATGCTAATGAGTCTCCATGGTTCCTGTGTGGGGGGACACGGGAGCGAGGTTCAAAATCTGCTGCGTGGCCTAGGCCGCTTTCTTATCGAGGTAGACGGTTGGGTCGATGCCGGTCTGGTGGGGGTGGAGCACAGCTTTAATGCTCCGAGGGGGTGTCGTTGTCTGCTGAGAGAGATCCTCTTCCTGCGGGTGTGAGAGGAGTGTATTTCCCGCAGTTTTCACGAACAGCACGATCGGCGCCAGGGGCGCCTCGTGGTTGATCCGTTTGACGATCCCGGTCTCACCGGTATTCAGTTCCACCACTGATCCGACCGGATAGACTCCAACGACCTGGATAAACCGTTGAACAAGCGTGGGGTCAAGGTGGCCTTCGAGCGAGAGCCGATACAAGAGTTGGAGCACTTCATGGGCCGGTTTGCCTTTATGGTAGACCCGATCGCTCGTCATGGCGTCGTAGATATCCACCACCGCCGTGATGAGGCCCACCTGACTGATGTCCTGATGAGCGCGTCGATGCGGATACCCATCGCCGTTGACTCGCTCATGGTGTTCCAGCGCGGGCTGGATGTAGGTCTCGCCGAGGCCGGTCGTATTGGAAAGGACTTCGACACCCCTGAGCACATGTTGTTTTACAATCTCCATTTCGTGAGGTTCAAAGCGACCGGGCTTGTTGAGAATTTCAAGGGGGACCTTCATCTTGCCAATATCGTGCAAGAGTGTGCCGACGCCGGCTAAATGGATCATCGATCGATCGAAGCCAAGACTCCGTCCCAGGGACATTGCGAGCAGGGCGGTGTTCACAGAGTGGTAAAAGGTATATTCGTCAAATCGCTTGAGCCGGGACAGGCTGGGCAGGGCGTCCTGATTGCGAAAGACACTCTCGGTCATGTCGGTGATGACGGTTTGCACGGCATCGACATTGATCGCCCGTCCCAGCCGGACGTCTTGCATCGCGTTCTGCACGATCGTTTTGGCGGCCTGATAGACCTGCTTGGCTGCCGGTAACTCTTCTTCGAATGGGACATAGCTCGGAGTGGGGGATGGGACGGGATCCGTGAACTCGCTTGTTGATTCGACTGGTGTGTCCTCGGGAGTTGAGGGCGCCGGTGCTGCTTCACGGATCGCTTCGGCCTCCATGCGGACGGTCAGAGTCTGCACGCCGCAGGCTTTCAGCTGCGCGATCTGCTTGGCGGAGGTGATCGTCATCTTGTGGCAAAAAAACGGTGTGCTCAACCAAGACCGGTCGAGTTTGTCGATCACCATGCCCAGCGTCAACTCTTCGATTCGGATTTGCTTTTTCATAGGCTGTTCGAGGCTGTCACTGAGCGATATCGGACGGGATGTCTCAAATCTTGAGATGATCCGATCAACCATGCGATGTCATCATGCTGGGCTGGTCCTTTCCTTCCCCTGCTCCATCCATTAAGATAGCGAGGAGGCTGATTGTTCGCTGTGAGGATCCATCGTTGAAATCAAAGGTGATCTTTTCCTGCCAGGCTTGCGGCCATCAATCGCCACGATGGCTCGGCCGCTGTCCCGACTGCGGCGGCTGGAATACCATGAAAGAAGAGCGGCAAGCGGCAACCGGCAAGGGCCGGCCCGCTGATTTGAAAACCGCTCAAGCCAAGGCCACACCCATCGCAGAGATCGAGGTGGTGGGGGAGGACCGTCGGTTGACCCACATCGGCGAGTTTGATCGAGTCTTGGGAGGTGGTGTCATTCCCGGCGCGGTGATCTTGATCGGTGGCGATCCCGGAATCGGGAAGACTACGTTGTTGCTCCAGGCCTTGCCACGCTTGGCGACGAAGGAGGCTCCGGTTCTCTATGTCTCGGGAGAAGAATCGCCTCGGCAGATCAAAATGCGTGGACAGCGATTGGGGATCGAGCACCCGCACCTGTTGATTTTGGCTGAAACGTCACTCGAACTGATCTTAAAGACGGTCCAGGAAGTACGACCCGTCGCGGTGGTTGTCGATTCTATTCAGACCGTGTACACGGAACAGATCACCTCTGCACCGGGCAGCATCAGTCAAGTGCAAGAGGTGGCCGGACAACTGATGTGGTTTGCGAAGCGCGCTGGCGTACCGGTCTTCATCATCGGACATGTCACGAAGGAAGGGGCGATTGCCGGACCGCGATTATTGGAGCACATCGTCGATACCGTGTTGTATTTCGAAGGTGACAAGGGCCACAGCTATCGGATTCTCCGTGCCGTGAAAAATCGATTCGGATCAACGAACGAAATCGGCGTCTTCGAGATGAAAGACGCCGGGCTCGAAGAAGTGAACAATCCTTCGGAGTTGTTCTTGGCTGAACGTTCCCAGCGGAGCGCGGGATCGGTGGTGGTGTCGAGTCTTGAGGGAACAAGACCGATCCTGGTCGAGCTGCAGGCGTTGGTGTCATCGACGAGCTATGCCATGCCCAAACGGATGGCGAATGGGGTCGAATTGAATCGTGTCTCTCTGTTGCTCGCGGTGATGGAAAAACGATTGGGCGTGCATCTCTCCGGGCAGGACGTGTATGTCAATGTCGTGGGCGGCATGCACATCGATGAGCCGGCCATCGATGTGGGGATTGTGGCGGCAGTGGCATCGAGCCTGCGCGATGTCCCTATCGAACCCGGGTTTTTGATGTTAGGCGAGATTGGTCTAGGCGGAGAGGTTCGCGCGGTCAGTCAGGCTGAGGCGCGCATCCGTGAAGCGGCAAAAATGGGGTTCAAACGTTGCCTCTTACCTGAGCGAAACCTGACGAAGCTGGACCCGATCGAGGGGATGGAATTGATCGGGATTCAAGAGGTCAGAGAGGCGCTCGACGTGGTCTTGGCGTAGTGTGTTGGTTGAGATGAAACGGTTACCGCACATGATCATCACGCGTCTGTTCTTGGTCTTGCTCCTTGGGCCGCTCGTTTTGCTTGCCGGTTGCACCGTGGTGGGTCCCAAGGAAGAGCTGCCGCTCAAACAAGTCACAGTTGAGGACTTAACCGCCCTGCTGCGCCAACGTGACGTTGCGGTCTCGTCCATGAAAGGATTGTTCAGCGCCAAGGTGCGGGGTGGGCTGATTCCGATCCTCTCCCGAGTCGAGGGAACGGTCTACTATCGACGGCCGAATGCCCTGAGGCTGAAAGGCTTTACTCCCTTGGGGGGAGAAGTGTTTGAATTCGTGCAAGCCGATGAGTGGTATCGGCTCAGGCTCCCGATGGAAGGAAAAGTCTATTCCGGTTCTCAAGCCGACTTAAAAGACCAGGGGCATCTTGCTCGGTTCTCTCAGCTGAGTGCCTGGGCCATCGGAGGTCTCTTGGGTGCGAATGCGCTTGCCAGAGAAGAAACCGCCAAGCTTGTACTGGAGCGGAGTCGGTATCGCCTCGATGTCTACGGGGTGGCACGTGGAGGACATTTTCCGAGGATACTTATCCGCCGCCTCTGGTTTGACCATCGGCTGCTGGTGGTGCAGGAGGAGCGGGTCGGCGTGGATGGAGAGATTGAAGCCACGATTCATTACGATGATTTTAGGCCTCTCGATGAGGGAGGTCCCGTGTCGCCGCAGGCCCTCGCCGATGCAGAAACTCGATCCCTGCGCCCGTTCAAAATTTCTCTTGAGGATGGCCGAGGGCCGGGAGCTCTGCAGGTCACCTTCCATGAACTGCATCAGAATCAGACGATCACAGCGGAAGACTTGGGACAGACCTTGTAGCCAACGATGAAGATCCTCGCAATTGAAACGGCCACGACATGGCAGAGTGTGGCGATTCTTGATGAACATGGCGTCCTGGCCCAGCATGGGGAAGAGGCCGGTGGGGCCCATGGTGCCTTGCTGTTGCCGACCATTGATCGCCTGCTGGCGCAATCGCGGGTGAAACTTCGTGAGCTGAGCGGGTTGATCTGCTCGGCTGGACCCGGCTCGTTTACGGGGATTCGAGTCGGTCTTGCCACAGGCCTCGGACTCCGGGCCGCAACCGGACTTCCCCTGGTGCTTGTTCCCACATTGGAGGCCATGGCCTGGAATGTGGACAGCACGATGCCGGTGTGTCCTCTGTTGCCTAGCCGTCGAGGAGAAGTGTATTGGGCGATCTTTCGTCGGGGCGTGGATGGCTCTATCGAGCGTGTGCTCGGTGAGCAGGTCGGGACGGAACAGGCCTTTGTTCAGAGCCTGCATGAACCGACAGTGGTCTGTGGCGCGGGATGGGCGGCGATGGCACCAGAGACTCACGACCGGCTGACAAAGGCGGGCATGGTGACGGTCGGATCAGAACAGCTTTTTTCACCGTCGGCCGTCTCGGTTGCCCGCGTCGGGATGAGTCGGCTTCAACGGGGGGAGGTTGCAGGGGAGGTCGTGGCTCCGCTCTATGTCCAACGGGCTGAGGCCGATATTCAATATGAACGGTCAGGAGGGCTTTCACCAGTCGCGAGGCGTCAAATCCGTGTTGAGCGGAAGACGGCGGAGCGATTGGCACGAGGCCGGAAACGATCGAGGGTGTGATTCATCCGTGTGGTGGTAGTGCGATGTTGGACCTGCATATTCTTCCCGCGACAGCGGCCATGTTGCCCGAGATTGTTTCACTAGAAGAGGCTTGCTTCTCGGCGCCTTGGACGCGCAAAATGTTGGAGGCTGAGTTGACGGGGAATCCATTCGCGCATTTTCTTGTCGCGTTGAGCCAAGATCGGTCGGGGGGAAAAGCGAATTCAGCGATTCTCGGGTATCATTGCTTTTGGATTGTCTTTGAAGAGCTGCGGCTGATGAATTTGGCGGTCCACGGGACAATGCGCAGGCAGGGAGTGGGACGGGCGTTGGTGATGGAGGCCTGCCGCCAAGGGTTTGAACAGGCCGCTACCCGAGCGATCCTCGAAGTCAGAGCCTCGAACGATGCGGCTCGGTCGCTGTATACGCGGATGGGGTTTATGCCGGTCGGCAGGCGTCCTCAGTATTATACTCACCCCACAGAAGACGCACTTTTAATGGAAATGAATCCGCTTGTGCTGCCAGGTGGGCGGCAGCGAGATCAAACCGGCCGTTCAGGAGGTGACGCACCATTGCCAGATTCACTCTAACCAGGGGAGGTGTCGTATGTTGACGGAAGATGCGATCATGTTACAACTTCGCCACACCAACACCGAATTTCGAGAGCTGGAAGAGTCTCACCATCGCCTGGATCTTGAGCTCAATGAGCT
>CAADGK010000093.1 GCA_900696515.1 uncultured Nitrosospira sp. | reverse complement strand
CGCCCTTCCCATATCGAAAACCATGAACGGTGCATCGAGGCACGTGAACGAGAGTCCCCACGGCACAGACATAGTCTTTCCCGTCGCAAAGGAAGTGAATCTCCCCTTTCAGGACGTAGAACGCTTCATCCCAATCATGACTATGCGGCGGCGGGCCTGTTCCCTCTTCGCCCTGCTGCAAGGTGATGCCATAACTTTGTGTCGCCGCGTTCGACGCCAACACCGTCACCTCGGTTCCGACTACATTCAATGCTGGCTCACGCTGATCCAGTCTCAAAACAAAGGGTTGGATGGTCATGATTTTGCTACCTCCTACAAAGACATGCCTCTATGCCATGTTCTTATTCGTGACGGTCTAACGTTTGAATTCGCCAGACTGCGCGGCTTTTCGCAGTGATCCGGTGGTAATGATGGGTTAGGTGCCAGGTATTTGCCGCAGCCCACACACAAGTCCTATAAAGAAGGCCAAACCGCCGAGCCAACCAACAATGTGTAGCAGCCAGTCGAGCGGCGGGCGACGTTCGTTTCTATCAATAAAAACCTCCCAATCGAGTTTGAATTCATAGAGGCTAGTTACATCTTTTCGATAATCAGAGAATGACGATTCTGTTAAATAGTAGTCAAGCGTTGCATGAAGTGCGCTGCAGAAAATCCCAAATGCAAAGAGCCATATTGAATTTAGGATGCCGCCATTCGCGCCTTTGGTTGCAACGTAAGTCAGAGCGGCCAATAGCGCACCCGAATTTAGAATGAATAGATAGTTAGTGATTCTATTGAGCGTTTGAAGGCGCATCTCTCTCCAGGCCGACCACGCCTCACTCACATATCTGCTCTTCGGTTCAAATTGGGCCTGCTCTTTATATTCATTCAGTTTAGTCATCTGTAATTCCTTAGTGCACCAAACTACGTTTAGGCGGATCAGTATAGGCGCTGGGCTTGCCCATTGCTGTACGCATAACACACCGCCACTGTTTATGAACGAGGCGCCATACCCGCCGTTCAATGAGTTATGACTGCGAAATCATTCAACGGGTCTTATATGGATTGGAGCTAAAAAAGTCCCGCAATCCCGGTGGCGATCTTTTCTTGCACGATGGGGGTGGCTTCGGGAATGTCCAAACTTTTTTGCCGCACGTGGCCGACCATTCGCATCAGTTGCACTTTTTCGCCACCCGACGCTTGACCGCCGGTCGGTCGACCAATCGATTTGCCGATCTTTCGATCGGTTATTTGGACATCCGCGACACAGAGGTAGGTCACGCCATCTTCTTTGGGCGGTGGCTGTATACCGGAAAAGCCAGCCATGCCGCCGAATCCTCCTCGCCCGCCGCTCATCGCCATGGCCTGCCTCATCATGGCGCCCATGTCCGGCATCCCGGCCATACCCATGCCAGACTCGTCCCCTCCAGCAGCCATCATTGAGGTGCCGCCGCTACTGATACCGGCGCCTGGTCCGGCTTTGGCGACCGCCTCCGGCGTTACCGCATCGGCTGCCTTATGACAATAGATGACCTTGGCCTGGATCCAGTAGTTTGCCTGCTCCGGATCCTGAACGAGTTGATATCCCTTAGCGCCCAGCTTGTTGTTCACTTCGTTCAACATCACCTGTTGGTTCTCAGAGGCGTTCCGGAGTTGGGTGTAAACGGTTCGGGTGGTGTTGGGGTCCAAGAAGATGGTGTTGCTGTTGATGAGGCCGGATCGGATCACGTTGGAACAGCCGCTTATGAGGCCGCATACTAACAAGAGCAGAACGAGCGGCCTCGTGAAACGTGAGGCGTGAAGCGTGAAGCGAACGAATAAGGGTGTCATCAAAAATGTCCCGCCACGGCGGCGCTTAGTTTCTGTTGCAGCAAGGGCGTCGCTTCAGCCTCATCCAATCTCTTTTGGTGCACATCGGCAGCCAGCCTGGTCTGATAGACACCGGCCTCCTGTCCCGAACCCGTCTTCATCCCGCTGGGTAGCTGCCCGGTCGTTTGTTCGGTGATCTGGACATCCGCCACGCAGGCATAGTTCACGTCGTCCGGCATTTTGGGAGCGGATGAGGACGAACTAAACAGATCGCCGATACCTTGGATCGCACTCAATCCCATCGAGGCCGCCGCCCCACCCATCGCGCCGTATGGGCCTGCCATACTGGCCATACTGGTCAGTCCCTGCATAGCGCCCAGCGCAGAGTTGAACGCAGATCCGTATCCGCTCGCCACCATGGCCTCGACCGGCATTTCCGGTTTCGTGATATTGCAGTAGACGATGTTTGCTAGGACGACGTAGTGCGCGCGATCCGGATCGTTGACAACTTGATACCCCTTTGCGCTTATCCTGGCACTCAGATCGTGAAACGAGACCTCTTGGTTATCAGAGGAATTCCGAGCCTGGATAAAGACTGTTTTCTCTGTGCTGGGCGGCAGAAAGAAGTTGTTACTGGAGATGAGATCCGTGTCTTTGATATTACCGGCGTAGGCCGTGAGCGGAAAGAGGAAGAGAAGGGAAAGTGCCAGGTATCGCATCGACACCTCACGACAAAACCAACGGGATTGTACGCAGTGTCAGGTTGAATAGCAACGCCAGGCAGTCTTGAAAATAGAAGGTATTCCCCAATCCTGCTTGAAGAACCCAAGCGCCTGGGCTAGCATGGCGGCCATTCCAGTCGTTGGTCCCTCACCAGGAGACCGCGAATGCCAGCCAACCCTCTTCTGTTGCTCCTTGCCACGATCCTTTTAGCCGGTTGCGGCGGTGACAAACATCTGCCGTCGTCGAATCCACCGGAGTATGATCCCAAGAAAGCCTATACGACGCCGGCTGTGCCACCCAGTGGGCCAGCTACAGTGGCCAAGCCGACCGAATTCGAACGGCTCAAGGCCCAGCTTGAGTCGCTCGAAGCGGGTCAAAAACCGAAGGGTGAAGGACAGAAGGTCCTGTTCGATCCGAACTTGCTCCCGAGTTTCAAGGATGTCACCAATCCCTGCGAGGCGTTAGCGCGGCTGGCACCTGGTCTGGGTAGTGCCAAACTTTTTGCAGGCGCCGGTGGGGCAGCGTTGAAGCAGGCCTTAGGCCCGGATGCCGAGGGTTTCGCGCGTCGAATGGATGCGCATATAGCGGAAGGTTTGAAACATTCGCTCGGCTCCGGCGCGGCGGATTGTCCGATCTCGGTGAGGCCCCATAAGAGCAGTGCTCAAATAGACTGGGTTCATCCGGCGCGCGTCGTGTTGGCTCACACGACATCCACCTCGCCATTTCTGTTGGCCCAAACGACCATCCCCGACACATCTCAGGACGACTACGATGTGAACAAACCTCCGATGCGCCGAGACAATGCTCCTGCAGGCTGGGTGGGCTACAAGACTACGGATATCATGACGCGTATCGGCAAGCCGCCGCGCACGGAAGGGATCTACGAAAGTTATGAAATGGTCATTGCCCCGAAAGCGAAACAGTGCCCGCATCTGGAAGGGCCGGATCTGAAGGGAATCGCGGACGGGACCTTTGAGTGGTCATTTGTGATGTATAGGAGAGCGATGGGGCAGGCCGTGCTCTATCGCCGCCACGTCGTCGCGACACTCAAAGGGGAGGTCGACGATAACGCCAAGATCAAACAGGTGGATTTTGACGTCACGGTCACGCTTCAGCATATCGGCACGGAGCTCGCGCCCTATTCTCAGTCCTACGGGAGCCGGGGTCACTTCACGCTCGATCATCAAACGAGTCTTCCGCAGGAGTTTAAAATCATTACGGTATCAGACTTTTCTGAAGCGGGGGCTCAGGCAAACGATGCGCATCTCATCGGAACGCTCACGGCACTAGTGGCCTATTTTTCAGGCCAAGAGTATTACAGGGCTCAACTGTATTGGAACCACCCCAATACCTGTGTAGACATTGTTTTCAATCCGGCCACCAAGACACAGAGATTTGCTCCGAACAAATCGTATCAGGTGAAAACAGAATTGCGCACCAAAAAGGACCAGACGGTGGTGCCGACCAAGTTCAAGGAGGCGAGAGAGCGGCCGAGGGAGGGCAATGGCCGTGTGTCGCCGAGGGAGGCAGATTCACAGCCAGCGGCTCCTGCCATGTTCACCTATCAAGCTCCCGCCACCAGGGTTCGGCATAGTGGATTCCGCGTGAAGGCAGTCTCCCGCGCGGGAGTAGCCGAAACCAAGGATGGGGAATGGGAACTGGCCCCGGCTGATTATGTCCTTGAGTTCAAGTCGCACATCGTTCAGGAACCACTGAATCTTGTGAGTGGATTCGGCATGCAAATGAGTTCGAATGGGTTCGACGCCCATGTTCAGGCAACCGTCCCACTCCAACATACGGAAGATCGCGGATGGGTGGGGGAAGGGGTGATGCAGTACGCCACTCGCACAAAGACTCAGGCGGCTCAGTGCGAAATCCGCATTCAGGGCACCGGCACGACCACTTTTCATGTGAACGGAGGCTCGATCAGCAGTGATCCTGATCCATTTTCCGTGAACTTGACGATTCTTCCAGGACGATCGGGTGAAGTGGCGGAGACTCACTGTTCAAGCGGGAATACGCCGGCCAAATTAAAGGAGCTGTTCGCTTCACAAGGGGTACAGGGCGGTGAGGCCCACGGTGTGACAGAAGCCGGGGGATGGAGCTCCGCCTTCAACGTCACTCGCTTCAGAACATTCAAATGGACTCCGGGTAAGCAGGGCTACGAGATTGGAGGCTGGACACCGGTACGTGACTCTGACGTCATTGCCAAAAACACTATCACCGTCAATTGCAGCATAGGGCTACAGACCTGCCGGGAAGAGACGACGCTGACCTTGCGACTGGCGGATGAGCCGAATGCAACAGCCTCTCCGCCAAGATAGATTACATCCGGAGTCGCTAGAACATATTCCGGAGGTTGGGCAGACGCTGGTACGACCAGGCGTGGTTGATCACACACCTACCGAGAACTGGAAACACGTTCAGCCTCTCGCTCTCGGCCCTATCACCCACCCCCAACCGCGATCAGACGGCCGTGGTGCCCATGCGAGTCTCGTCGACGAAGGTTTCCGTTGCGTCGTCGATGTTCCGGCCCTGGCGGCCTTTGGCTGGTAGGATGTACAGCTGTTTCGCATCGACCTTTTCTTTGTGGTCCGGTGGCGGCGTCATCTCGTAGACCACCGGTCGGCGGTGATCCGCCAACTGCAGCTCGGGATTATAGACGCTGTTGAACTTCCACAGCATCTTGATGAAATTGGTCTGCCCCCGCATCAAATGCCCTGCCGCAATCTTTGCCGTCCCTTTCAGCGCGGCCCAACCCAGATGCTTCTTGTTCAAGACCTGTTGTGTCTTGACCAGCTCCGCATAAAACTCCGGCAGCGGCATTTTGGTCGGCATGACGGCATGCTGAATGTCGAACAGACGGTAATCCCGGGTGTGCATCTTGCGCGATTCCGTCACCCAGCTCTCGGTGCCGGGATACGGTGTATTGACGCTGATGTTCACAATCTCCGGAATGTCCAGGCACCATTGCCGCACGACTTCGAACCGTTCGCGATCCCAGTCAGGGTCCGCGATCAAATTGATGGCCACGGTAATGCCGAGGGAGCGGGCGAATTCAAGCGCCTCGAAGTTCCGCCCCAATGAAATACGTTTCCGGTGCATCTTGAGGCCTTCAGCATCGATAGCCTCGACGCCCAGGAACATATACTGCAGTCCGAGCGTCTTCCAGAATTGGAAGACTTCCTTATTGCGCAGAAGCACGTCACCCCGCGTCTCCATGTAGTACTGTTTCTTGATGCCGCGCCGCGCGACCGCTTCGCCGATCTCCATGCCCTGCTTGCCTTGAATGAAGGCGACGTCGTCGACCAGGAAGATGCCCGGCTCTTGCACCTGCTCCAATTCCTCGACCGCTTTTTCCGGACTGACCATGCGATAGCTGCGGCCATAGAACGTCCAGGCGCTGCAGAAGGAACAATCCCAGGGGCAGCCTCGTGCGAATTCGACGGAGGCGCAGGGGTCCAGGACACCGATGAAGTATTTGTGCCGGTTTCGCAACAAGTCCCGTGCCGGACGGACGTTGTCGAGATTCTCGATAAATTGTGCCGGCGGTCCTTCTCCGTCGAGCGTGACAACGCCGGGAACCTTGGTAATGGCCTTGCGGTCTTGCTCCACGGCTTCCAGCAGCTTAGGAGCGGCGACTTCGCCTTCGCCCTTGAGGACACAATCAATGGCCCCATTCCCATGCTCCAAGAAATCCTTGGCCACGAAGGAGGCGCTATGTCCCCCGACAAAGACGAAGGCCTGCGGCAACTCCCTCTTCGTCAATTTCGCAAGATCCACGACCTCAGGAACATTGGCCAAATAGTTACAGCCGAAGGCGACGGCGTCGGGTTTCCAGGAGCGGATCAGCGCCTCGTAGTCTTTCCAGGTGTCTGCCTGCAAATCGATCAGCCGAACATCGTGCCCCGCCTGGCGGCACGCTTGAGCCACCATCTCGAGACCGAGTGGCTCCAGGCGCAGATAGATCTTGGTGTACATGAGCGGACCGGGATGAACTGCGAGGAACTTCATGAGCCCAAACCTCCTCGTCTATAATGCGCTGGGCCGGAATGCGATTGCTGAAGAATGCGAATGACTGGTCCGGCCCATCGAGTTAATCGTGATGTGACAATCAATGCGGGGTCGGATTTTGACAGAATACCTGCGGCGGTGCAACCGTTAAGTGCCTCAGACTTAAGAGGATTCGCGAGTCGTTCGGTCCAGGGACTCTGGATTTTCCCGGTTTGAATGCCTACCATATCCCCATGCTGGCTCCCGGACAGACCACACGCCGACGCATCATCGAACTCCTGACCGGCGCCCCAATGACGAGCTATCAACTCGCCCGATCCCTGGGCATTCCTGAACGGCTGGTAGAGGAACACCTGGCTCATGTGGTAAAAACGGTTGCTCGGGACCGGTCACGGCGATTTCTCCGTGAACCATCCGGTTGCCTGGACTGTGGATTCATGTTTCGCGACCGTACACGCTTCACACGACCAAGCCGTTGCCCGCACTGTCGAAGTGAAGGGATTACTCCCCCACGCTACCATATTGAATCACTCGAATCTGGCGGGGTGCATGGCAACCCGATGACGTCACGCCGGAGCGAGAGTGGGAAAGGATATGTATGAAGACAGCACGCCTCGTACTCTGTGCCCTCTGCATCACCGCGTTAGTCGGCTGCTCCGACAAGGCAAAAGAGCTGCTGGAGACCGCCGCATTCGAAGAAAGCCAAAGCAATTTTCCGCACGCACTGGAGATCTACCAGGAACTGGCCCGGGCCTATCCTGAAAGTAAAGAGGGGGAAATCGCGCGTGCCCGGATCGCCGACCTAAAGTCCAGACAAT
Source organism: uncultured Nitrosospira sp. (assembly GCA_900696515.1). Taxonomy (GTDB): domain Bacteria; phylum Nitrospirota; class Nitrospiria; order Nitrospirales; family Nitrospiraceae; genus Nitrospira_D. The sequence continues at coordinate 144,326 of CAADGK010000093.1, read as the reverse complement.
AGATCGGGTGCTGCGGCAGCAGGGGCTTGGCCTCGTCCTCCCACGGTGAGTGCCCCGCGCCACGTTTTGTCCCCTGCCTTTGTCCCTCGCTCTCCCCTCTTTCGTTGCATGGCGTGTTTCGCCTCATCCTCTACATTTGTCATGGGGCATTGCTGGAGCATCGCTGAGCCAAGCAGGAGGGGAGAACATGAAGACCTACACCATCCGTAAAACACTGCGGACTTCCGCGCAATGCCAACTCTGTTACTTCTGCGGTGGCACCCTCACCACCGGGCTCGTATGGGACCTATCTGAAGCAGGCTGGCGCGCATCCGGAGCGTACTCCCTTCCGGCGGGAACGGAATCGACCGCGTATCTGACCATTCTTGAGGGCGGGCAGGCACACAACATCCTGATCGATGTCGCTGTCGTCCGTTGGTCGGATGGTCAAGTTGCCGGTTGGGAAATCCTCCGGATGGATGATGCGAGCCGAGCCCGGTTGACCCACCTCCTCGAACAGCTCAGATCGTCCAGCTCAACAGAAGAACTGCTGACGGGCTCACGAGCCTGATTCTACCAAGCCGGCCTCTCCGGTTAGGACTGCGTCGCGCGATCAGGCGTCGGCCGAGGAAACCATGGAAAGAACGCATTGGTCGTCGCCTGATAGGCCTTGTATTCTTCCCCACGGGTGGAAAGGGCTTCCCGTTCCGCTCGTGGAATCCCGGTGACTCTGAACAATAACCACCCCATACCGATGGGGCCCACCCAGGTAAACAACCATCCGGGAGCTCCCAGGGTCATCACCACATACGAACACCAGTGCAGCCAGTCAAAGAAGTAATTTGGATGCCGTGAATACCGCCAGAGTCCATCCCGCAAGACACGCCCCTGGTTCCGCGGATCGGCCCGGAAGTAGGCAAGCTGCCGATCAGCCTTTGCTTCCCAAGACACAGCGAGCCCCCAGATCAGCAGTCCGAGCATTTCCACGACCGATGACGGAACCCGTGGGTTCCAAAGCACCACGAGAAATGGAAAGGAAAACACCGCCACGGACACGGCTTTCCATTGGAAATAGACGAACATGTTGACCGACTCGGAATCACCCCACTCCTTCCGCAAACGCCGATAGCGATTATCCTCCGGTTGCCCGTCCAAGCGTTGTGAATAAATGTGGTACCCCAGCCGACCGGCATACATCAGCACGAGCATCGCCGTCAGCATGATCCGCTCAATTCCAGCGGGGGCTTGCGTGATATACAAAAACACCGAGGCAATCAACCCCACACACCACCCGACATCCCCGATGGCGGCATTTTTGGTCTTCCGTTGCACCAACCATAAGATCACCATGAGCACCGCCATTGTGATATAGGCGATCACAACCAGCGACAACGGATCCGCTTCATCCATTCCATCTTGCATTCCCATTGTTCCTACCCTTTATGCCAATGTTGATTCATAATCCCACAGGTCGCCCTCTCGTTGCATCCGCGCTTGTACCCACTCGCGGAATCCCGGAATGGGGAACGACAAGAGCGCCTGGAGCTTGTCACAATTCAAGGACAGATCCGGCGGCCGCGGGGCACCGGTATGACCGCTGGATAATCCCTCACGGAGATGCCCTAGCAGTTCCGGATACCAGGGGATCAACGTCCGGCCGATCTCCCACCGGGATAGTCGATCCCGACCGCCTAGGTGATAGAGGCCTGTACCCTCTCGATTCACCAACTCCCAAACCGCTCTCGCGATGACGCCGGCCGGCAAGGGACATCGAAATTCGTCTCCGTAAAGCGTCATGACCTGGCCACGCTTGGCGGCCCGGGTCATATCTTCGACGAAACTCCGATCACCGTTCAAGGAGGTGCCCGCCGTCAGCACAATGCGCACCACCGTATGTCCGGGGTTCTGCAACACTCGTTGTTCGGCTTCAAGCTTGGTTTGGCCATACACATTGATCGGGTTGGCGTGATCCGTCTCTCGATACCACCCGACCTGCCCATCAAAGACTTCACCGCTCGACAGGAAAACAAAGGGAATCCTTTCAGAACAGCGTGCGAGATGGGCCGTCACTTCGACATTGATGCGTCGGGCCAGGTCCGGATCTCTCTCGCAATCCATTGTCCGGCTCATGGCCGCACAATGGATGACCGCGTCGGGTTTGAGCACCTGCCATGCCCGCTCAACGGCCCGCTGATCCGTCAGATCCACATCGGCCCGGCCAAGACCACGCACCTCCCACCCTGGCGCCCACCGGGCGGCATTTCTGACCAGGTAGGATCCGATCAAGCCCGCTGCTCCGGTAATGACGGCACGCCGTGTCATGACTACTCGCTCAGAAGACCTTTCCATGCTGGAAACGGATCCCGTCGGATGTTCGACCGGAGCGGTCCCCTGTCGCTTACTCGACAGTCCGCCATCGTAACCCACGGCCAGGTTTGATTTGAAGGGCGAATGTGCCTGCCTATTGGGTCAAGTACGAGGAGGTATGATGGCAGGGGGCCTCAGAGAGGGGAGTCGGTCATTAGCCTGGACGGAAGGTTTCGCCGCTGCCTGCATTCGCCTTCGGATCATGCGGCCTTCGAGTCCACATCCTTGGAGATCTTGGCCAGAGGCAACCAGCGGGCAAGAACCGTTTCGAGAGCCTTCTTGGTCACCGGCTTACTCAGGAAGTCATCCATCCCGGAGGCCAAACAGCGATCGCGGTCCTCCTGCATGGCATTGGCGGTCATCGCGATGATTGGCACGTGATAGGTGCCGCGCCGCTCCTCGTTCGTGAAGCATACCTCCTCTCCGGATGCAGGCGCTTCACGCTGCACAAGAACCGCTTCACGTTTTCTAATTTCACGCGTGGCTTCAAACCCGTCCATTTCTGGCATCTGGCAATCCATGAACACCAGCGCGTACGGAATGCGAGCCAGTGACTCGACGGCCTCGCATCCGTTTGCCGCCACATTGACCCGATACCCCAGCTTCTCAAGCATATTCGCGGCCACCTTCTGATTGACGGGATTATCCTCGACCACAAGCACCAGCGGTCTGGAGCGTGTCTGCGCCTCGGACAAACTATGGCGAGTGATGATCGGAACGGCAGTTGGGGGGGCTGACACGGCCGTCTCGGAAGGACTTCCCAGGACTACACTGAGACATTCGTATAAGAGCGACTGTCGGATCGGCTTTGTCAGATAGGCGGCAATACCCACATCTTGAGCCCTTTGGGCATCCCCACGCTGTCCAACCGAGGTCAGGAGAATCAGGCGTGTCGCACTGATCCGAGGATCCGATTTGATTCGGCGAGCCAATTCCAGCCCGTCCATTCCGGGCATCTGCATATCCAAGATTGCCAACTCATAAGGTCTTTGCCCCTCGGCCCCAGTACATAGGCGGTCCAGAGCCCGGAACCCGTCTGACGCGCTCTCGCATATGACGCCCTGTTTGTGGAGACTCTGTTCCAGCACGCGCCGATTCGTGGGATGATCGTCCACGATCAAGACCCGGTGATCGCGGAGTGCCGTGTGTGGTAACGAAACCGGCTGCTCTTCTTCCTGCTGTACGGGAAAACTCACGGTAAACCAGAAGGTACTCCCCGCTCCGACCTTGCTCCGGACCCCGATCCGACCTCCCATCATCCCGACGAGCTGCTTGCAGATGGCAAGACCCAGTCCGGTCCCCCCGTACTTCCTCGTGTGCGACCCATCGGCTTGCGTGAACGGCTGAAACAATTTCGCCTGTTGTTCTTCCGCAATACCCACGCCGGTATCCGATATATCGAACCGCAAGGTCCGGCACGACGGGTCCGGCGTGGTCTCGACTATCCCGTCACCCTCATCCACGAGGCTGACCGCGACGACCACCTCTCCTTGCTCCGTGAATTTGATGGCGTTGCCGATCAGATTCATCAACACCTGGCGCAGACGGCCGGGGTCTCCTCGAAGAGCGGTCGGGACTCCGGCTTGGACGAGGCTCATTAGTTCGAGGCCTTTCGCATAAGCCCGCTCACCAAGCAGACTCACCGCATCCTCCACCGTTGCATGGAGGTCGAAGTTGAGAGACTCCAATTTCAGCTTCCCCGCCTCGATTTTTGAAAAATCAAGAATCTCGTTGATGATATCCAGTAAATGCTCGCCGGATAATCGAACGGTTTCCGCGTATTCACGCTGCTGGGTATTCAATGGGGTCTCAAGCAACAGTCCGGTCATTCCGATCACCCCGTTCATCGGTGTCCTGATTTCATGGCTCATGGTGGCCAAAAATTCCGCCTTGATCTTGACGGCCTCCAGCGCTTTATCCCGGGCGACGGCCAGCTCTCTATTGTGCCGCTCCAGATCCTGTGCCGCCTGAGCCAGCTTGACCTCCGCCAGTTTTTGCCCGGTAATATCGATCGCAAATTTCATGACCTTCGACACCTTACCGGTCACATCAAAGATCGGACTGTAGGAGGCCTGGATCCAGACTTCTCTCCCTCCCTTAGCACGACGGTGGTACACGCCCTGATCGAACTCCCCCCGGTTCAATTTCTGCCAGAATGCACTGTAGTCCCGACTGCTTGCATAAGCCGGCTCACAGAACATCCGGTGGTGCTGCCACAACACTTCTTCAAGCCGATAACCCATGAGGTTGAGGAAGTTGTCGTTGGCCATGAGGAGCGTTCCGTCGAGCGCGAATTCGGCGGTCGCCTGCACCATGTCGATAGCGACGGTCACACTCCTCAACCCCGCGGTCGCCGCCGCAATAGCAGCCTCGGACTCCTTGCGCGTGGTGATATCGGTATGGGAACCCAGGAGGCGAATGCGACGGCCGTCGGGCTCCGTCACAAAGCCGGCCCTGGCCTCAATCCAGCGATACGAACCGTCTTTGTGTTGAAGCCGGAAGTCCAGCTGATAGTCGCCTTCAGGGCGGGCGAGATAGGTTTGCACATAGGCGAGGGTTCGATCCTTGTCATCAGGGTGGAGCAGATCCTCCCATGTGTGTAATGCGTTCGGCAGTTCACTTTCTTCATACCCCAGCTGACTCTTCCACTCCCGAGAATACGACACCTCGTTCGTTTCGGTGTTCCAATCCCACAACCCGATATGGGACGCGCGAAGCGCCTGCCTGAGTTTCGCTTCGGAAGATCTCAGCAGCTCTTCCACATGCTCCCGCGCGCAAAACTGGCTGAGCTGATCGGCCACCGCTTGGAACGTGGAGAGGAGCGCCGGATCCTCCGGCAAAATCTCATGGTGGAAAAACTCCAGGACGGCATAGACCCGCCCGCTCAATCTGACCGGAAACGCCGCCGCGGTGTGAAACCCCACCTGCTCGGCCAGCGCGGCCCGCGGGAAATTCCGATCGCGAGTCACATCTGAAATCCAGACCGGTTTGGATTCTGCCCACACCCGACCAGGAAGACCAACTCCGCACTGAAAGGTCAGCTCCCGGCTCGCGGTACCGTACTGTTCCGAGGATGCACCCGACGCGGTCCATATCGAGTGACACTGCAGGCGCTGAGTCGCGTCATCAACGACCCAGAGCAGGCCCTCATCCCACCCCAACGATCGACACACCGGTCGCAGGATGCCGGCGATCGCACTATCCAATCCGGATGCGCCGGCCAGGACCTCCGCAACCTGATGCTGGATCGCCGTCTGCCGTTCAAGGTGCTTGTAGGCTGTGATGTCCGTATGGGTCCCGATGATCCGAAGAGGGTTTCCCTCCGGGGTTCGCGAAAAGACCCTCCCGCGCGCCGCCACCCATTTGTACGATCCGTCTTTGCAGCGCAACCGATGTTCGTGCGTCAATATGCCCGCTTCACCCAGGGCGCCTTGCGCAACGTGTTGCAAAACGGTGTGGGTCGGCACAAGGTCCTGAGGGTGGACGCGAATGATCCATTCCTCGAACTCATCATTGAGTTCATTCCTTCCATAGCCAAGAAGTGTTTTCCATCCATGCGAGAAGACGACTCTGCCTGTGGGGATGTCCCAATCCCACAGACCGGTGCCGCTACTCTCGAGAGCAAAGGCCCAGCACTCATCGGCGCCAGGCTGCGCCTCCGCCCCGTCTTGAGCGGATTGTCCCTCAGTCACGACGGCTCCACGTACGGGGAGAGGATATGCCCGCGCGCCATGACGTACATAATGATCGACATGATGGGAAGGCTATCCCTTCCCGGCTGATCGTTTCGGGCTGGGAACCAGTGGAGATGGTCAGACGCTGGCCCTGAATCGCACACTTAGCGGTCAGGCAGTGGAAACACGACGGGTGTGACGTCGCATTGAGGCTTGTATCCCGGCCAAGACCTTGCGGCCAAGAGTGAGGTAAATCCATGCACTGGTCTCACAATTTTTCCGCCTTGCGATGCTGAGCCAAGCCGGCTCACATCGACCGGCAGAGACCTGAGCGACATGGAACCGAGACCGATACCATCGCCTGTCTTTATGGACTCGATGGTGCTCTTCTCTGCGCACCGTTCATATCGGCATGACCACGAGAGATCTTGAAGAGAATCGAACGGGGCGATCACCAATTTTGTATTGATTTACAATACCTTACGTACTCCAAGCTCTTACATCCGCCACGGAAGTCCATGAAAACCCTGCAGAAACTTTAACTGTACCGCCATGGTGAGGATGATACGGGAAGCGTCGTGGTTGAGCCCGCCGGTGCAGACAACCGGTAACCCAGGCAGCCTAGCCCGAGCGCACGATAAAGGCTGAGACGTGCGCGACTACCGCGTCAGTTTCCGATACCGAATCCGGTGCGGCTGATCGGCGTCTTTGCCCAAGCGCCTCTTCCGATCCGCTTCGTAATCGCTGTAGTTTCCCTCGAACCACACCACCTTGCTGTCACCCTCAAACGCTAGAATGTGCGTCGCAAGCCGGTCGAGGAACCACCGGTCGTGGCTGCTGATCACCGCGCAGCCGGCGAAACTTTCGAGCCCTTCTTCGAGCGCTCGCAACGTATTCACATCAAGATCGTTGGTCGGCTCGTCCAGAATGATGAGATTCGCCCCCTCTTTCAGCATGCGCGCGAGATGGACTCGATTTCGTTCTCCGCCCGAGAGGTCCTTCACCTTCTTTTGTTGGTCCGTCCCGGCGAAGTTGAAGCGGGCGCAATAACCGCGCGCGTTGACTTCGGTTTTGCCGAGCTTGACGGTGTCCTGCCCATCCGAAATGACCTCGTACACCGTTTTATTGCCGTCCAGGCTGCGATCTTGATCGACATAGCCGAGCTTGACGGTCTCGCCGACCCTGATGGACCCGGCATCCGGCTTTTCCTTGCCGATGATCATCTTGAACATCGTCGTCTTCCCGGCGCCGTTCGGCCCGACCACGCCAACGATACCACCCTTCGGCAGGCTAAAATTCACGTTCTCGTAGAGCACGTTGTCGCCGAAGGCTTTACTGATCCCGCTGGCTTCAATGACGACGTCGCCGAGCCGTGGCCCCGGCGGAATGTAGATTTCAAGATCTTCCGCGACTTGGTCTTGTTTTTGATTGACCAACTCCTCATATCGATTCAACCGCGCCTTACCCTTGGATTGTCTCGCCTTCGGTGACATGCGAATCCATTCCAGCTCATGTTCCAATGTCTTCTTCCGCTTCGACTCCGCCTTTTCTTCTTTTTCCAGTCGGTCTTTCTTCTGCTCCAGCCAGGAACTGTAATTCCCCTGGAAAGGAATCCCATGCCCTCGATCCAACTCCAGGATCCAGCCGGCGACATTGTCCAAAAAGTACCGGTCATGTGTCACCGCGATGACCGTACCCTTGTATTGTTGCAGATGTTGCTCAAGCCACTGAACCGATTCGGCATCAAGATGGTTCGTCGGCTCATCGAGCAACAGAATGTCCGGCTCTTGGATCATCAAACGGCAGAGCGCCACCCGGCGCTTTTCTCCACCGGACAAGGTCCCCACCTTCTGCTCGGCCGGCGGACAGCGCAATGCGTCCATGGCGAGATCGAGCTGGCTCTCCAGTTCCCATCCATTGGCGGCTTCAATCTTCTCTTGCAGCTGCGCCTGCTTGTCGAGCAGCTTTTCCATTTCGTCCGGGCCGACCTCGCCGATCTTGTTGCTGACGGCTTCGTACTCATGGATCAGCGCCACCAATTCGGCCTTCCCCTCCTCGACGACTTCCTTGACCGTCTTGTTCGGATCCAGCTGCGGTTCCTGTTCCAACAGGCCGATGCTGTAGCCTTTGGATCTCGTAATCTCGCCGGTATAGTTCGGATCCACGCCCGCAATGATCTTGAGCAGCGAACTCTTGCCCGATCCGTTCAATCCCAGCACACCGATCTTTGCGCCGTAGTAGAAGCCGAGATAGATCTCCCGCAGCACCTGCCGCTTCGGCGGATAGACCTTCCCCACATTGACGAGTGAAAAAATCACCTGCTTATCGTTCGTGGCCATGTAATCCTCGCTAGATGTTCACCGTGACACTCAAAAAGACCGCACACGATAACAAAGCCTGTCTCGATTCACAACCAGAAGACAATCCAGGCCGTGATTGTGCCACGAGCCCATCCGATCATTCAGGGCCGCGCCATCAGCTATTGATTGGCCGGCACGTCCCAGCTGTCTGCTCGTTCAGTCGCCCGACGGATACCCTGGTTTCTTGATTCACGCCGTCTTGCTATCAGAACGGTCGGATCTGGATTCAGACCTGAGCCCATGCGGACGCCGATCGACCAAGCCACACGCCGGTGTGGCAACTCAGCGGCCTGTCACGGATTGGGGAAGAGACGAATCGACCTTTTTGCCAGGGACAAATCCTTTACATCCCCAGCTCTTCCGACAACCGCACTTCGGATTCGTCGAGGATCTCTTCGAGGCAGGTAAAGCAGGAAAACGGAAAGCGATCGACGGGGACGGCACAGACCTCTCCGACTGCCGACTCTTCCAGAGCAGGACCTCCGCACTCTTTATGGATCAAGACCAACATCGGATTTCTCTTCTCCCTTGGCGAAATGGTTCCCTGAGCCCGAGACCACGAAACCGATGATGGCTCTCCGGCTGCCTATTCCCGATGCGCAACATCACACGAATATCTTCCCTCATTATATAGATCGTCTTTGCCCCTTGCACGGCATCGTCGGAGAAAGAAGAAAGCAGAAATTAGTGATTGGCGGCGGACTCCACTTTTGATACAGTGCGGCGCCATATTGTGGGTATTCGTTTGTTTAGTCCTAGGAGGGTCATGCCAAGAATGAGACCGTTAATGACGCACAGGCCGTTCCGGCTGTTACTGCCCATAGAAGGATGTGTCCTTGCCGTCGTGTTGATGCTGGCTTCTGGTTGTGCGGCAGCCAAAGGATCATCGGCGCCCTTGATCTCCACTTCCGAACGGCAGGCTCAACCCATTCTGCTTGCTGAAGCATCCACTACTCAACCGCCGCCATCCGTCACGAGCGGCGATTCGTCTCAGGATGAGCCGTTCGATCCCTTCGCCAAACCGGATACGGAAGGGATGGAAGAGTATGATCCCTGGGAGGGGCTCAATACGAAGTTCTTCGAATTCAACCGGCAGCTTGACCGGTGGATCCTGAAACCCGTTGCCAAAGGCTACAATGCCGTCGTGCCGAACATTGTGCAAGTCGGTGTCAGCAATGTCTTTTACAATAGTCGCGTCACCCCGCGATTGCTGAATAACCTGTTCCAGGGGAAGTTCAAGGGCGCAGGGATCGAGGCGGGACGGTTCCTCATCAATACCACCGTGGGAATCGGCGGATTTTTTGATGTGGCCCAACGGTTCAACCTCACCACACCGGAAGAAGATACCGGACAGACGCTCGGATTTTACGGTGTCAAACCGGGGCCCTACCTGATGGTGCCGCTTCTAGGGCCCTATACGGTTCGCGATCTGATCGGGTATGGCGGGGATATCGTGCTCAATCCGATTTATTGGCTCATCGTACCCACGATGCACAATATCGATGCCATTCCGACGGTGGTCGATGTAGAGGAACGAGCGGCCACATATGCCATTTCCATCGGCGCGCGCGCGACGGAGATCGTCAACGAGAGATCATTGAATCTGGAAAAGTTTCAAGGAGTTGAAGAATCGACGTTGGACCTTTACACCGCGGTCAGGAATGCCTACCTGCAGAAGCGAGCAAAAGCCATCCGTGAATAGTGTGGGAAAACCGGTGACTTCCAAATAACTTGCGGTTCTGGTGATCCCAACGGGCAGGCCTCTTCCGGTCTGCCACAGTCTCCCTTCCACGTCGGACAAGGGGAATAGCGGCCGGAGACGACCCTGCTGTAGAGTCCGCCGCGTGATTCTACAGTACAGGCAGGAAATAAGACCGTGGAGCCCGTCTCAACGAGACAGCGCAATGCGTCGCCGCGCACACCATACGTAGACAGACCAGGCCCCATCCCGACCACCTGCTGATCACCAGCCGAGATGGGTCACCTTGCCCCGCAGCAATGGCCTCTTGGAAGCAGCTCAGGTAAACCTTACTGGCTTTTCTTCCACACAAACAGACCACCGACAAACAGGATGAGCATCACGATGATGAACATGATGAGAGTATCCATACCTACTCCTTTCGTTCGGACCCGTCACGCAACGAACTCAGTAGAAAACAGCATACTCCCCAAGGAAGGAGACCGATGGACATCTTCCCCCTGAACTAAGCTGCAGGAGACATCAACAGGGGTTTGACGTCAAACAACAACTCGGCCCACCGCACCTTCGGGAACCAATGTCGGGGCTATATTTATGCCGCTCATAATCCGCTGTCAAGTAGCTGATTATCAATATTTTGATCTTGGTCGCGAAGGCTTGTTACGGATCCCCACAAACTGCGTCATGATGTAAGCAACCAAAATTAATCGGTATTTTCGCAAACCGGTCGATCCCCCGGCGTTTCCATATGCGGCCTCCATTGAATTCTTTCAGCTCTCCGCCTCCCTCCAGGCCCATCTTTTTCCATGATTGTCGTTCCGCCGGGCCTGCAATCGGAACTCCGTACATGCGGCAATACTTCATTGAGCCGACTCACCCTCACCGCTTGCAGAAGGACCAGGCAGTCGCTCTTGACTACCACTCCAAGTGGAGTGCGTGAGCTGAGACTGTTTCACATTGTTTGGAAACGACGGGCTACGACGTTGTTCGCTTACGATGCGGTCTTTTGCAGAGAACGTGGCTGAGGTGCTGTTTGCGATGATTCGCTGAACGACGGGCGGACATGAATCGTATAGGTCCGATTCGGATCCAATGCGACGCTGACTACTCCGGTCTTGTTCAGGTAATCGATTGCCAAATAGACTTGGTTCCAGGTGAGGTCCGGACAGAGCCCCACGACTTCCTCCATCGAGCAATCCTTACCGTACTCTTCCAATGCACGATGAACTCGCTCGATGATCGCTGCTACCAGCACGGCACCTCCTGACAGAGAAAGATAACTGAGCTAGATTCTTCAGCTACTCCGAGCAATCAACCGACAGGCACGATGCCAAGCAGCTTCTCTTCCATTTACACTATTCCTTCAAAACTATACGTGGACTTCCGTTGAGCTGTGAACTAGGAAAGTCACTGGTCCAACGAGGAGATCTTACTAGTAGATGGGGTTGATTCCGGAGTCACGTCGACCGCCATCCTGATTCGACTGTCGGAGAACAGAATTGGGCGCTCCCCGCCACATCCGTGCTACGGGGAGCTTTCTTCGGAGTACACCGTTGGAAGTATTCGTCTAGGAAGAGACGCTGACCAGGCCTTCGGCGATTGCGTACTTTACTAATTCGGCAGTGGAATGCAGATCGAGTTCGCCCATCATTTTGAATTTGTGAAACTCCACGGTCTTCACCGAAATGTTCAGAAGGGAGGCGATCGCCTTTGTCCCCTTTCCCTCGGCAATGAGCTGCAGCACCTCACGTTGGCGTTGGGTCAGAGAATTCACTGATGGTCTGGTTGATGTGCCATCCGCGGAATGGAGCGTCGCCGCCAAGACGTCCTTGGTGATGAGCGGGGTCAGATAGTGCTGGCCTCGCATGACGGCCTGGATCGCCTGCTTGAGTTCCACGGCTGCCGAGCGTTTGATGAGGTACCCTGCGGCGCCCGCCTTAAAGGCTTCCGTGGCATAGGTAGGAGTCGCGTGCATGGTGAGAAAGATCAGCTTGCTCTCCGGTACCAGTTTGGTCAATTGACGAGCCGCATCCAATCCGTTCAGGAGCGGCATGGAGATATCAAGCAATACGATATCGGGACGGAGCTCCTGAGCGGTCTCAACCAGCGAGCGTCCGTCTTCTACCATCCCCACCACCTCACCCTCGGCTTCGACCAGCTTCCGAAGCCCGGCCAGAACAATCGCGTGGTCATCCGCCATCAAGATGCGTGGCCGTTTCATGGGGTCGCCGCCTCACAGGGAAGCCAGGCACAGACTTTTGTCCCTCCGTCCGGTTGAGACCGGATCTGAAAATACCCCTGCAGTTGTCGTAACCGTTCCTCCATACTGCTCAGCCCCAACCCCCGCTGAAGGGCGCGGTGATCGCGCAGGTCAAATCCCTTGCCGTCATCCGTCACCGACAACCCCACGCCTTTCGACGACCCTCGCAGTTGGACCGTCACTGCCGTCGCATGGGCATGCTTGACCACATTTTGCACACTCTCCTGCATCACGCGGAAGAGACAGGTTGCGTGATCGAGCGAGACCACGGCCGGCACCCCGGTAATCTTGAGAGAAATGGGCAACCCGACGCGACGGGATACCTGATGAACATGGTCTTCAACGGCAGGACAAAGCCCGGCATGCTCCAGGAGCGAGGGATGCAGCCGATACGCCAGCGTGTGCACATCATCGGACAACTGCTCCAGCTGCTCTCGGATCGGGGCAAGCGCTTGGCCGCACTCCCCCAATACGGAGGCCGGATATTGTTCCAACGAGGCCACTTCCAATACCAACGCGGCCAGCCGTTGACTGACGTCATCGTGCAGCTCCCGAGCGATACGTTGACGCTCTTGTTCCTGAGCGTTCAACAGCTTCGAGGTCAACTCCTCCAATTGCACCTGTTGCTGGTGCAGATCCAACTGGTTACGATGCAGCGTCTCGTCCGCACTCTTGCGTTCAGTCACATCACGATTGGATTCCAATGCGTAGTCCGTTCCGCCGTACGTGACTTGCACCAGCCGGCTCTCCACAATCACCTGCCGCCCGTCCCTGGTGACATGGGACAGCTCGCCGGACCACCGACCGTCTCGGACCAGGCAGGCTTCCCTGTCCGCGACCGTCGGCAACGGATTCGTGCCCAGCAGTTCATGGCTTTTGCGCCCGATCGCCTCCTGCGACCGCCAGCCGTAGAGTTCTTCGGCCCCGCGATTCCAATACACGATCCCGCCGCCGATCTTCCACGCCAAGATCGCATCGCTGGAGTGGTTCAACATGTCCGCCTGCTGTTTGAGCAGTTCTTCCGTATGCTGACGTTCGGTAATATCGACGGCCACCCCGCCGAACAAGACCGGCTCGCCTTGCTGATCAAGAATGGGAAACTTGCTGACCAGGGCGTGTCGAATCTCTCCCTGTTGGATGAATGATTCGACGGTGTGCAGCGGAACTCCGGTTTCCCGCACCGTCCGATCGTTGCGCTCATAGGATTCGGCCACATGGGCCGGCCACAACTCCTGAGCCGTCTGGTCTCTCCAGTCCTTCCCCTCCAGCAGGGATTCCTGGAAGAGTCGATTGACATACAGGTAGCGACCCCGGGCATCTTTGATCCAGGCAAAGCCATGCAAGTTATCCATAAAGGAAGCGAACCGGCGCTCGCTGATCTTCAGCGCCTCTTCGGCCTGTTTGCGTTTCGTAATGTCGATCATCGCGCCGAGCGTCCTAGCCGGACGGTGCTCCGGACCGTCCGGCTCGAACAAGGTCCAGGCTCGAAAACTGATCCACCGCATCTGCCCGTTCGGCAGCACCAGACGGTGCTCGATCGAATAAAGATCATCGCCCACGGGGTCGGAAGCCCGCGCGATCGCCGCAACCACCCTGGCGCGGTCCTCCGGATGGATCAACCGGAGGAACCCGTCGACCGAAGCAGGGACATCGAGTCCGACTCCGTAGATTTCCCTCATGACCGGAGACCAATAGACATTCCCCGTGCGATGGTCCTGATCAATGATCCCAAAGCCGGCCAATCGAACGACCTGATCAGACCGTTCCTCCCGCTCATGGAACGCTTTCTTGGCTTTGACCCGAGCCGTCACGTCTTCCGTGGCGATGATAATCCCACCCACCTGATCACCCCGATACCACGGGCGAACATCCCACGTGATCCACTGGCTGGAGCCATCACTCCGAGAGAACTGGTCTTCATCGGCACTGAGCACCTCCCCCGTCAGGCCTCGCTGATGGACATCCTTCCACCGCAAGGGACAGTCCGGAAAGACATCATAGTGCGATCGACCAAGAACGTCGCCTGTCAAGCGATAGTCGTCCATCCATCGCCGGCTGGCCGCCAGATACCGCATGTCCCGATCAAACATCGCAATGGCAGCCGGCGCATGCTCAATGAACAAACGAAACCGCTCATCGCTCTCCCGCATCGCCGTATTGATTCGATTGAGATCCGCCGTTCGTTCCCGAACACGTTGTTCCAATTCCTCGGAAGTCCGATACAGGGCTTCCTCGGCCTTCTTATGATCCGTAATGTCCGTGCCGATTGTCAGGACGCACGATTTCCCTCGGAGGGTAATCACGTGTGCGGAGATCAGGAACTGTCGCGATGCACCGTGCCGAGTCCGCATCGACACTTCGAGATTTGAGACCGTCCCTTGGGATCGGAGACGATCAACCAGTCCGGCCCGGTCCCGCGCATCGGGCCAGAGCTTCAGCATCACAGTGGCGCGACCGATGACTTCTTCACGGCGAAAACCGAACGTACTGAGGCAGGCGCCGTTGACCTCCAGGCAAAACCCGGTTTCAAGCTCCGTAATGGCGATGGGATGAGGACTGAGGCGGAAGGCTTCTGCGAAGAGTTCGTCCCTTGCCGATTCCACCGCGATTTCCGGGTGATCCCCGGCGTGATGCGCCTGGGTACGTGGTCGCGTTCGGAACCAACGCTTCTTCGTCGCCTTTGGTGACATGGCCACGAAGGGATTCTAGTCCTCTTACGTATCTCTCGCAAGAACGAATTCCTGGGCCAGGCATATTAGGTTACCGAACCTGACGAATCATTCCGTGCTCGAAGGAAACGAGTCGTTACTCTTCCGCCGCAATCGCCGATCCGATGTTGCGCCAGGCGTGAACTCGGAAAGTTGTGAGTGGTGAATGCTCGCCTCGCAAAGTCGGCGAAGCGGGGTGAGTGGGCCGGAGCGGATGATAGCCCCGCACCAGACAACGCGGACCACCTTCACTCTTGCTTCATCACCAGTCGCCGGAACAGCTCGAGATGTTCCGGGCCGCTGAGCCGGTGATCACCGGGAATGAGATTCACGTCGAGTCGAAAGTCGGGATATCGGCGTGCGAGTTCGTTGGCGAACCGTCGACTCCCGTCCGGAGCAATGACGCGATCGTCCTGACCATGGAGAATCGTGGTCTTCACCTGACGAACGACATCAAACGTCTTCGTCCAATACTGTTCGCTTTCTTCGACCCACTTCCAGGACAACGGCCAGTCTCGATGCGACGGATCCTCGTCCCACGGCATCCATCCGGCAGTGTGCCAGTCATGGAGCCGCTCCCTCGAGATGGTTTTGGCGCGCTCGCCCATCATGTTGAACGCCGGCGCGATCAGGATGAGTTCTTCGACGATCGTGAATTCCTGCGCGACGAGCCAGCCGATCCAGCTGCCGAGCGAATTGCCGACGATCGTGACCGGCGGACCGGTCTTGATGGAATTCAAGACGGCGCGCGCATCGGCGATCCAATCGGAAAGCGTATAATCGGTGAACTGTCCTTCGGAATCGCCGAAGCCGCGCACGTCGTAACAACAGAAGCCCCACCGGCGTTCCTGACACCACTGCGCTAACGCCTTACTCTTGTTCCCCCACCGCTTGGAAAGAAATCCCGTGATGAAGAGAATCTGCCGGTCTGTGCCTTCGGCACGATCGCCCTTGATCCGCTTGCCGTCCGCGCCAATGAGTTCAAACGACGTCATCGTGTTATCCCAGCCGTTTCGTGACAAAGAGACCCAGTCGCCGCAACACGTCTCCTGGAATTTCATGCCCGCCGCGGAAGCTGTGCCACTCTACGGCAAGACCGGCTCGATGCAGGGCATCCCGCAGACGTTCGGCTCCGATAGCGGGGAGAATGTCGTCTTGCACGCCGTGGCTTTGAAAAACCGGTAGGCCTCGGCGATTCGGCATCAGCGGACTCCAGACGTCCTTGGCCAGCAGATTGCCGGACAGCTGCACCAGACCCGCGAAGGGATAGTCCGTATGGAGCACCGCATCGCAGGTGAGCATCGCGCCCTGTGAAAATCCGCCGATGACGGTCTGTTTGTAGTCGATCGGCAACTGCCGTGGAAGTTCCTTCAAAAATGCCAGGACACGTTCCCGGGCCAAGGCCAGTCCCTGCGGAACCTCCACGGAGAGATCTCGAATGCGGCCCGCGTCGCGATCCGCTTGAATGCGCGCAAAGTCGATAATCCACCAGGCGCGGGAATCCCCAAAACCCATACTGAGTGAGAGCGGAGCTTCCGGAAAGAGCCAGCGGGTCCCACGGGGAGCTTGAATGACGTCGGCGAGTGGAACCAGGTCGTCGCCCGGCGCACCGAATCCATGCAGGAGCACGACGGCCGGGCCATCACCTCCGCCCCTTCCGTCCGATCCGCCGACAAGTCTGACCTTCAGTCCACCGAGTGAGGCTTCGCGCATGTTATCCTGCTAACTGAGATACAAATATTGCAAAAGAGCCACCAAGCCGTACAGCGACGATTCGACGACCGGTTGTTGATACAACGGCACAAAGGCACCCTGTTCATGGTCTTCCACTTCACGGATGACGTGTTGGATCTGCTTCACCCGAATCTCGTGATCCTTCCCGTTCCCCAAGGTCTGAACGATTTGCCGGTTGAGCCCGGCCAACATGGCGGCTTTCGCCTGACTGGCCGACTGATAGAGGAGAAAGGCTCCCAGGAGCGCGACCACGGCGTTGACCGACCAGGACAGCAGCAATAAGAACGGATAGTTCCAGATGTCGAAATACTCGTTGCGCGCGGCGATCATGATCAAGAGCGCAAGAAAGGGATAGCGGATCAGCCGATTGATCACCTCGGTCCGTTGCGCGATCAGATCCACCACGGCAAGGTACGCTAACTTCTCAAATTCTGTTTTCTGCGCCTCTCCCAATCCATAATTGCGGAGATACTCTTCCTGGACTTGCCGGGACCACCCTCCCGTCGAACTCACCACCCACCCGACCCATCGACGGCAGAGCATCACCGCATCGAACACCGCCAGGTTCAGCAACACCACGATGGCGACGCTGGCAAGCGTCATGACCGAATCGACCTGGCAGCTCAGGTATCCGCGGCAGGGATGGATATATTCCTCGTCCAGCACGAAATGCCCGATGGCCCACATCGCCCCCATGTACAGGATGAACAGGAGGAGGGTCCGGGCCATTCCCTGGCCCAGCTGACTCGCTTCTCGATACTGTCTCCAAGCCTGGTCGACTTTCATGGAAGCAACCGTGGCGAGGGGGTGATAGACCCGCCGGAGATTCAGCCAAACCGTTTTTGGGGAAAGCCGCTGACGTCCCGAAGGGGCTTCGAACTGAAACTTCTCGTCGATCTGTTCGCTGTTCTTCTTGAGGTCGCGAGCACCCTTGACGAACAACAGGACGGACAGCACAACTACCACGAATCGCAATAACTCACTCGGCCAAATACTGACACCGGCCGTCCATGAAAACGGCTCTCCTTCGTCGTGCCCGGCCAGCAGCGCGTCGGCGCCGCCGGCCACGATAAAGACGGCAAAGAGCGCGACGAGCGCGACCGCCGTGATACTCAGCAGACGCGGATGGCGCACACTGGCGGACCAGAGGCGGTGGTTACTCCAAGCCACTACGATGAACAGCGCAAACCCCACCACTGCTCCCGCCGCCACGGCGGTATTGTCGAATCCGACGCCTTGTCGTAACTGGCCGTATTCATCCGTATAATCGAGATCGGATCGCAACGGATGAATCGTACGGACCCCTTCTTTGGTGACGAGGCTCAAGTCGACCGCACCGCTCCGTCCCACCTCGAACAATCTGGGATGCAGCCCGGCATCGTAGACACGATCCTCCGGCGTCAGTGCGGCATGGTAGGTCGTCGCGCAGGGGCTACTCACCCCCTCAGACTGCTCGCGGCGACAACCGACGTGCCCGACCGCTTGCAATACCGCGAAAAAGGTCGAGGTTTGATAGCTGCTCCGGAAGGGCGGAACATCGCGCTGCAACCCGCCGTCCAACTGTAACCCAAACGGCGAGGTGATGACCATGTTGCGCGTCCATTTGTATTCGCTCGGATGGAGATGCCGGGCATCGAGACCGACGGTAAAGAAAATGGCATGTGGAAACGCAGGGCGAAGGGCTTTGATGATCAGGAGCGAATCATACGGATCGGTGCCGAAAATCCCGATGGCTCGAGCTCCTTCACCCTCATCCTGGATCCGATTCACCAATGCCCGCACATAGTCCACCTGACTGGTCCCCTCCGGACGCTCACGCTGGCTGTCTTTCGTGCTATCGGCACGTACGGCTTTGGTTCTGTCTTCTCCGGGCACTTCGCCATCCAGCCCGCTCAGGTAGCTGTACCGCTGAACGTTGAGGCGCAACGATTCATAGTCGGCCTGCCGCCGAATCTGGAGATCGACGGCATGCGGAATATCGGAGCACCACTGCTTGATCGTCACCGGCACTTCGATCGTCTCCAAGTCCCGCTCGGGAAAGGTCGCGATTTTCTTGCACGCAGCGGCCCGAAACTCGATCGGAAGCGTCCGTCCATAGAACGAATCCCATTCGCCTATCAGGATCACCGCATCCCACCCGAGGCGAACCTGCCGGCGCTCCAATTCTTCGACCAATGATTCGAACAGCCGGTCATCGGAACCGACCTCGTATGCCAACCGGATATTCGCACCCGTGAGCCGACGGGCAAACTCCTGCTCGCAAGACGTGTACGAGTCGCAGGCGACCCCTTTCCCGCCGGTTGGCTTGAGTCCGTAGGCTAGAAGCCCTTTCATCGCACTGTTCCACGGGGAATACAGCTCGATCCAGCCGTCCGCATTCGGCCAAACACCGATTCCCCCATGCGGCTTGCCGTAAGACTCCCCCGCCTCGGCCAGGAGCGCCCGAAATGCCGAGGAGCTACGAGGACCGAGAATCTTAAATGTGACCGCCCCCTGGAGCTGTGCGTTCAAGCGAACGAGCTTGCGCTGATCGTCGGTGAGGAGGCACTCGCTCTTTTTTTCGGCTTCTCGACAGACAAGCGCCTGCGAGAAGGATGTCAGACCGGAGAAAAAGCCATGACTGAGCGCTTCATCCGGAAACCAGACGACCAGCACGCTATGGGAACGCGGCGATTCCTCATCACACAACCTGGTTCGTCTGAGCCGGTACCACTCATACGGCAGTGCCGGAAGAGGGCTCCGGGTATCCCATTCCACAAACGACAGCTGCCCCTCCTGTTCCGGCACATAACAGGACACTCCAAGGGCCGTTCCGACCGCATACCGATCCCGAATCCGCGACTCAGTGCTTTCCACATACGGGCCTCCACTGGTCGTCACCAGGAGGACCGTGACGTGCTGTCCGTCTTTGACCCGTTCGGTGATGGCCTGCCGGAGTGATCTGAGTCGTTGCGTGAGCGGAGGGGACGGCGTTGAGACCGGTCGATTCGCCCTGACTTCCCGAAGACCGCGTTGCACGGCTGCGACGGGATCTTCCCACAAACGCGCGCGGACCGTTTGCTCTTCAATCGCGGCCTTCATGTCCAGTCCCGTGCCGACCGGCCGTGAGCTGCGCAGTGGTTCCTTGACCAGCATGGCTCCCGCCAGCGCCAGCACCAGGGTCAAAGCGCCTGCCACGGCAACTTTCGAATCGGTTTGTTTCTTGGCCATCTCGGGTCTAGGAGGTGAGGGGCATCACGCCGACACATGTGCCGTGTCCGCGTGACACTCTACAACAGACGTTCGGGACTGTGAAGTGGTGAGACGCGGCCATGAACGGCAGCAATACGATGCGGATGGTCCTTACGACGAGCAACTGACCGCCAGATGCTTGCCCCAGTTCGGCGGCGGCAACGCGTACGACTCCATGCCCGGCTGCTCGGCAAAGGGAGTCCGGAGTGCGGTGAAGAGGCGATCGATTTCCGAGAAGTCCTTGCTCTGCGCTTTTTCAATGGCAGTCTGCGCGAGATAATTCCTCAGCACGTACTTGGGATTCACACGATTCATTCGCTCGCACCGTTCGTCGTCACGGCTGTGTTCACTCCGCAACCGATCACGATAACGCAGGGCCCAGTCGTCAAACCGCTCGCGGTTGAGAAAGTGCTCCCGCAACTTCTCATTTGCCGCGCCGTTCCGCGAAGAAAACCCGCCCAACTCCCGAAACACGATCGTGTAGTCCGCATGGCTGCCTTGAAGCAACCCGAGAAAATCTCGAATCAGGTCATTGTCCACGGCCTGTTCGTCCGTCAATCCAAATTTTCCCTTCATCTGCTTGTGGTATTCCCGATCGAACAGAGGCTGGTAGGTCTCAAGACCCGCTTTGAGCGCGTCCTTCTCGACCAACGGCAACAGCGCCTGAGCCAAGCAGCTCAGATTCCAGAGTCCGATGTAGGGCTGTTGGTTGAAGGCATAGCGACCGTTGTGGTCGGAGTGGTTGCAGATAAATCCCGCATCGTAGTCATCCATGAATCCATAGGGACCATAATCCATCGTCAAACCGAGAATGGACATGTTGTCCGTATTCATCACCCCATGGGCCCAGCCGACCGCTTGCCACTGCGCGATCAGCCGCGCGGTGCGCTCGACTACTTCGGCGAAGAAGTTCGCATACCGCTCCTCGACGTCGC
This sequence comes from uncultured Nitrosospira sp., assembly GCA_900696515.1. Lineage (GTDB taxonomy): Bacteria > Nitrospirota > Nitrospiria > Nitrospirales > Nitrospiraceae > Nitrospira_D. The sequence goes on along the minus strand of CAADGK010000093.1, from coordinate 123,379 downwards.
CGAGATGGGGAAAGTGTTGGCCGATCACATAATCGGCTAATGTTTTCAGATGCTCGTGCTGCTTTCGGTAATAGAACACTTCGAAGGATCCGAACCGCACGTGACACGGCGCCATACGGACCAGCATCGCCCCGGTTTCCACCTGCTCACGATACACCGTGTCATCGCTCCCGACGAGACAGAGCGCTTGCGTGGTGGGAATTCCGAGTCCCTGCATCGCCGCGCAACACAGATACTCACGGATCGTCGAACGCAGCACCGCTCGTCCGTCTCCATCCCGGGAGAACGGCGTCATCCCCGCCCCCTTGAGATGGAGATCCCACCGCTGACCCTGTTCGTTTTTCGCCTCTCCGAGAAGGATTGCGCGTCCATCGCCGAGTTGCGGGACATATACCCCGAATTGATGGCCGGAATACAGCATCGCGAGCGGCTCCATGCCTGATGCGAGTGCGCTCCCGCCGAAAACTTCCGCGAACTCCGGCCTGGCGAATTGCGAAGGATCAAGATCGATCAACTCTGCGGCTGACCGATTGGCGTGGATCAAACGAGGAGGCGCGCTGAACGGAGTGGGATTCAATCGGGCGTAAAAAGCCTGCGGAAGCCGGGCATAGGTATTGTCGAAGGAAAGGGTTTCTAACGTGCGACCGGCCATAGCTCTGTGTAACACAGCCTTCTTAACTTCCGCCACTTCCAACCTTCTGCCAAGAAGTAACAACCACAGCTGGTCGCACCCCCGATCTAGAGAAGCTCTCATTTATTCCACATGAGATGGATACCTTGATGAGCTATAGGTCTACACGCACTATGATCTAAAACTTACAAAGCCAGGAGTGTGTTAAGGGAAAGTCTCACACCGTAACATACATAGACTCCCACGCCTTTGCAGCCGTGAGTCTCAATTGACTTCGAGTAGGGCTCGTCTCCCTTCGCAAGCAGGGAACTCCCGCTTTCTCAGACGCTACTGAGCCGCTGCATTATCTCGACTCCGCCCGTCTATTTTCGCCAGCTGTCATTCGCCCACCGTCAGTACGATCTTGAGTCGGACCGCCAGATCGACCACCAATAACTGGCGACTCTTCCTTTCCCTATCGACAGTTCTTAGCCTTTGGTTACAGCACATTCTCACTTGAAGTGCGCTGCCTGGAGTTCAAGCATCTCATTGTGGTCAATTTGTTTTATAGATGAATTATGATTCTATTATCTATTTGTCTATGAGCTAAGCGATCCCATATAACGTGAGCAGGTAAAAGCATGGTGCATTCAATAACCAGAAGGAGGTCTCCATGAGAGTTCTACCTGAGGCGAAAGCAGGGATTCTCTCCGTCATCGCTGGTGCACTACTGTTCGCAGCACCGAGCGTGGTCGCAGCCGAGAAACCGTCGGTGGGTGGCGGCAGCATGGAACTCAAGGCCAAACCCGCCATGCAAGAGAAGCTGAACGTGAAGGACTTGGACGAAGAGGTGTCGCACCTGGAAGTGGTGGATTCCAAGGGCAATGCGTATCTCCTCATTCCACTTAAGACAACCGGAGGGAACAAACCGGTCACAGCTGAGGATGGAAAGATCATCGTCGAGTATGTACACCCCTATTCGGGTCGACTCGGCAACTAGATTCAATCCATAAGGAGGGGCAACGCATGCCCCTCCTTGAATCTCATGGTAACCGCCCGGCCACGGCGGTAGCCCAAAGGTGGTCGTTAAGGGAGGAATGCATGAAACGGGAAAATCGGAAAGAGGGCAAACCAGAGGTTAACGGAGTAGCACCGGAAAGCGATGCTCTGTTGGTTCAAAGAAGGATCGCCATGCGCGCGTATGAATTATATCTTCATCGCGGTGGAGTGGATGGGCATGCCGAGGAGGATTGGCTGGAGGCCGAACGGGAGATCCTCGAGGAAGAACGCCACTAGCCAGCAGTTGATCCGAGTGCGACCAGATCAGCCATCACAACGCTGTTAGGAACATGGGGGCTTTCGGAAGGGGCGAATAATGACCCAACTGATGACTCAACATGGAATCGTCACTATTTGAGACATCTTTCACCCCACGGATTTTTCGCCACCGAGCAGGGCTGCCTTTGCTCACGCATTGAAGTTGACTATCGGCATGAGGGCGGACCTCACGATCATGCACGTTGACCCGGACCGTGCCGATGCTGACTTCTACGAATTCCCTCGCGTACGGGGAACCCTAGCTCGTTGGGGATTGCTGCCGAAAGATTCGTGCAGTGGCAGCCGATCTAGTGATTTCTATGGTTCAGTTTCTTTGGAGCAACCCAGCCGACTTACTGGTAGCGGCCACTCATGAGCAGGATGAGCTGGCAAGCTGGCTGCACAATCAATTGGCCGAGCAACTCTCCAGAAGGTCTAGAATCATGACCTTGTTAGCTGAATGCTATAAGGTTGCCGCATTGGATAGCTATTACAAGAGTGCGTAGTTTGACAGAATGGACAACCGTTCTCTAAACACCTCCGGCTCCCTGCCGTCCAAATGGACACGACATCATCTGCCTCCCCGATTGATCTATACACCGCTCTGTTCGTCCATCTGGACTTCCTTCAATAGAAAGGAGCGTTCCCATGAAAACGCTGTTGGCTATGTTAGGTTGGCTGGTGTTACTGCCCGTCATGACTAGCGCGGGGCAGGCGGGAGAAGTCTCTCCGGACAAATCGCTTCCACTCATTCCATTCAGTCTAGACGAGTTGCATGCGCGGCTCGACCGAACCCACCCCCTTCTGCGAGGGGCAGGGGCAGAAAAAACGATCGCCCGCGGGCAGATGCTGAAAGCGCTCGGCGCCTTTGAACCCGCCCTCGTAAACGATTTGGAACTTGAACGGTTTATTTCGAGTACCGATCCAAGCAAGGGCACGCAAACGGTGGGGTTTAACGACACGTTGGTGGAAGCACTGCACCCGTTGGGGTTTCGAGCCAGTGCCGGATTTCGTCAAGCGATTGGTGCCGCGAGAATTCCAGACTTGTCGTTCGGGGACGGCAATCAACAAGTCATCCTGGGTGGCTTCTTTCCCCTGCTCAGGGGTCTGATGATCAACCCTGAACGTGCTGAACTACAGAAGTCTGAATTGGCGGCTCCTCGCGCAGAAATCACGGTGGCTCAGACGAGGCAAGATCTCTTCTTAGCCGCCGCCCACCAATTTTGGGAATGGGTGGGCGCGGCGAAGTTGCTCAACGTTCAAAGGCGGGCGTTGGCCGTTGCTGAAGAGCGTTACAAGCAAGTGGAGGAACGTGCAAAAGCCGGTGCGATTGCCCCAATCGACGTCACGGAAGCCGGCCAAGAGGTTCACCGCCGTCGGGAAGTCGCCATCACTGCACGTCGAGTGCTTGAGCAGGAACAGTTCAAGCTGTCCATGTTCTTGTGGGAGCATGGCTCTCCGACCATCCCGCCGATCGATCGCGTCCCAGACTTCCCTGCTGAAAAGCGGGTGCCGACTGAGGACGACGTCATGGCTCACAAGCTGGAGGCAAGGAAGGAACGGCCGGAAGTGAAAGCACTCGAGGTGGAGGCGAGAATGAACAATATCGACCTCGGATTGGCAAAGAATAACTTGCTCCCAAGCCTGAACTTAGAAGCAGCACCTGCCCGCACCCCGGAGAAATTTGTTCTTGGGTTGGGGTATCGATTCGGTGTTGAATTGAGAGTTCCTCTTCTGCAACGTCGCGGTCGGGGTGAAGTCCTTCAGGCTCAAGGCCAGGCGGAACGGCTTGTGGTCGCGCAACAGTACCGAGAAAACCAGGTGCTTGTCGATATCGACAACGCGCGATCCGCTATTGATCGGGCGCAGGAGCGGATCGAGGAGGCCTCACAAGCACTTCGTTTGGTAGAAATTGTCGAGGAAGGAGAACGTTATCGGTTCAGCATTGGTACGAGCAGCGTGCTGTTCGTCAATCTTCGCGAACGCAATACCGTCGATTCACAAAGTCAGGTCATTCGGGCAAAAGCCGAATACCATAAAGCCTTGGCTCTGTATCAGTGGGCCATTGGGGCCTGGGCAAAAACTTCGAACGAGGCCGTATGGAACAGGTATCGCTGAGACGACCCGACAGTGTGGGCAGTGACGTGCATGAGGAGCGAAACCGCCCTCCATCTGTGAGCCGGAAATTCCTGTATCTCGCCTATACAGGTTCTCGTAACCAATAGGTCATATGGCTACATCCCCATCCGACATCCATCCGAACTTGTATCAAGTCCTGAAACATTTTGGTGTTTTCTTCCTACTCGAACGTAGAATTCTGGCTCTCGTCGTCTCCTATGCCCTTGGAATCGGGCTCTTTTCGCTGATCATCCCTTTGACCGTTCAAGAATTAGTCAATACGTTTTCCTTTGCGATTCAGCCGATCATGATCGCCACGCTGGCCATTATCATGGTCGTCGTACTGGCGTTCGTCGGGGCGTTCCGAGCGCTGCAATACTATGCGGTTGAAGTGCTCCAACGTCGACTGTTTGTCCGGACCGCTTTCGCGATGGCCCAGAGGCTTCCCCAAGTGCGACTCCAAGGATTCCGACCCGGAGTATCGAATTACTTTATGGAGACGGTGTTCATGCAGCGTGCGTTGTCGGCTCTTCTCGTGGACCTGATCCATGTATTGGTAGGCGGTATGATCGGCATGACCATATTGGTGTTCTACCATCCATACTTTATCCTCTTGGACCTCATGTTGCTGTTCGGATCCGCCCTTATCTTCTTCGTACTGTCTCGCGGCGGGCTACGGACCACCATTGAAATGTCTCATGCCAAGTATGATGTGTTGCACTGGATACAGGAAATCTCCAAGAACGTCCTCCACATGAAGGCGACAGACAGCCACGCATTACTGATGGAAAAGACCGACCAACTGGCAAAGAAATATATGGAATGTCGTCGAGCACGCTTCGCGGTCCTCTTACGACAATTCATCGCCTCAGTCGGCGGACAGGCCCTCGCCCACAGCGGCGCTCTGGCTCTCGCCGGCTGGCTCTTGTCCACCGATCAATTAACCCTCGGCCAGCTGGTGGCGGTGGAGGTGGTAGTCGGCAGCCTACTCATCAACTTCGACTCCGTGGTCAAAAGCATGGGACAGGTCTATTTCTTTTTTACCGGTTTGGAAGAATTGCATACGTTCTTTTCGCTTCCCAAAGACCAGCTCCATCTCTCACCCACCTCGTCGGTGACCCTGCCTGACCCAAAAGTTCACGGCATCCGCGTCTCCTGCAAAGGGTTAGGCATGGTCAAGGATGGCACGCCCCTGTTCAACAATCTCGATCTCGATGTGGCTCCCGGTGGAAAAGTTGGAATCTACACCAGAACAACGATGGCTCGAATGACCTTGGCCAAAGTGTTGGCCGGCCTCGAATTGCCGACCAGCGGCCTGCTCACTTATAACAACGTCGATCTACGACATCTCGACCTGCGCATCGTGAATCACTGCCGTGGCTTTATGATTGATTCGCAGCTATCACTCATAGACGGGACCATCGCCGACAATATCGTGTGGGGACGTCCGTACGTCTCCTATGAGGATGTTGGCTGGGCGCTCGGATTGACCCAGCTTCAAGACGAGATAAGGACCCTGCCACAAGGGATCAATTCACACGTCAGTGCCCTCGGAGAAATCCTGGCACCAACCCATGTATTGCGCATTCTCCTCGCACGCGCCATTCTAGGCCGACCTCAACTCCTTGTGTTCGACGGCATGATTCATGACATGGAGCCTCGGATGCGAGACGGTATCCTCCAGCGCATTTGCTCGAAAGATGCCTCCTGGAGCGTGATTTTCGTCTCGAACGACCCCACTCTCACTTCCTATGTCGATTGCCGCATCGCACTGGATGATTTCGGCCGACAATCGCCCCTGTCGCCTTCTTGAGAAGTTCTCGCCAGCCTTGTATCCTGCGAAATCCAACATGAGACCTACGCGTCGTGGGGGAATTTTATTTTGAGCCCCGCCCCGCTTTGGGCAGGAGGGTATCGATGAGCGTATGCGAGCGTTCTAGATAATCTGGGGGAAATAGGTTGAACCGCCGCCACAATTCATACCAGAGCGGCACGCGGTTTAATATGACCCATCCCATTACCTTCGTGCCCTGCCGCACATGGGATTGTTCGGGCCAGGAACGGTCGTCGGGGTCAGGAACGACCCAGAAACGATAGTTCCCTTTGCCATCGTCGACTTGGTCGACAACTTTAATGACGCCGGAATAGGTACCGGCCATCAGTTCAGGCCAAGCCGGTAAGGGAATGGCCGGAATTCCATAAAAGAGAATCTTTACTTTTCGGCCAACGTTCAATAAGGGCGCGTCAAGGCCGTCCGCTGTCATCTCAACTGCCTTGTCGGTACTAGTCGGGGACAGGCGAACCAGCGTATCGCCTTGGCGCACTGTCTCACCGACACCGACTTTAGTCATCTTGACGACCGTGCCGTCAATCGGAGATAAAATCTTACTGACCAGACGGCGCTGTTCGGCGTTTGAAAGGCGGAGTGACACGTCGGCAAGCTGGTCGTCGGCTCTCGCCGCTTCAGCCACCGAGGTGTCGCGGCTCGCCTCCGCATCGAGCAACCGTTGTAACATCTCGGCATTGACTTGGTCGCGACCGAAACTGAGCGACTTCATCGCCTCTTCAGCTGCCTGCAGATTTGCTCTCGTGCCTTCGAGGTCGGCTTGACTAGCCGTATCAGCCTGGATGGCCAGTTCCAATTCTTGCTGAGAAACTAACCCTCTCTTTGAGAGTTGTTTGTGCCGTTCGACGTTCAGCGTCGCTGTGGTTGCCGCGATCTTGGCAGCCTCGATCTTCTGATGCGCTTCTCGCACTTTATTTGCGGCCTCGACAACACGAGCTTCTGCCGACGGGACGGCAGCTTTCACGAGGTTCCGCATTTCAACGATCCGTTTGTCGAGCTGATCGACTCTTGCCAACGCCGCATGCTGTGTTTTCTCCAGTGCTTTCTTGCGTTGATCAAGAAATGCCAGCAAGTGCGGAGACATGAAATTGGGATCATTGTCTTCCAGCTCAAGGATAAGATCCCCTTCCTTCACCTGATCGCCTTCCAGCACATGCCATTTCTTGATGCGTCCTGTGATTTGGGCTTCAATGTCCTGTGGCCGCTCGTAAGGAGTATAGGCCGACATCTGACCCGTCACAGTGATCGTCTGGGTCCATGGTATGACGGTGATGACTACGACAAAGACGAGGAAGAGCGTGATAGGCAGGCGGGAAGAGAATCGCCATCGCATAGGTAGTTGAGCCTGCTCCCACGATTGAAGTTTAGCGGAAGCAAGAAGTTCGTCGCCGGCAATGTCATCTAAGCCGGATTCACGTGGCATCAAGGAGCGTACTCTATTTTCGACACCAGGATTTACACGAGCCACAAACTACTCTGCCTCCCCACCGCTATTTCGGCTTCTCCCGGCCATCGGTCCTATCAAGCATACATATTACCAAGAAGACTCTGCATCCCAAGGCCATTCGGTCATAGATTTTCAGAATGTTGAGCGATCCATTATTCTATTTGTACCTGCCTGAACCCGAAGGTACATGTAACTCACGAACACTGTGTCCAGACAATTTTATGTAGCCCATGATGTAGGACCTCTGACACCGCTTGGACTCATACGGTCATGACTGCCCTAAAAAACAAACCATCAATACTTCCAAGCCGTTCTGACCTCTTCTATTTCTTAGTCGGCATGATCTGTTCGGCCGGAGTCTGGGCTACCGCGCCTGTAGACTTGATATGGGGGCAGACCCAACCTGATCAAAAATCACCGACACAGGTAGAAGGAGATGTCCGAGGGGGTAAAGTACTCTTTACCCGACACTGTGTGACATGCCATGGCCCAAAAGGCCAAGGAGACGGCCTTCAGATCGCCGGGGCTACCGTTGCGGATCTCTCTTCGCCCGCGACCCAACGAAAACTGAACGTTGATTTACTGACCACTATTCACGAAGGACGTCCGAGCAGGGTAATGCCGTCATGGGAATATCGGCTCTCCAAAGAGCAGACTCGAGATGTGCTGGCGTACATTCGCACCTTGAGGCGGAAATGATATTTTCAAGAATTACAGCATCCCCCTAGGCGAGAATCTCCCGACGAGCCGTGTCAAAGAGGGTCATGACCACCGGATGTTTCAGCCGTCGCTCGACGGTAATGGCATAGAACTTTTGTTTGATAGCGTCGACCCGACGTACCACCTGTACCTGATATTGCCGACAGATTTCTTTTTCCATCACGGTAGATCCGGGAAATAATCCATGGCCGGTTTGTCCAAATGCTTTTAAGGTGGCACTATCTTGGAACTCCCCGATCACAGTCGGTGTCAGACCGTGGCTCGTCAGCCAGTCATCCAACAACCTGCGGAGCATTGTATTAGAGGTGGGTAACAACATCGGGGCACCATTGAGGGATTGAGGAAAGTTGCGTCGGTAGCGCGCTGCCAACTTTGCACTCGCAAAGAATGTGACCCCCGATTCACCCATAAGGTGATTGTGGGCCTGTACTTTAATTGTTGGCGGCGTCGGTGTATCGGCAATCACCAAATCCAATCCATGAATCGCCAGGTCGGCCAAGAGCCGCTCCAGTTTGTCCTCCCAACAGACCAAGCGCACTGCGGGAAACTGTTGAAACGTCGCTTCTAAGAGTCGAGTCGCCAGCAGTTTGGGCACGACGTCAACAATGCCCACTGTGAGACGAAGGGCTCGGCCGCTGCCACGGCCCTTCACGGTATTCATCAGATCTTGTCCGATGGAGAAGATATCCTCGGCGTGCCTGAAGACAACCTGGCCTATTTCAGTTAAGACAAGGTGCCGACCTTTCCGCAGAAACAGCTTCTCTCCTAGCCGGTCCTCAAAAACCCGAAGTTGTGCGCTGATCGTCGGTTGAGCCAGCTGAAGCGCTTCGCAAGCCTTGGCGATAGTCCCATGCTTGGCAATAGACCAAAAATAGAGAAGATGGTGGTAATTAAGCCATTCCATCGGAATCACACTATACACGGAATTTTCTGATGGCTCTAGGTACTATACGGAAACCTAGCGGAACCCACCGTTATCTTCGGCCGTTTAGCTATTGGCATCGGGACGCACATGCCCTGTCTTGAAAGACCAACTATTTCGAGCTTGAGTGGTGTAAAGTTTCGAGGACACCGCATTCCCTGGCCCCTTTCTGGTTCACTACAATGAGCTCGCTCACTTTCACCACCATCCTTCCGGCAGGAAGGGAAGATGCCTTTGTCCTAATCGTTGCTTCACCTCCATAAAAATGGCTCACTCGACGATATCTCCGTCACCTCGGTATACTATCCGTTCCCAATATGACGTATTCACACGACAGAGGCTCTGCGTGAAACGCCGTACGCCCCCTGCAGTTCAGTCCAAAGATGCCGCCCGTGCCAAACCCGAAGTCGCCGCAGCGGAGGTGTTGGCCTGGGTGAGCGATTGCCTCGAGGGCGGGCTTTGCTTCATCGCCAAGGGAATTCTCATATTTGAAAATTCGCAATTCGGCGAACTGGTGGAAACACCGACTGCGCAGTTGGACCATTCGCCCGCTCAGGATGCGACGCTTCGAGCGCAGCTCTTCGCCGATGCCATGGCCTGGAATAAGGACACTCTCGGGGCACGAGGCAGCAAAACCTATCGTCTCCTCGATCGCCAAGGCCAGACACTCGTCTACGAATGCCGATATCACGTGGTCCCCTACCATGGGAAGACCGGCGTGCTGTTAGTTCTGCAAGACGTCACCGAGCATACGGAGTTGGTTCAGGAAGCCTCACAGATCGCCCGGTTTCAGTCGGTGCTTGCCCGTATCGGAACGCTGGCGGTCAGCGACGCACCGGCGCAGGAGTTGATGAATGAAGCGGTCATCCATACGGCTGAGGCACTCCACGTCGAGCTTTGTAAGATTCTCGTTCAGCGGGAATCAGACGATCATCTCGCCGTCGTCGCAGGAATCGGTCTCGCCCCTGATCTGATCGGGAAGTTGACCATTGAAGGCGGCACCCATTCGCAGGCCGGTTACGCCATTCGAGAACGACTCCCCGTGGTCGTCCGGGACCTGCGTCAGGAGACGCGGTTCACCCCGTCGAAACTGCTTACTGAACATGGCGGCATCGCAGGCATGTGCGTCCCGATGTTGGTCGAGGATCGGGTGTACGGCGCCATGACCGCCCATTCAAAATCGGTTCGCGACTACACCGTCACGGAACTCGAGTTTCTCTGTACCGTCGCCAATACCGTGGCGACCGTGCTGGAGCGACGGCGGCGAGCCGATACGCAACGGGACCTCTATCATCGATTATTCACGGCGGCACAAGACGGGATCATGTTGACCGACACAGACGGCTGTATTTTGGAGTGGAACCCTGCTCTCGAACGGATGACCGGCTGGACAAGCCGGGAAGCATTGGGACAACGTCCTTCCATTTTAAAGTCCGGAAAACATGACCAAGCATTTTACGACCGACTTTGGCAGGCACTGCGGGCAGGCCACGCCTTTGTCGACCGGTTTGTGAATCGACGGAAGGATGGATCGGAATTCCTCGTCTGGGAGAGCGTGAGCCCGGTGAAAGATCGTGACGGCACAACTCAATATTATATGGCCATCCTCATGGACTTGACCGAACGGGAGCAGATGCTGGAAGCGTTACGACATGCGGAACAAATCAAACTGGTCGGGCAATTGACCGGCGGCATTCTGCACGAGGTCCGCAATCCGTTGATAGGGCTCGGGAGCCTCGCAACCCATCTGGCTGACCAGGAGCACTTGCCGAAAGCGGCCAGAGACCGCTGCCGGCTCATCGCGCGGGAAGCCACTCGTATCGACGAGCTGCTAGAGTCTCACCTCAGCCAACTTCGACCGCGGCCGTTCGAACTCCATCCCTGTGATCTTCCCGCACTCATCGACGACGGCATGACTCTCTTGAAACCGAACTTGACCAAGCAGCACGTTCACGTACGAAAAATGATTGCCCCGGATCTGCCGCTGGTTGAAGCCTCTCGTGCGCATCTTCAGCAGGTCTGTCTCAACATTATGATGAATGCGATCGATGCCATGCCGAACGGTGGAGACCTCACGATCACGATGCGGACGGAATCTCGGCGAGGGCCTGGTGTGCTTCTTGCTTTCTCCGATACGGGGAAAGGGATTGACCCCGACGATCTCAAACGAATTTTCGAACCGTTCTTTACCAGTGGGAAGGCAAAAGGTGTCGGGCTTGGACTCACCATCACCCACGACATCATCGAACGGCATGGCGGACAACTGGTGATTACCAGCCCGCCCGGAAACGGAGCCGTCGTGGAGGTTTGGCTTCCCCTAAAACCCGAGCGGTAAGGTGACATGACCTGGCAACTGTTGCTCGTCGAAGATGAAGCGTCTGTTCGCGAGGCCTTCGCCCTGCGCCTCAGCGATCACGGCTATCTGGTTCAGACCGCGAGTTCGGGCGAGGAAGCGCTCGGGCTGCTGCGCACCTATGAACCGGATATTCTTGTGCTTGATCTGGTCATGCCGAATCTCACGGGCTTGGACGTACTCGCACGGGTCAAACAGACCTCACCCAACTTACTTGTTATTCTGGTCACCGCGAGAGGCACGGTGAAGGACGCCGTCGAGGCGACAAAGCTGGGCGCCTTCGACTTCGTGGCCAAATCCATCGACATGGAAGACCTCCTGCATGCCTTGAGCAGAGCGACGCAGCTGCTGACGTTGCAGCGCCAGGTCCATGCGCGGAGCGGGCAAGACGCCGACCGATACGCGCTCGACCGAGTCATTGCCAAGAGCCCCGCCACCCAGACCTTCATGTCCCAGGTCAGGGAACTCGTCAAAAATGAGCGAGTCACCGTCCTGCTCCAAGGTGAGACGGGAACAGGAAAGCAATACGTCGGCCGTGTCATTCACTATAACGGCGCGAGGGCTCACAAACCCTGTATTGAAGTCGACTGTCCGTCGATTCCACGCGAACTGTTTGAAAGCGAGCTCTTCGGCCACGAGAAAGGTTCATTTACGGGGGCGGCGGGCCGCAAGACCGGATTGATGGAGATGGCGGAGGGAGGCACGCTTCTGTTCGACGAGATCGGCGACCTCCCTCTCCCCTTACAAGCGAAGCTCTTGCGGGTTATCGAGGAACGGACGCTCCGCCGTGTGGGAGGATCCGCCACGATCCCGGTGGATGTGCGGTTCATGGCGGCCACGAACCGCAATCTGAAAGACGCGGTGGCCAAAGGCGAGTTTCGCGAAGATCTCTATTTCCGGCTGAACGTCGTGACCCTCACGATTCCTGCGCTGCGAGAACGACCGGAGGACATCATCCCCTTAGCGATGCAATTCTTAACCCGCTCGGCGCTTGCACTTCGCAAACCGGTTCGGGTCTTGGGAGCGAGTGCGGAGACGCTGTTACAGCGGTATCATTTCCCAGGAAATGTGCGTGAGTTGAGTAATCTGATGGAACGGGCGGTACTCTTCTGCCCCGGCGAGACACTTGAAGCGGGGCATTTTCCCTCTGATGTGCGAGAGACTCCCGCGCAACCAGTTCTCAGTGCTCCCGACCCTCCGTTGCCGTTTTCAGACACAGTGGATCCCTCCCAGATCCATCTTTCATTCCGCCTTGGTGAATCCTTAACCGACCTTGAGGACCGCATCATCAACGAAGTATTACAGCGGTCCGATGGAAACAAGTCTCTGGCCGCCAAGCATCTCGGCATCACCCGCTGGATGCTGGACCGGCGTCGAAAACCCGCTGCCGAGTGAGCATAGGCGCACAGTCGCACGATTGCTTGTGCGCTGACACACAACCGGGCTCCCATTCCGCACGAGAATCTCCGGCAGTACCCGCCCAATTCTTTTTCTTTCCGATGATATTCGAGCGACTGTTCTCTCCTGGCCGTCCTCTGTAAAGGTTGGGACTGACGATTGCATCCCATTACGACGCGACCATGACCACAGCGGGAATCACCACGCCGGTGATCCTTTCTGATCTTCTGACTGTTTCGGAGCATAAACCATGTTCTTACGCCCCATTGGACTCGGCATTTTTATCATCGGCATAGTCCTTCTCGGCTATCCGGCGTTGAACCACGCCGCCGCCTCTCCACCCAAATCCGGCGAAGACGCGAGCCGCTTTGTGCTCCACTACCTCGAAGCCTTGTCTCAGTCCCGGATCGAGACATGGGCTTCCGCTGATTTAGGCTGCCTGAATCACACTCGGGAAGCCACAGGCACGCAACCATCACCATTAATGCCGGAGGTGGCCCGACGTTGCTGGGACGCTACGTTACGTGGACATATCCAGATGGTGAACCAACAGGCGGAATCCGGCGTCTTCAACGCGACTGGTCGCGGAGTCGGACTGGGACTCCTGGCGGATCGACACCGCGCCACGGAGAATTGGAAAGACTACCCACCGGCCGTCTTCGTTTCTCCGCCGATCGTTTTAAACGGCCACGCGCCGACTCCTCAGATGACCGTCAGTCGCACGAGCCCGGTGCAATCGTTTGCCCTGTCGAATATCAAGAAAGATTCGCTGGTCTCCGTATCCGGTCAGGCCGTGGATATTCAGATCCTCTACCCTGACCCGTTCACTGCTCCGCTCGCTCTCAGACCGGAAGAGATCTGGTGGGTGAATGGATCTCAGCGTCAGTTTGGACCGGTGCGAGCAGTCACGGCCCGGTTTATCGTGGTCACCGGCTTGCGCAAGTTCGGCTTTGTTGCAGATCGAGCCGTGATGAATGAGGTATTGGCTGGCACTCCACTGATTGCGACAACCCACTATGGTCTCCGTCCGGAGAACGGGCGGAAGTTTGACCGAACGAACCCAACTCAACCGTTTGTGAAGGGAGAACTCGTTCCAGGATCGACGCAATGGTGGACACGGGCTGAGGCTGAACCGATCATACAGGCAGCTCTCGGTCGAGCCCCACATCTTCCACTGGCTGAACGGGCGGAATTCCTGACTCGACTCCTATTGATTGATCCGAACCATCCAGACGCCCATCTCCTGCGCGGTGAGGACGCCTACCAAGCCTTGCTCAAACAAGGCGTCGCAAAAGGCGGCTTAGCGGCCAATGACGGGGGAGCGCTCCAGCGAATCGCTGAACTCTATTGGACAATCCAAGCCCAAACTTGGCGACAGGAATTAACCGCAGTGGCGGAAGGGTATGAACCGGCTGCGGACGCCCTCTATCAATCGCTCGCCTCCTACGAGGCATTGGGACAACTTGAGCAAGCCACATCGGAACAGCGCCGACGCCTCGGCGCGCTGGCCCGCTGGAACAATGATCCGACCGGTGCCCTTGGCATCCATGAGGCGTTGCTACGCGACACGGCTCCCGGTACTGCCGAGTACGCGAAGATCTTGACGGAGATCGCCTGGGATCGCATCCAGTTTGTGTCGTGGAACCGACGTTACGACCATCCTTGGTTGCAACAAGCCTACACCGAAGCGGAAAAAGCGGTTGAACTGTCGGCTCAACCCTACGATACGCTCCATGCCCACTATGCGCTGGCGGCAGTGGAGTCACTCTCGGTGCCACGCAATCTGGATCGGTTTCAGCAGCGAATGCGTCAGGTCAAACAGGATTTAGATCGGATCCCCGGGGTGAAGGGCCTGCAAGGCCAGCTGGTCGCGAACGATCTCGTCAAGTCGCTGACTCCGGAGGCTTCCGCAATCGTCCTGCCAAGCCCACCACGTTCGCGTGAGGTTCTCGATGTGGCCGTCCACGCGAACCCGCCCAAACAGGACATCATCTGGCAATGGAATTTTGATCAGGACCAACTGGGACGCCTTCCCGCCGGATTCGCCACTCTAAACCGACCGAACGAACAAGCTGATGGATGGCAAATCCAAGCCGATCCGGCCATGCCAAATGGGTCACACCGGTTTGTCGGCGCCGCCCCCTGCCTGATACAGGACTGTGCCCGGCTCCTTATTGCCACGGACGTCAGAACCACGTACCCGGATGTGACCGTTCAGGTACGTACCCCCGGTTCAACTGATCAAGGCGAACTCGGGCTCGCGATCGCCGTCACAGACCCGTCGAATTATTATGCCATCACACTTCAACCTGGAACCGGCCAGGTCACCACCAGACATGTTGTGAACGGCACAGTGACTATCCTCGGACAAGCCACCGCAAAGCTTGCGTCAAAATCCTGGCATACGATACGAGTCCAACGAATCAACTTTCTGCATCTCGATAAGGGGAGACTCGCGGTCTACATCGATGGCGCACAAATCGCCGCCGTCGACGATGTCATGCTTCCTCAGGACGGGCAGGTAGGATTCATTGCCTTGGGCCCGGGTGAGGCAGAGTTCGACGGACTCCATGTACTAGATTTGGTCTCGAACCGGACCTTCTCGAAACCGGCGGCCTATTGAACAGGTGACGCGAAGAGCATGAAACACTTGCGGGCCCTTGAAGATCAGAGTGTGTACATCCTTCGCGAAGCCTACAAGCACTTCGATGATCTGGCGATGCTATGGTCCATGGGGAAGGATTCGACGGTGCTGTTGTGGCTCGCACGCAAAGCCTTCTTTGGACATGTGCCATTTCCATTGGTGCACATCGATACCGGGCATGAAATGCCGGAGCTGATCGAGTATCGAGATCGACTGTGTCGGGCATGGCATCTTGATCTGGTCGTCGGCCAGAATAAGGAGGCACTGGCAGCCGGCATGGGGCCGGAGCAGGGACGAGTGACCTGCTGCACGGCGATGAAGATCGAAGCCCTGAAACAGACGATCGCCAAGCACAAGTGGACGGCCATCATTCTCGGCATTCGTGCCGATGAAGAAGGAACCCGCGCCAAAGAACGGTATTTTTCACTGCGCGACAAGCACGGTGAATGGGATTTTCGAGACCAACCACCGGAACTGTGGGATCAATTCAATACGACGTTCCCTGCCGGCTCCCATATTCGTGTTCATCCCCTCTTGGACTGGACCGAACTGAATATATGGGAATACTTGGAGCTCGAACGAGTCCCGCTCCCCACACTCTATTTCGATCAAGGCAATGGGCTGCGGTATCGAAGCCTGGGGTGCGTACCCTGTACCGGCACAGTTGCATCATGCGCCTCAACCATTCCTCAAATCATGTCCGAGCTTCGCGTGACGACGATCGCAGAACGGAGCGGCCGTGCTCAGGATGAAGGACGAGGGATGGAGACATTACGGAAGTTGGGGCATATGTAGGATGGTCTCCCGAACAGCCAAACGATTTCCCCCTAGATTAGTGTTTTTCAGCCCTGCACGGTCACAACTCCTGCCCAGAGTCACGTCCTTCCCCGTCAGTGCGCGGACGCACGGGCCTGTGCATCGGTACACACTCTCTTAACTGCCTGACTCATCATGAGATCCTCCTATCTCAGGCCACTTGTCATTCTCCCTTTAATCACAACGTTTTAACTCACAGATCCACGGGCCCAATAGACGGCCCTCTTCTTGCTGGGTGCAGGAAGAAGGCACGTTCGTCACGTACGAGGATAAGTATGTGGAAACGGAGAGTCGTTACCCGAATAACGACAAACCCGTGGGCTGAGTTAAGAGACTACCGATGACAACTTACGAAGCTGAAAACGATATACGGTCACAAGAGCCGGAACTGAGAGGGCCTGACGGTGATCAGCCTGCCGTAACAGAGCCGAGTACCCCGTCCGGATCAGCCGCATTCCAAGCACAATATGCGATGCGTGATATGGCCGCCGGTCTGATCGCGGGATCGATGGCGATCCCCTTGACGGTCGGCATCGCCATGATGTCCGAATATCCCATCAAGGTCGGGCTGGCCACCGTGGCATTTGCCTGTTTGATCGGCTGGATCAATGCCTGGTTCAAGCCCGGCAACTACATCGGCTGTCCTGGAATCGCAGCAGGTCTGGCCCCGGTGTTGGCCGTCGGTGTCGCCACCTTCGGGTTGGAGAATATGGCCTTCGCGATTTTCCTGACCGCGACCATCCAGGCCGTCATTTGGCGATTCAACTGGCAACGCTATATTTTGGTGGCCGTACCCGTGTATTTGGTGGAAGGGCTGTTGGCAGGCGTCGGTCTGAAGATCGCCCTGAAGTTCTTGGCGTTTACCTATGAGCTCCCACCCGGCATGGAAGCCGCCGACTCGTTCCTGAACTTCGCGCGCATTCAGATGATCTTCATTTCCATGGTGGGATATGGCCTTTTTGTCTATCTCTTTTTGAAGTTCAAGAATACGCAACCTGCTGTTCCGTATTTTGTCATCATCGCAGCGGGGACCATCCTGGCCCAGTTCGTCTCCGTGCCCATGTTGTCCATGGAAGATACGGAACTGAAGCTCGCGTTACCGATCCCGCACTTTGATAGCCCCCTGACTATTGTCTATATGTTGGGATTCGCGGTGATGCTGGCCATGATTGACGTTATCGAACAAGTGATGAGCAACGCCGCGATCGAGAAAATTGACCCCCTCAAGCGGAAATGCAACAGCAACAACAGCTTGTTGGCGATCTGGATCGCCAACATGGGATCGAGCTTCTTCGGCGGCATGACCAATCTGGACGGGTTGGCCAAAAGCACCACGAATCGCTTGGCCGGCGCCTATACCAAGTTTTCCGTCCTCATCATCGGCTCCGTGGTGACCTTCTTTACTTTCAATACCCATGCGCTCGAATATCTCCCGAAGTTTGCCTTGGCGGTCATCATGATCTTCTCCGGATGGAAGATGATCGAGGGACTTGTGCATGTGACCCACCACGGTCCCTATGCCATGATCCTTGCCATTTTATGCGGCGTGCTGGTCTTCAAAGTGGGGATTTTTGAGGGGTTATTGATTGCGATGGCCGTGCACGGGATCGTACACTACATGGTGTATGTCAACATAGAGAAAATGCCCGGAAGTGTGATCATCAAGCGATACATTGATGACATCAAAAGGCATGGGAGTGATGTAAGTTAGCAACTTCACGCACATCAGTCACAGGACTACGAGGGGCACCTCTCAATGTTCACAAAAGTTCTTGTAGCGATCGACGGCAAGGACACCTCCATAAAAGCCTTGATGGAAGCGAAGCGCATGGTTGTGTCCGACCATGGAACACTCCGCATTGTCTATGTTGCCACCGAGGAAACCGACCCCAAAGCCAGTCTCAAGTTGCTGGTACAGGCCAAATCCGCTGTCGGCGACGGCGTCACGCTAGACACCCGTGTCCTCTACACCGAGGCCGTCTACGGCGTGACCGGAATCGTCGACGCCCTTGCCAACGGTGCACGAGAATGGGGCGCTGATCTTGTGGTATTGGGGAGCTCGCAACGCCAAGCGCTGGAACGGTGGGTCATCGGTTCAGTCGCTGAACAGTTGATCTCCAAGGTCGATGCCTCGGTGCTCGTGGTTCGTTCCCAGTAGACAGCCCCTCCGGCCGTCTTCCACCTCATACTTTCACGCAGCGCCTTCGCAAATCTCTCTCGTCGTCTCCTCCTTGGCTGAGCATGGACGCACAGGCTGCTGTGCGCGTCGTGCATCGCTGCACGCGCCGTGCATCTTCTCGATGCCCCAATCTCCTTCTATGAATCGGCGCGCCGTGATTTTCCAGTGTTTCGTTAACATCTTGAGGCACACGCACGCCGCACGAGCCTTAAACGATCTGGACTCTAATTTGCATTTACTGGCAATTAATGGGAACGGATGGTCCGCTCCCTTACTGCATAGTTTGGAGCAAACTCAACCCTTCGGAGTAAACGTCGTAGACGTGTCGTGAGATGGACCCAGGTTGTGGCGAGGGACCATGCCGTACGTGATTGAGCACGGAGAGGGACTGAGCCACATGCGCCCATGGCACACCGTATCCGCGGTTGCAGTGGAAGAGTTGATGCGTGATCCAGGCTTAAGAGGAGGATCGGAATGGCAAAGCACGTCGTAACGATGTTACCGGGAGAAGGCACCGGCCCGGAAATTTGCGAGGCGGTGCGGCTCGTCATTGATGCGAGCGGGGTCGACATTAAGTGGGAATATGAGGACATTGGGCTCGACTGTCTGGAGAAGTACGGCACCCTCCTGCCCGACAAGACCATTCAAAACATCGCGAAGAACAAGGTGGCGTTGAAAGGGCCCACGACCACACCCATCGGAACGGGACACAAGAGCGCCAACGTGACCCTCCGGAAAGTCTTTGATCTCTACGCGAATGTGCGGCCGGCGAAGCTCATCCCCGTACTCAAACGGCCCTGGGACAAGATCGACATCATCAATTTCCGTGAGAACACCGAAGACTCGTATGCCGCCATCGAACACATGGTGTCGGATGAGGTCGCGCAATGTCTGAAAGTCATTACCTGGCCGGGCTCCTACCGAATCGCTGATTTCGCCTTTAAGTGGGCCAAGGACAATGGGCGCAAGAAAGTCTGGTGTGTGCACAAAGCCAATATCATGAAGATGACCGACGGCCTCTTCCTCGATGCCTTCCGCGAAGTCGCCAAAAAGTATCCGGACATCGAGTCCGGTGACATCATCGTGGATAACTGCTGCATGCAGCTGGTGCGAAATCCCGCTCAGTTCGATTGCTTGGTACTGCCCAACCTCTACGGCGATATCCTGACGGATCTCTGCGCCGGACTAGTGGGAGGCTTGGGATTTGCGCCCGGCGCCAATGTCGGTGACGGCTGCGCGATCTTCGAAGCCGTGCACGGTTCCGCACCCAAGTATGCCGGCATGAAGAAGGTCAATCCTTCGGCCGTGCTGGTCTCCGGCATCATGATGCTTCGTTGGCTCGGTGAAGAAGCTGCTGCCGCTCGCATCGAGAAGGCCATGTTTGCAGTGCTTGACGAGCGAAAGCATGTGACATACGACGTCGGCGGGACGGCCAAGACGGACGAGTATGCGCAAGCCATCGTGGATAAGATGCACGCGAAGGCCTAAGCCTCCGCGCACAGACTCAACAAGGAGATATCCCATGCCGACATTTACCGAAACCGCCAAGGCGACAAAGAAGAAACGGGACATCAAGCTCGTCGGAATCGATATGTACATCATTACGGACAAAGGCATCCCGAAGTTCGACGATATCGGACCGTTCAAATGTGAATTCATCTCGAACCGAGGGACGAAGGTGTGGCCGGGTTTCGTGAGCCCCGATCTCCTTCAAGTGAACTGGTACCGGTGCCGGTTCATGGCCACCAAGGATGTGCAGGATGCGGATGTGAACACCTTCCTGGACGCCCTGACCAAGAAGGGCTGGTGGTGGTCCGCCGCGCAAAAGCTGTGGAACTACGACGGAGAAGCCGGATTCAGCAAGGCCTATTGATCATCTCGGGGGGCGATGGACGTTCACATGAACGCCATCGCCTCACCCGGGAATCGGCGAAGGCTCAGCGGAGGTGAACCATGAACGTCGCAATAACAGAAGCTGTGGACATCGACATACTCGCGCCCAGCGACTGTCCTGTTCTCAAAGCACCCCAATCACGCCCTCGGCTGCAGAGCGTGCGGTCAACCCTCACTGACCAACAGGAAGCCTTTCTTCACGATCGCTTCAGCACCAAACTCGAAGATCCGCAGACCGGTCGCTGGATTCGGTCATGGCGGGAGGAGGGATAGACCTTGGCAAGTGTGGCCAACAATAAAGCTGAGGTGGAGTACGCCGTCATGCTCACAGTCTTGGATTTTCAGAACGAGTTCATGAAGTCCGGCTCTTCGCACGTGCAAGCCCATGTGTACGATGAACTGATCTACGTGACATCGACTAGAAGCGCTTCCATTCCAGCGGAAAAAGAACTCGCACGGTCGCCGGAAGGCCATGAGCTGCTTCGTCGATTTCATCGCGCCATGTTTGACTCCTGTCAGCACGTCCTACAGGAACGCATAGAGCATGCCATCGGCGCGAAGATTCAAAACATTGTGACCGATCTCGACCCGGCAGTTGGAAGCAGTACGCTCATCATCAAATTGCGCGAGCCGCTCGTCCGATCAACGGCACACTGATTGTTCCTATCCGAGTCGCTGCCGTCTGGATTGATCACGACCCGTTATTTGACTGTACAACAGACTATTCCATAACGGTCCTTCCCTTTGATTGAAGGGTCACAAGCGGTACCGGCTTTCTTCTTCCCGCTATTCTACTCTTCAGTTTCGCTTTGGACTTCCCTTGATGCGCTGGAAGCGCAGAAGTTATCGAGGTGTAGGAAGAGAAGCAGAGCACGATGATCTCCATCACCGCATTCTCCGTTTATCCAGGAGCCGCAGAAGTTACTATCTGACATATCCCAAGGCTATGCCCAAGAACCATATACCCACTCCTCCGGCTGGAATGCTCTCTAAGTGTGTTCTGAGCGTGCTCATCGCATGCCTCTGCTTGTCCGAATCCGGATGGTGCGGGAACTCCGACATCGCCCCGCACCCATCTTCCGATCCCTGGTTCACGGGCACACTGCTGTCGACGAGAGGTCGCACGCTCGATCCGGGCCGTCTGGTCGTTCAACCCTACTTCTTTTATACGCGCTATGGCGGATTGTATAACGACAATTGGCGCCTGCATTCGGCCACCGTGTCGCGCACGATCATTCAACAAACATTCTTCATCTACGGCCTCACGAGCCGGATCGATATTGGAATCGCGCCGCAGTGGCTTGAGAACTCCTCATCAAGTGACCGCATCTCCGGATTTGGCGACTTGCCCCTCCAGCTGGGGTTCCAAGTACTGAGAGGCGATTC
This sequence comes from uncultured Nitrosospira sp., assembly GCA_900696515.1. Classification (GTDB taxonomy): domain Bacteria; phylum Nitrospirota; class Nitrospiria; order Nitrospirales; family Nitrospiraceae; genus Nitrospira_D. The sequence continues at coordinate 101,730 of CAADGK010000093.1, read as the reverse complement.
CGATTCATGGCTTCCGCATGTGCTGTTCTGGGTTCAGGAAGTCTTTCCGACCGGTCACTATAACGATCTCGGTCCGTCAACGGTCAGTCTGGGCGGAATCGGAGGCGGCTCGTTCGGTACGACACTAGGCGTGGCCGTACAGAAAGTGCTGCGATTGGGAGGAGATCATGTATTGAGGTACCGCCTGAATGCATCCTACGGTTTCTACTCGCCTGTCAGGGTGCGTGGATTCAATGCCTACGGTGGAGGATTCGACACCGTGGGACGTGTTGAACCTGGATCTGTAACCACCTTCAGCATTGCGGGGGAATATACGCTGACACAGCATATCGTTCTCGCGCTCGATATCGGATTCCAGACGATCAATGCAACGCACTTCTCTGGAACCGCGGGCATCGGTGCACAGAGTGAGCCGGCGATAGTAGGCAAAGGATACAGCAATCTCCTCTCCATCGCGCCGGCCATAGAGTACCACTTCACACAACAGGTGGGGCTGATTGCCGGTCCATGGTTCAGTCTCAGAGGGAAGAATACCTCGGAGTTCTTTGGTGTGGTGGGGGCGTTGTATTTGTTTCTGTAGGCCTTGCCACACCCTCCCGAGCAGGGATTATTTACCTTTTGTTTACATGACGTTTACACGTTCGACATGTGAACGCGTTATAGATCAGACTGATCATCTGCCAAGATCCGATGGCCTGAGGCCATCACCTCTGCTGCAGGATAAAAAGGACGTCCATCTAACCTTACGATAAGGAAGGGGTTGCCATGAACAGACTAAATCGTTCCGTCCTACTGCTGGTCTTCACCATCATCGGCCTAGGGGGTTGCGCACATGAAGGCAGTTCCCTCTCTGACCCGCATCCGGTCACCGTGGCCGACCTGCAGGCCGTGTTACGTGATGAGTGGTCTCGACATGTGTTTTGGATTCGCCATGTCGTGATGGATAACGCGAAAGGTGATCGGAGGTCTCGCGATTTCGCGGAGAAAGCCGTGGCGGCCAACGCACGAGATATGGCAAAGACATTGGCTCCGTTCTACGGCGATGCAACAGCCGGGCGGTTTCGTGCCCTCCTCACAAAGCACGATGAGATAATTCAGGCCTACTCCGACGCCACTGTTGCCGGGGATAAGCGCCGCCAGGAGGCGGCCATAGCGACAGGCGCCTCGATCTCCGACGAGATCGCCACCCTTTTCAGTCAAATCAATCCGCACCTCCCCAAGGACACGGTCCGCAGCCTGTTCGCCACGAATATTGGCCACCACGTGGCACAAATCAACAAGTTCCAGGACAAAGATTACCAGGGCGAGGACGAGACCTGGACGGCGATGGAACATCACGTCTATGTGATTGCCGATACGTTGACGAATGCCATTGCGAAACAGTTTCCGGCGAAATTCGGCAGCTGACAAGAGGCGTCGTCGCAAGGAGAGATGGTCGGGACGGGCTACCGGAAAGAAGATGGGGTCCGTTCCCCTCCACCCCGGATCTTCCCTAGGCTGAAGGAGACGAGATGGCAGTCTCCACCTAGGAGTTCCGGTGCGCCCCGGCGACGGCGAAATGGAGCACCCGCGTCTGCTCGACCACATCCAGAATGATCGTCCGCCCGTCCTGCATCACTCCTTTCTGCGGCAACAAAGTCCACCCGGTCGGTACTTCGAGTGTCATACCGGAGATTCGTCGTGGCGCATTGATGGACACTGTCGTGCGATGAACGTCGGCGGACACGTCCACACGCAATGCATTGCGGGCCGACCACCAGTCGCCGAATTCTCGGATCGATCCGAACCAGGCCCGGTCTTTGACCGCTTCGTAAAATTGCTTCTCGAACTCCAGCTTGTGACCCAGTGTGTTCGGGTGAATCAGCACCACGACCGTGCCGCCGTATCGGGCAACTTGCTTCGCCAGCGTCAGCGCCTGCGGGAGTCGCTCTCCCATCGGCGGCAATTCCTCGTCTTCAATGGTGACGGGAAATTCAAATACGTCGACTTCTTCTTCGGACAGCCGGTCATAGGTCATCTGGTACGGCAAATGCGTCAATGAATTGTTGGCCGTCGCCGTCGAACTATAGCGAAAGCCGGTTGCAACCAAGGCCTGGGGCAGGCCAAACGGATTCGACAGCTCTCCGGGCCGAAACGACACCATGGCGGGACCGCCGCCCAGCCGATCGATGAGGAACTTGCTCACGCGCAATTCTCCGAGAATCGTCGCGCCATAGGCTTTCGAGCGAGTTTTCACGAACGGACGGTACCCGGGGTATTGCTCCTCCCCTGTCCCCATTGGAAAACCGTTGAACGAGGCGGAGTGTGCAACGGTGTGGCTGGCCAGCTCCATACCGAGGTCGGACAATCTGGCAAGATACCTCGCCCCTTGTTCATCGAAAAAGATGTCGTCGTTATAATCCCGAATGTATTTCGCCTGAATAAAGTAAGTTCCGGTCAGGCCCTTGCTTCGTTCAAACTCCGCATAGTCCACCGCATTCGCCATGGACTGCGTAAAATCGACATCATGCGTGAACATGACGGAAAGCGACTTGCCGAACGGCACCGTGCCGATCGTCACCGCATCCGGCTCACCGGCTTGGTACATCCCTTTCAACAGGCGAAGCCAGACATCCAGCGTCGGGTCGAATCGATTGTCAAAGCTGGTCGTGAATCCCTCGCTGCGGTTGTTATAGCCTTTCAACAACAGTGCCCCGAGATCGATGCCGATGGCATAGGCATGCCCCTTGTCATAATCTTTTGCCGTCACGGCCACCGACCCGTCTGGATAGGTGCCGAGCATTCCCCTGGCATAGCCATAGCTGTAGGTCCCGATGAGATTCTCCGGCTTGCCGTTCAGCTTTGTGACCCATTCGGCAGGATCGGTCATCCGCTCCAGGAGGGGATGCGCGCGATTCCACCGGATCTCCTGGTTGCGTGACGCCATCACCGTCTCCGAATACCCGAAGACTTCCTCCAAGCCTCCACCCAGCACCTGCGTCGCAATCAAGGTGCCGCCGTTGCGAGGAACGGCGCCCAACGCGCGAAAGGCCTCAGGAGGAAATGATGTCCCTGTCATGGTCGGATAGACAAGAATGACCCGATGCTTAAGCGCTTCCCGATAGTCCCGCGTCACGACAAACGGCACGCCGATGGATTTCAGCCCGTGCGCTAATCCCAGCCAGTTCGATCGCTCCTCCGTCAGCAGCACGGCCAGTCGACTCGGACCACCGACGGCATAGGCATGATGAGATGAAACACCGGGTGGCGCGACGACCGTCTTTTCCGTCGGCCCCGTGACACCCTGGAACACAAACACGTCGTTTGAATTGACTGTCGGTGGTTCCTCCACCGTGATGCTGACCTGGGACCACACCACAAGGCCCAGCAGCGAACAGGTAATCGCCCCGAACAGCATGGGACCATGAAATGGCTTTGTCATGGATGTGATGAAGATGACACGCGACTGACTGACCAACCGGGATAAACCCGCCATCGCATGGCCCACCCGGCCATGCGGATCGCGCACGAAGCTCCCGGTTATTTCGGCACCTGGCGGGGAATCTTGAGCCGGGTTTCTTTACCAATAGACAGGCACTAAAAAGGCGGCGCGGGAACGGCACCCATCGAACCCCTTATGCACGCCGACCTGACCCTGTGGACTGCAACAGCTCCACCAGCCCTTGGATCGTCTTCGGTGCGTTCCCCTCACTTCGATTGTTCACCAGAACATAGGCCGGCTTGGCTTGCGTGATCGATTGATGAATGAGCGAGACGGTGTCTCGTCGCATCTCCGGGAGTTCCGCCACGATCTTGGTATAGGGCGCGGCCCGTTGCTTCGCCTCCGCGTAACTCATCTTCAGTGGCGTGAGCAGGCGGAAGACGGTAAATGGTGCGGTGAAGGTCTCGTGCAGTCTTCTATGTTGCTCTGCCAGCGGAGGCATGTAGGACCAATGGTTGTACACGTGCGCCACGCCATGCGCCTCCAGTACCTTCCGATACGGTTGACCAAGGAGACCGGCGTTCCTGATTTCGACCGCATACTTGAACTCCGTCGGAAGCTGACCAAAGAACGTGTCCAGTCGAGACGCGAACTCCTCCATCGAGAGATCATGTCGCTGAAACTCAAACAAAAACGGACCGGTGCGGTCCTGGAATTGGGCGTCTCGAAACGGAGTCAGCACCAGGTCGTTGAAGAGCCGTGCATCGAGGAAGCGGGGATTCGGCTTGCCGGCCTTCACTCCATACCGTGGGTGCGGTGCGAAAACCGGCACGGTGATGTCCTCCCAGACTTTGAAACACATCTCGACCCGTTCGGGCATCTGGTCGCGGTAGGCGCGAAGCTGGTGGCTTGTGGGAGGCCGGTAGAAGGTGGAATCATTGCCGGCCGTAAGGAAAAGCGGTGAGCCCTTGTGGAGAAACTGCCAGTACTCAGCCAAACAGCCCTTGGTGAAGCTCCCCTTGGGGTAGTCCTTGAGATAGACCTGCCCTTTCCATCCTTCATAAGTCCAGGTCGAGGTACCGAATCTGACGAGCGGCGGAACCATGTCCGAGAACCAGTGTAGTACTGGGAGGTCGGAGGATCAATGTGACGTCCTAGCCCTCATCGTTCACGAGGGTTCGCCACCCAACTGCCTGGGATAGTTTCAAGTTCCAGGTTCCAGGTTCCAAGTTTGAGGCTCCAAGTTTCTGGACAACCTAAAACATGAAACCTCAAACCCGAAACCGTCGATCCAGACGACCCCAATTGAAGGCTTGACAGCACGATGTCCGAACGGTTGTACTAGCGCGGTTTGACTCTGTATACTGCCAGCCTTTATGGCCGTGCTGATGATTGACGAACAGGACCGGCTCATCCAGCAGCGTACACAGGATCGTACCTCCTAACCATAGTGGGTTGACCCGTTACGACAGTGTGACTGTCATTGCAACCGCCATGATGATCAGAATCAAAAAAGGACTGGATGTGCCGATCAGCGGGAAGCCGGAGCAGCTGGTCCATGTCGCCAAACCGGTCCGTCATGTCGGCGTGCTCGGCGTGGATCATGTCGATCTCAAACCCACCATGCTGGTCGCCGAAGGGGACAAGGTGAAGCTTGGCCAGGCGCTGTTCGAGCATAAGAAGTTACCCGGTGTCCGCATCACGGCTCCGGGCGCCGGCACGGTGCGGGCAATCCATCGTGGCGCGCAACGCCTGCTCCAATCAGTCGTCATCCGGCTCGACGACACCGAAGCTGAGGAGACATTTGCGTCCTACCCAGTTGACCGACTGACCAGTTTGACCGAGGCGCAGGTGATAGAGAATCTTTTGGCATCGGGTCTCTGGGTGGCCTTACGCGCGCGTCCCTATAGCAAGATCGCCGACCCGACCACCCGGCCGGCGGCCATCTTCGTGACAGCGATGGACAGCAACCCGCTGGCCGCCGATCCCGGTCCAATTATTACGGCAGAAGCCGAGTCGTTCCGTCATGGCCTCACAGTACTTTCGCGCCTTGGCACCATGCCCGTTTGGGTGTGCAAGACACCCCACGCGGAGCTGCCGTTGCCACAGGGATTAGACCAAATTCGCCAGGCGAGCTTCGAAGGTCCTCATCCAGCCGGTTTGCCTGGAACGCACATTCATTTTCTCGAACCGGTCGACGTCAACAAGGTGGTCTGGCACCTCAACTACCAAGAGGTGATCGCGATCGGCAAACTGTTTACCAGCGGCCGGTTATGGACCGATCGTATCATCGCGCTCGGCGGACCTCAGGTGAAACAGCCGCGGCTGCTCAAGACCAGGCTCGGCGCCTGCATCGAGGAATTGATCGAGGGTGAGGTCCAAGACGATGAGAACCGCGCCATCTCCGGCTCGATCTTGTCGGGACGTCACGCATCCGGCTGGTCGTCCTATCTCGGGCGCCATCATCTCCAGATATCCGTGATTCACGAAGGGGTCGAACGTACGTTCCTGGGCTGGTTTACGCCAGGGCGGAACACCTTCTCCCAGAGCAACGTCATGCTGTCGAGTCTCTTCCGCCACCGCAAGGAGGAGTTTGGGCTGACCACCGGGCTCAACGGAGGTCATCGCGCCATGGTGCCCTTCGGCAACTTCGAAGACATCATGCCCCTGGACATCCTCCCGACACAGCTGCTGCGCTACCTCATGGTGGGCGACACCGACATGGCACAACAACTGGGCTGCATGGAATTGGACGAGGAAGACCTCGCCCTCTGCTCCTTCGTGTGCGTCGGGAAGAACGACTATGGCCCGGTGCTGCGGAACGTGCTGAGCCAGATTGAGAAAGAAGGCTGATGGCAGGTATGAAACGCTATCTCGATCGTCTCAGACCCCTGTTTACCAAGGGCGGCCGGTATGAGCAGTACTATCCCATCTTCGAGATGGTCGATGCGTTTCTGTATTCAACTCCCGAGACCACACACCAGGCGCCTCATGTGCGGGACGGCATCGATCTGAAACGATTGATGATGTACGTGGTCGTGGCACTGATTCCCTGCATCCTGTGGAGCTGGTTCAACACCGGCTATCAGGCCAATCTGGCCCTCGCCAAGATGGGGGTGGCCAAGACGGGCTGGCGGTACGATCTCCTGACGGCTCTCAATCTTGGGTTTGATCCCGGCAATATTCTGGCCAATACGGTCCATGGCTTCCTGTATTTTCTGCCGATCTATCTGGTGACCTTACTCGTCGGCGGTGTATGGGAAGTGGTCTTTTCCACGGTCCGCCGGAAAGAGATCAACGAGGGCTTTCTGGTCACCTCCATGCTCTTCACGCTGACGCTGCCACCCGATATGCCGCTCTGGATGGTCGCCATCGGAATCAGCTTCGGCGTGGTCCTCGGCAAAGAGATCTTCGGCGGCACCGGCAAGAATTTTCTCAACCCCGCCCTGACCGCGCGGGCCTTTCTGTTTTTCGCCTATCCTGCTGAAATTTCCGGTGACAGGGTGTGGGTAGCCGTCGATGGCTATTCCGGTGCGACCGCGCTTAGCCTTGGGAAAGTCGGCGGCGTCGACGAGATCGTCCGCGGAGGCCTGACCTGGTGGGATGCCTTTATCGGCCTGATGCCGGGCTCCATGGGGGAGACCTCCACCCTCGCCTGTCTGCTCGGCGCGGCGTTCCTGATCTATACGGGGGTCGGTTCCTGGCGCATTATCGTCGGGTGCTTTGCAGGAATGATCGGGGCCTCGCTCTTATTCAATGTGATCGGCAGCGAGACCAATCCCATGGTGGCAATGCCCTGGTACTGGCACCTGGTGCTGGGCGGATTCGCCTTTGGCGCGGTCTTCATGGCCACCGATCCGGTGTCGGCCGCCATGACGAGCGCCGGACGCTGGGTGTTCGGCCTTCTGATCGGGGCCATGAGCGTGCTGATCCGCGTGGCAAACCCGGCGTTCCCGGAAGGCGTGATGCTCACGATTCTGTTCGCCAACGTGTTTGCGCCATTGATCGATTATGCAGTCGTCCAGCTGAACATCCAACGGAGGCTCCGCCGCCATGTCCGCGCCTGAATCAGATTCCGCCGTATCCGCTGCGCCGGTCGAGAGTGCGCGCCGGACGCTGCTGGTGACGCTGGTCCTCTGTCTGGTCTGCTCAGTGGTGGTTGCCGGTGCGGCGGTGCTCCTTCGACCGATTCAGGAAACGAATCAAAAGGCCGACCTCATCCGGAATGTGATTGCGGTCTCCGGCCTCCTCAAGGAGGGACTGACGGAAGAACAAGCGCTCAAACGGATTGACGCCCACATGATTGAACTAGCGACCGGTGACGAGGTAAAGGGGATCGATCCCGATACCTTTAATATCGTCAAGGCCGGAAAGGATCCCGAGATCTCCACCGAACTCACCCGCCGAGAGGATGTGGCGGGCATCAGGCGAGAACCTCGTTACCTGCCGGTCTATCGAATTGTCGGCCCCAATGGTGAGTTCAAGAAACTGATCCTGCCGGTCTACGGCTACGGGCTCTGGTCCACGATGTACGGATTTCTAGCCCTGGAAGAGGATCTGCGAACGGTGCAGGGCCTCCGCTTCTATCAGCATGCCGAAACCCCGGGGCTCGGAGGAGAGATCGACAATCCCAAGTGGCGCGCCCAATGGACGGGTAAAGTCCTCTTCGACGAGAACTGGAAGGTTCAGATTGAGGTGACGAAGGTCGCGGTTGACAGTTCCTCTCCCGAAGGTCACCATCAGGTTGACGCCCTCGCCGGCGCCACCATCACCTCGCGAGGGGTGGAGAATACGCTGAAGTTCTGGCTGAGCGACAAGGGGTACGGGCCGTATCTGTCCCGTTTGCGACAGGAAAGGAGCTAACGCTCATGTCGTACCAACACAAAAAGATCATTTTCGAACCGATCGTCGATAATAACCCGGTCATCCTCCAGGTCCTCGGGATTTGCTCGGCCCTGGCCGTGACATCGAAACTCTCGACGACCATCACGATGTGCATCGCGCTGACCGTCGTCACCGCCTTCTCCAACGCCGCCATCAGCCTGGTCCGCAATCATACCCCGAGCAGCATCCGCATCATCGTCCAAATGACCATTATTTCGTCACTGGTCATCGTCACCGATCAGTTCATCAAAGCCTATGCGTTCAGCATCAGCAAGGACCTGTCGGTCTTCGTCGGGTTGATTATCACCAATTGTATCGTCATGGGACGCGCGGAAGCCTATGCCATGAAACATCCCCCGTTTCCCAGCTTCCTCGATGGGCTTGGCAATGGTCTCGGCTATAGCGCCCTCTTGATGGTCGTCGGAGTCATACGCGAGCTCTTTGGCTCTGGTTCCCTGTTCGGGTATCCGATCCTCCCTCTTGATCGGGATGGCGGATGGTATGTGCCGAACGGCCTGTTGCTCCTGCCTCCAAGTGCGTTCTTTCTGATCGGCATGATCATTTGGGTGGTGCGTTCCTGGAAACCGGCGCAAGTGGAGCAACCTGAATACAAGATCTATCACGCGCCTCGACCGGAGGTGGCTTCATAATGGACCTCGTCAATCTGTTCATCAAAGCGGTCTTCGTGGAGAATCTTGCGCTGACGTTTTTTCTCGGCATGTGCACGTTCCTTGCCGTCTCGAAAAAAATCGGCACGGCGCTCGGACTCGGCATCGCGGTGGTCGTTGTCCAAAGCCTGACCATCCCGATCAATAATCTGATCTACCAATTTCTGATCAAGGATCGCGCGCTGGCATGGGCAGGGCTCCCTGAGATCAGTCTGGATTTCCTTGGGCTCATTACCTACATCAGCGTCATTGCGGCGGTCGTCCAGGTCCTGGAAATGTTTCTCGATCGATATGTTCCGTCGTTGTACAACTCGCTGGGAATCTTCTTGCCGCTCATTACCGTCAACTGCGCCATTCTCGGAGGCTGTCTGTTTATGGTCGAACGGGACTATAACTTCAGTGAGAGCGTCACCTATGGGGTGGCCTCAGGTGTCGGGTGGGCGCTCGCGATCGTCGCGATGGCAGGCGTGCGGGAAAAGCTCAAGTATTCCGATATCCCCGAAGGGTTGCAGGGACTGGGCGTCACATTTATCACTGCGGGATTGATGGCCTTGGGGTTTATGGCGTTTTCCGGGATTCAACTCTGAGGCTGAGAATAAGAGACTGCATATGATCGAGATCCTACTAGGAGTCGGTGTCTTCACCGGATTCGTCCTCCTGCTCGCCGTCTTCATTCTGAGTGCGCGCTCGAAACTCGTGGCCAGCGGCAACGTCACGATCACGATCAACGACAAGAAATCGATCGAGACGCCGATCGGAGGGAAGCTGCTCGGTGCCCTCGGCGACGCCAAGATTTTCATTAGTTCGGCCTGCGGGGGCGGCGGGACCTGCGGCGTGTGCCGGGTCAAAGTGTTCGAAGGGGGCGGGGTCATTCTGCCGACCGAAACCTCACACATCAACAAGCGTGAAGCACGCGAGGGCTACCGTCTCTCCTGTCAGGTGGCGGTCAAGCAGAACATGAAGATCGCGGTTCCGGATGAGGTGTTCGGAGTCAAGAAATGGGAATGTACCGTCCGCTCCAACCATAATGTGGCCACCTTCATCAAAGAACTGGTCCTGGAGCTTCCCGAGGATGAGTATGTCGATTTCCGTGCCGGAGGATACATTCAGATTTTCTGCCCTCCGTATGAGCATTCGTTCAAGGATTTTGACATCGAAGAGCGGTTTCGCAGCGATTGGGACCGGCTGAAACTTTGGGATCTTGTGTCCAAGGTCGATGAGCCCCTTGAGCGTGCCTACTCCATGGCCAATTACCCGGAAGAGCGCGGCATCATTATGCTCAATATTCGCATTGCCACGCCCCCTCCTCGCACACAAAACCTGCCCCCTGGCAAAATGTCATCTTACCTGTTCGGACTGAAACCGGGGGACAAGGTCACCATCTCCGGGCCGTTCGGCGAGTTCTTTGCGCGTGATACCGACAACGAGATGGTGTTCATCGGCGGTGGCGCCGGGATGGCGCCCATGCGTTCGCACATTTTCGATCAGCTGGGTCGCCTCAAGACCACACGCAAGATGACCTTCTGGTACGGGGCTCGGTCGAAGCGCGAGATGTTCTATGTCGACGATTTCAACAAACTGGCCGCCGCGCACGACAACTTCACATGGCATGTCGCCCTGTCCGACGCGCTCCCGGAAGACGCATGGAGCGGCTATACCGGCTTTATCCACAACGTGCTCTATAATGAGTATCTGAAGACCCATCCGGCGCCCGAGGACTGCGAGTACTACCTCTGCGGCCCGCCGATGATGAACGCCGCCGTGATCAAGATGCTGTTGGATTTGGGAGTCGAGCGGGAAAACATCATGCTCGATGACTTCGGAGGATGAGCGTCCATGCGCCCTTCCATTCTGCGACCCCGCGCACTGGTTGCCTTGATCGTACTGCTGGCTGCCGGTACCGGCTTCAGCCTGCTGCGTCCTGATCCGCCTGTCCCAGAGCTGCACATGAGTGGTCGCACCATGGGGACCACCTATAACGTGAAATACCGTCCCACCCGGGATACGCCCTCCCTCAAGGCCATGCAGAGCGACGTGGACGCGTTGCTGGCCGAGATTAATCACACCATGTCCACCTATGACCAGGAATCAGAACTCTCCCGTTTCAACCGTCTGCGTACCACCGACTGGGTACCCGCATCCGCTTCACTCCGTACGGTACTCAAAGCCGCACTCGAGATCGGCATCCAGAGTGAAGGGGCGTTTGACATCACAGTCGGTCCCCTGGTCAATCTCTGGGGCTTTGGCCCTGAGGTTCATCCGGACCGCGTCCCACTCGAAAGCGACATCGCCGCCGCCCGCGCGCGTAGCGGACTTGATAAAATTACACTCAGTGAGACTCAACCGGCGATACGCAAACACCGCCCTGATGTCTTCGTGGATCTGTCCGGAATCGCCAAGGGCTACGGGGTAGACCGGGTCGCCGAACTCATGACCGCACGCGGCATTGACCATTACATGGTCGAGATCGGCGGAGAAATCCGAGTCCGCGGGCTCAAGGAGCACGAGACACCCTGGCGAATCGCAATTGAGAAACCGCTGTCAGGCGAACGCTCGGTGCACACGATGCTGGCGCTCAGCGACATCGCCCTCGCCACCTCGGGCAATTATCGGAATTTTTTTGAAATCGCCGGGCGACGCTATTCCCATACCATCGACCCGACCACCGGCTGGCCGGTCGACAATCATCTGGTGTCGGTGACGGTGCTGGCCGACACCAGTATGCGAGCCGATGCCTGGGCGACCGCCTTTCAGGTGTTGGGACCTGAGCGCGGCATGGCCGTCGCTGAACGGCTCAGTCTTCCCGTCCTTTTCGTCATCGAACGGGATGGACAATTTGAGGAGCGCGTCTGCTGCGCCTTCCAGCGGTACCGCAAACAGGAGGAGTTGTCATGACGATATTCCTGGTGACTTTTCTTGTCATGGTGATCGCGATCCTGGCGATGGCAGTGGGTGTCCTGGTCGGTCGACGTCCGATCGGCGGCAGTTGCGGCGGCCTTGACCGACTTGGGCTGGAGTGCGATGCCGGTTGCGACAAGCCCTGCCCGGAACGGCTTGCCCGTCTGCAGTCTTCGAGGAAAGAACCGCTGTAAGAACACCTGTGCCCGCAACCGGTTTGTTCTTCCGACCTCATTCTTTTCTGTATGAACATGGACGCGCAAGAGTTTGAGCTGGTGCACGGTCGCACGGTGCGCCGCCTGGGCCATGAACCTGGACAACCACGCCGTCGCGTGAATTTGGGCACTGGCTACTTGAATCCCTGAGATAGAAGATGTATTGATCTTTGTTGACTTGTCGCCACTGGCGTAAAAGAGGCTGTTATGTCTAACACAATCTTGGTTCCGATCGACGGCTCGGAGAGCGCGATGCGTGCACTGCATCTTGCCGTTGAGCGAGCACGTGTACAACCACAAGGGCGCGTGTATCTCGTGACGGTACATTCCCCGTTACGCGTATACGGCGAAATCCAGGTCTACATGGGCGACAAGAAAGCCGCTGACATGGCGGCGCAGTACAATCGTGAGATTCTCGAACCGGCGGAGCAAGTCTTGCGCTCGTCGGGCGTGACGTTCACAAGCAGTACGGCTGAAGGCGATGCCGCCGAAAAGATTGTGGAGTGTGCCAAGGCGGTTGGGGCCGACGAAATTATTATGGGATCGCGTGGACTCGGGCGTATTGCTGGGCTTGTGATGGGCTCGGTCACCACCAAGGTTGTCCACCTGACCCAGATCCCCGTCACGCTGGTCAAATGACTCGGGTTGCGACGCAACATTTCAAGCCGCTCGTCCCCATTGCATGGAAGACCCGGTACCGATCATGCTCCGCCTCACCTCTTAGGTAAAACGAAGGCCAGACGTTTCGCTGAGATGTCGCCGACGCGTGCTGCGCGGAAAGTTTACCTTGATTTTCACTTACCTGCCTGTGTAGCTTCTGGGTTCGTTTGGATTTCCGGTGTATCTGGATCGTCCGGTTGTCACTTCGAACCACGGCCTCTGGATTTACAATTCGGCAGGACAGGGTCGATTCTCGTTCGGCCATCCCCGATCCACCGTAAAGAAGATCAACACACTTCTCGTCGACATTCGCCGGATCGGGCGCTTGCGCGACGACCGTGATGCAGAGGAGCGTCATGCGTTTTGAAGAGCAGAAGATCCCATCGTCGTGCGCGGCCATCGGCCCTCGGCTGGTCCTCGCCGGAGCCTCGTTCGCGTTATGGTTAGTCCCGTCGTTGGCTGTCGCAGCAACCGACCCACCCACCGTGTTCGGCATCCCGTTCGACTTCATCCTGTTCGCCCTCACGCTGCTGGGTGTCGCGCTGTTCCACCACCACACACTGCAGGTAGCGCTCACGGGACTCGGCACGATTGCGTTGTACAAATTGATATTCACCGGGTTCAAGACCGGCGATGGCATACCAGGCCTGCTTGGCCACTTCGCCCATGAGTGGGTGATTCTTTCCAATCTGCTGTGCCTGTTGCTGGGCTTTGCCTTGCTGTCCAAACATTTCGAGGAGAGTCATGTTCCGGCCGTGCTGCCGAAGTACCTGCCCGGACAGGCGAAGGGGGCCTTCGCGCTGCTTGCAACCGTGTTTGTGCTGTCATCGTTTCTCGACAACATCGCCGCGGCATTGATCGGGGGTACCATGGCGCACACCGTCTTTCGCGGCAAAGTCCACATCGGGTACCTCGCCGCGATCGTTGCCGCCTCCAATGCTGGTGGTTCGGGCAGCGTGGTGGGCGACACCACGACCACGATGATGTGGATCGACGGCGTGAGCCCGGCCCAAGTTTTCCACGCCTATGTCGCCGCAGTGGTTGCACTGGTCCTGTTCGGTATCCCGGCCGCATTGCAACAGAACAAGTATTCGCCCTTGAGGGCCTATGAGCCGGGCGGCGCGCATGTGGACTGGGCCCGCGTCGGGATTGTGGCATTCATCTTGGTGACGGCGATTTCCACCAACGTGTATATCAATTTGGTCCACCCCGAGATCGCCGACAGCTTTCCATTCATCGGCGTGGCCGTGGCACTGGCCATTCTAGTCTCGGCGCCGGTACGCAAACCGGATTGGAGTCTGTTACCCGACGCGACCAAAGGGACGATATTTCTGCTTGCCCTGGTCACCTGCGCCTCGATGATGCCGGTTGAAAAATTGCCGGTCGCATCCTGGCAATCAGCCATGGGGCTCGGATTCATCTCCGCGGTGTTCGACAACATCCCGCTCACCGCGCTCGCGCTGAAGCAAGGCGGCTATGACTGGGGTATGCTCGCCTACACAGTGGGGTTCGGCGGCTCGATGATGTGGTTCGGCTCGTCGGCCGGCGTGGCGTTATCCAACATGTATCCGAATGCGAAGAACGTCGGTCAATGGTTGTATCACGGCTGGCATGTGGCAGTCGCGTATGTCATCAGCTTCTTGGTGCTGCTCGCGGTCATGGGCTGGCACCCGGGTCCGAAGCGAGGCGATCCGCCGGTCACCACGTCTTCTGTTGCACAACCGGCCGAGGCGCCGGTGCACTAGGCCGCATTACTCATACCGGTTCGTGCTGAAGTCGCCTGGGGACGTTTCTAGTTCCACGTTTCAGGTTCCAAGTTTCCGGACAACCTGAAACCTCAAACTCAAAACCGCTGACCGAGATGCTTCACCGTTCGGCAAGCTCATGGCCCTAAGTTCTATCGAAAGGCGAACGACGATCGACGCATATTGTCTCAACAGCGGATCGGCGATTGCAGCAGAAGAGTGATGGATACTGCGACATAGAACCACTAACCCTTCATGACCGAAGGGATCATGTAATGGAGCTGAAGCTGCCGCCATCCGGCGGCCTGCTACCTCGTCCCATATTGGATCTCACGATCCGTCGTGAAAACAAGGACTCGTTCGCCGAGCTGCACGTCGATATCGGTAAAGAGCCCAAGCACCTTCGCCCCGGTGATTTCGCCGACTTGCTCACAGAGCTTTTCCCTGCCCTGCGCGATCAAGTTCTGCCGAAGTTGCTTGACCATCTCAACCCCCTCCACCGTTTTGGCAAGCTGACGTTCGGCCGGTGTCAAGACGCCTTTGAGTCGGACGACAACAAGGTCGCGGGCGACGAGTGCTCGAACTTCATCCGGACCACGGCCCATGAATTCTTGCTCGAACCTGATGACGGCATTGCGTATTGAGTTTTCCATAGCCCCTCTCCCGTGATTATAAGAGCGCACGAGGCAGGCGAACAAGTACTGCCATAGCCCGCAGTATTCATGACGGTTCGACAGGCTCACCGTCCTGAGCAAGGTCGAAGGACCGGCGAAACAGCGGATCGCCGATTGCCGTAGAAGTGTTCATGAATGCTGCGGGCTAGGACTTTCGCCTCAGTCTCGAGCTTCGTGCGGCATCTTTCGGCTCCCGCAGGACGGAAACGGGGGCCTGCGTGCCCATTTCGAGCTTGACGCTATACGTTGCCCCATATTATTGATGGAGCCGCATTATCGGTGGCATGCAGTGTTGCCTTTCCACAAGATTGCTTGCGGACGGGCAAGACGGCTGTTTTTCCGTCGTAGGCCGTAGGGCGACTCGCATTTCATCCTGAGAGGCCGGTCGCAGTACAAGCCAACCGTTTGTGTCGACCGTGGGTCGGCGCGAGGCGGTTGGCTTTTGTGTTTTCTGAGGCGAGACCGAACCGATGTGGGCTGCTCTGCTCATCCCTTTGCTTCCCCTGGTCGCGGCGCTGGTCGTGGTCTGCGCAGAAGACTCGACCCGCTATGCCCACGCCAAGATCGCCGCGCTGCTGATGGGAGCCGCCTGTGTGGGAGCTGCTGGGACTCTGTATGCCGTGACGGTCTCGGGACCGATCACCCTCCAATTCTATAACCCGGCCGCGGTTGCGTCTCTCCCGATCCCCTTCGGGTTCTATATCGATCGGCTCAGCGGCGTCATGATGACGCTGATTTCGGCCGTCAGCCTGATCATCTATACCTACTCCGTGAACTATATGTATCAGGACCGCCACTACCGACGGTATCTGACGTTGATTTGCCTCACAGACTTCGTGCTGCTCTGCATGGTATCCAGCGCCAATCTCATGATGCTGTTCCTGTTCTGGCAACTGCTCAGTTACTTGCTCTACATCCTGGCGCACAACCATAGCCATGCTCCGACGCTCGACGGAGCCTACAAAACGTTCACGGTGCTGCGCGTGGCCGATATGGCCTTCCTGATGGGAATCATCCTCACCTACCAGGTATACGGAACGCTGGAGATCCCCGAGCTGTTCGCGCGCGCGACGACCGCCCCTCACACCGTGGCACTGTGGCCAGGCATGGACATCGATGCCGCCACCGCCATTACTCTGCTGATGTTCGTCGGGGCGATGGGGAAATCCGCGCAGTTTCCGCTTCACCTCTGGTTACCGAGTTCCCTGTTCGCACCGACACCCGTACACGGCTTGCTCCATGCGGGCATCATCAATGCCGGAGGGTTCCTGATCAATCGCATGGCGCCGCTCTTCGGCCTGAGTTCGGTCACCCTGCACGTCGCGCTCGTGGTCGGCACGGTGACCGCGGTGCTGGGGGCCTCCATGATGCTGGTGCAGAGCGACATCAAGAAGACGTTGGGACTGTCCACGATCGGCCAGATGGGATACATGATCATGGAATGCGGGCTGGGCGCGTTCTCGCTGGCCGTCTTCCATCTCATCGCGCACGGGCTGTTTAAGGCCACGGTCTTTCTCAATTGTGGAAACGTGATTCAGAAGGCCCGGCTCGAGCCACATTTCCCCCACCCAGGCCATACCCACCACGAGGAGGACCAGCTGTCGAAGCTCACCTGGTCGACGGGGCTTCTGACAAGTTTGGTGATCCCTCTGCTGATTCTCCTGGCGACCCACGGGGTGCTGCACATTCCCTTGCTGGAGTCTCAGGGGACCGTCATCATCCTCTTCTTCATTTGGATCACTTCGTCGCAGGCCATTCTGACGCTCACGCGGCTGCGCGCGGTCGCATCCTGGAAAGTGTCCTCCACCATGCTGGTGACGCTCCTCTTCGTGGTTTTCATCTACCTGTTTGCGGTGGAATCGTTTACCGCGTTCCTCTATCCCAATCCGGACGAAGTCGCCGCCTATTTCAAGGCCGCCGACCTTCCCAATTGGTTATTCGACCTGCTTCTTGCCGGGGCAACCGGCCTGACCATCCTCGGCTGGATCTACCTCTATTTGAAGGCCCATGGGCGAAGTGTCTGGATACCGGCCTGGATCGAGAGAATCCGGCACCGAGCGTATGTGGCGCTCATCAACCGGTTGTATGGCGACGAATGCTACGGGCGCCTGGGGCAAGTCGCGTTGCGGTTTATCCACTGGGTCGACAAGCAGGAAGAAGGGTGGTCCCGGCGATGACGAGCGCGATTATTTATTCTTGGCTTGCCACCTGCATTCCGCTCATCGGCGCCCTGGCCGGTCGAATACTTTGGGACGACGCGCCGCAGCTGAAGAAATCGTGCGTCATCTGGTGCCTCATCACGGTCGCCCCGATTCTGAAACTGACGACAAACCTGCCGGAGGGCGCCCTGCTCCTCGGTCTGCTTCCGATCGTGGCCATGATTTCCATCTTGGGACAGCCGGTTCAGAAGGACCACCGTCTGTCTTGGCTCATGACCATGGTCATCCTCGGACTGGGGATCGGTACCATCGCCCATCCGGCGCCGTTGAGTCAGCTGTTCCTCCTGGCATTGTTGGTGACCATAACCGGCCTGTTGGTACGTCACCACACGATCTTGTGGCCGATTTCATGGTGGGGGATCAGCCAGTTTTGTCTCGCCGCGCTTGGAGTGATCGTCGCCGCACTGGCCACCCATCCGCTTTCATCGTTGGGGGCCCTGGTCACTTCGGCGGTGCTGATCCCACTCCTGCCGTTCCACACCGGCTATCTGATTGCGCTCACACGGCTGCCCGGCAATCTCCCCTCATTCTCGGCGTTTCTTCTTCCCGCCGTCGGCCTGCACCTCATGGCCTCGGCCCTGCACATCATACCTGCGGCGATCTCCGGGATCGTCGGCCTCCTCGCGCTGATCGGAGCGTTGTACGGAGCCGTCAAAGCCCTGGCACAGACTCGCGTTCGGCTCATGCTGTCTTATGCCGGTCTCTCCTTCTTTTCCATGCTCTGGTGGCATACCTCGGCATCCAGCCTGGCGACGTCTCGCGCCGCCGTCTTTGTCGCCTCCATCGGCCTTGCGACGTGCGGGCTGCTGATTGCCTGGCAAATCATTCGGACACGCTATGGCGACGACGTCGATCCATCCTCGATCAGCGGATTGGCCTCTTCAATGCCGCGCTATGCCGTGCTGTTGTCTCTGTTGGCATTGGCGGCGATGGGGCTTCCCCCCTTCGGCGTCTTCGCCGGACTGACGGGCTTGCTGCTCCACGCGCCGATTCCGTCACTCATCGGTCTGATGATCATGTCGTCGGCCTGGCTGGCGGCTTCCTGGTATCTCATGAGCGCGGTGCAACGATTGTTGTTCGGAACCAGGCGCGGTGACCTTCGATATCGCGATGTCGTGCAGCAAGAATGGGCTGCCCTGACCGTCACGATCGTCATCCTCACGGTGCTGGGACTGGCCCCCATCGAGTGGTGGACGTCGACGGCCACGCAGTCGATGGCCGGAAATCTTTCGCGAGCGATTCCATGACACCGGTGAATGAATCGATGGATCTCGAGTCGAAACGGATGGAACTCCGCGGCGTCGTCCGCCTTGCGGGCGAAATCATCGCCCAGTACTGGCCGATGCGGACGTTCGTCCACCACAATCCGTTGCACAGCCTGGAATATCTTCCCTTCGAAGAAACGGTCCGGCGCGGCAAACAATTCTTGAATGGAGACGGCTACCTCCCGAGCGCCCTGTATCGTGCCTACGTCACATCCGGTCGCATTCGAGTGGAGCACCTGGATGCGGCCCTGCCGCCCTCGGCCAGCGATCGAACGATCGTCCTGGGACCTCGTTCGGTGACCCATAAGGACGTCTTGCGGGCTTGCCTGACGGAGGGGATCTGTTCCCCCGTGCGAGAACCGCTCGACGATCAGCTGGATGATCCCGACCGGGATCTGATTGAGCGGATCGCGAGGAAGCTGGAGCAGGTCCTGGAGACGCCTTCCCTTGACGATCGCGTGAAAAAAGTCGTGGAGACCAACCACTCGGCGCTCTGCCGGTGGCTCACCCTGTCGCACTGGTGTGACGACACCCTTGGCACCTCCATCGTCCAGACTATCAATGAGCAGATGATCAAGTGGTGCTCGGCTTTTCTCGACGAGGGGCATGCCGCGTGGGCCATGTCCGACCGCGACGAGGGGCTGTACCGGTCCTGGAGGCGGCTCGCCGCACAAGAATGGTCGCTCATCGGGATTCCCGACAGTCGCCGTAAAATTGCCGCGCTCCCCGATCATCCGGAAGACACGCTGCTCGACAGTCTGAACCTGTTGGGCATTCCGACGGAACTGCGGCAGGATTATCTGTCGCTCCAGTTGACCGCGCTCCCGGGGTGGGCCGGCTTTATCAAATGGCGGGGAGAAGAACGCGACTATCCCTGGCAACAGGCCCACCCGGTCGGTCTGGTGAAGTTCCTCGCCATTCGCTTGTGGTACGCCCGTGAGCTTGTGCAGGCGGCTTGTCGGGAGTACCTGGATATTCAAGGACGATTCGACGAGATCGTCGCCTATATGCGGGACTATTCGGAAGAGTACTATCTGCGACGACAGCGGATCGCCGGGCATCTGCCGGCACTCTACGCCGAAGAAGTCGATCGGCTGGCCCATCGGAAAGGACAAGGCTGGAACACGGTGCTCGCGCGCTATCGTACCGAGGTGGTTCCCAGACACCAGGCCGCGCGCCGGCGTGGAAATGCCCGGCGACTCCTCGCATTGAGCCGATCCCTCGAGATGCTCGATGAACAACTGGTCGGGAGTGAGCCCCAGGCGTTGAAACAGGTCATCGAATGGATCGAGGCCTTCCCGGAATCGGACCACGGGATCGTCTGGCTGAAGGCCTTCGAAGCCGGCTATCACGAGCCATTGATCGGACAACTCGTCGCCGCGTCCAAACAGGAGCGCACGGACAAGCCGGCAACCCCTCCTCTTCGCCCCTATTCACAGTCCGTCTATTGCATCGATGTCCGATCGGAGCCGTTTCGTCGCCACCTCGAATCAATCGGCCCGCATGAGACCTTTGGCTTCGCCGGCTTCTTCGCCGCCTTCATCCGGTACCGCGCCTGGGGGAAAGAGCATGATACGGAACAGTTCCCCGTCATCATGCGGGCCAAGAACGAAGTCCGCGAAATCCCGCGAAGCTATCTGGATCACAAGGTCTCGCAACATCAGGTCTGGACGAAGTGGGTCCACGCGGGCCACACGTTGATGCACGACCTGAAAGAAAACGTCATTACTCCCTATGTAATGGTCGAGTCCATCGGCTGGTTTTATAGCCTCCCGATTTTCGGGAAGACTCTCCTCCCGTCGCTCTATCGGCGCGTGGCAAGCTGGCTGCAGCGGCAATTCGTGCCGTCGCTCCCGACCACTCTGACGGTAAACAAGTTGTCCCCGACGGATACCTCGGAGATGTTGACGGTCGAGCATCAAAAGCTGGTACGGATGGCGCTCCAGGAGCGCCTTGGGCTCCGTAGCATGCACATCACCCCGTCGCTCATCGAGGGACTGCGGCAGCGGGCCCTTCAGGGCGGAGAACAGCCGGACACGGGATTCCTGACCGAGGCGGAAGCCGTCGGCTTGAAGGCAGATGCGCTCGACGCGTTTATCCTCGTTCTCCGACGTGAGTACGACGTCAACCCGCGTGCGTCATCGCGATTCAAGGAACGGCTGACCAGAACCGGCTTCACGCTCGAGGAGCAGACCCTGACCGTCGAGACCGCCCTGCGGATGATGGGCCTGACGAAGAACTTTGCCCGGCTCATCCTGTTCTGCGCGCACGGCAGCGCATCGGAGAACAACCCCTATGAGTCGGCGCTCGACTGCGGCGCATGCGGCGGGAACGAGGGACAGCCCAATGCCCGGGTCCTCGCCATGATGGCGAACAACGACAAGGTCCGTGCGCGGTTACGGAAGACCGGGATCGATATCCCGTCCGACACGCATTTCCTCGCCGGCCAGATGAATACCACGACGGACACGATCCATTTATTCGACCTCGAGGACGTGCCGCCGACCCATCGTGCCGACCTCGCACGGCTCCAGGATGATCTGCGGGAAGCATCGGAGCTGGCCAGCCTTGAGCGATGCGGTCGATTTCCGGAAGTCCGGCAGCCGTTGGACGAATCACAGGCCACGGCTCATGTGCAAGGGCGCAGCGTGGACTGGAGTCAAGTTCGACCCGAGTGGGGGCTCTCCGGGAATACCACGTTCCTGGTCGGTCGTCGCGAATGGACGAAAGGGCTGGATTTCACCGGTCGGATGTTTCTGCATTCGTATGACTATCGAGAAGACCCGACGACGCGTTTCCTGGAAGTCTTGCTGACCGCTCCTCAGGTTGTCGCACAGTGGATCAACATGGAACACTACTTTTCCGCCGTCGACAACGAAGTCTATGGCAGCGGCAGCAAGATCTATCACAACGTGGTCGGACGGTTCGGCATCATGTCCGGTCCTTGGAGTGATCTTCGACTGGGATTAGCGCGGCAGACGGTGATGAACGGGGAGATGCCGTACCATGAGCCGATGCGGTTGTTGACGATCGTTGAAGCGCCTCGGAACGGAATCGAAAAACTCATTGCCCGGCATGAAGTTCTTCAGCATTATTATCACAATGAATGGGTTCACCTGATCGTCTTCGACCCGGAGGCCGGAGACTGGTATCGCTATCGCCCGAACGGGGAATGGGCCAGGATCGTGCAGGAAGAAGTGATGGTGCCGTCATGACCACATGGGAGGCCGGAAAGGAGCGGATCGATGGGTGGGTTACGTTTGCATCCGATGAAAGAAATTCGGGTGATCATCGCGGGTGAACACCGGGCGTTCGTGACCGAACTGCTGGACCGCGTGCATGCCAGCGGGTACACGATTATCGGCAATATCTCCGGCAAGGGACACCATGGGGTGCGCGAGGCGCATTTCATGTTCAGCGAGCAGGAAAGCCTCGAAATGATCCTCACGGTCGTCCCCGAGGAAAAGGTGGAACCCATCCTGGCCGGCCTGAAACCCCTGTTCGAGCGGCATTCTGGCTTCGTGTATGTCGCGGATGTCGCCGTCAACCGGGAGGAATATTTCGGGAAGAAAGGCGGTAAATCCTCCTCGTAATGCCGGCGGCCTCCCGCGGAGCGAGCGCGGAATTCCCTCATGCGAGATCATCCGGAGCGTGAGCCCGGCTGATACCCCCTCTCCCGTTACATGAAGGCGGTCCCGCCACGAAAATTCGGTTTGGAGTCGCCCGGAATCCCGGCTGGACTATCCCGCACGGTTCACGAAGCCTGAACAACCCGCTTTCCTGGCTTCGACTACAGCCCCGTCAGAGCAGGTTCTCCGCTCCGAGCTAGCGCACGATCAACACCGAGCAGGCGACATCATGCACCACGGAGTGGGACACGCTGCCGACAAGAAAGCGTGACATCCCCGTTCGCCCATGAGAGGACACCACCACAAGATCCATCCCTTTCGCCTGCTCCTCGATCAGTGCGACCGGTTTCCCGGCTGCCACTTTTGTGCTCACCTTGTACGAAGATTGCGCGAGGGTTGAAGCCGCCTCCCCCACAAGCTGTTCAGCCCGCTGATGGGCTTCGGCGGGCGACAGAGATTTTCCCGTGGCGTCCTTGATCCCGCCAGGGGCTACTGCATGGACCACGCGGAGTTCAGCCGGATCCTTGAGGGGATGCCGTCTCAGCCAAGCCACGATCCGGTCTGCGTCGTCCGGTCCCTCGACCGCCACCAGCACCCGCTCCACTTTGCGGACAGCGCCTTTTACGACCAGTGTCGATCGGGATGTATGTAAAAAGACTCGAGCGGACACACTGCCGACGAAGGCCTCCGTCAAACGGCTCCGCCCTCGGGTTCCAACCACGACAAGATCGGCATCCTCGCGCTCCGTCGTTTCAAGGATGAGGTCGGCCGGATTGGCGCTTTCATTGACCTTCCGAATGATTTTGACATCCTTCGCTACCGTACCGGCCGCTTTTTCCAGCAAGTGACGCCCCGCATCCTCGCCGTCTTCGACGGCCACCGACAGCTCGAAGTACAAACCGAGGTCGATCGCATGAACCAGGATCACTTCCGTGGGACGGAAGCACTGCACGGCTTGCTTCAGGATGATGAATTCCCGATCCTCGCCGCTAATCCCAACGACAATTTTCACAGCGGGGCCTTTCCATAGGATGAGACGATCATGAAAGGGAGACTCACCGGTATGCACACGGATGCCGACCGATGTTGTTGCGTAAACCACCGGAGCAAGCGCTATCCTACCGCCGCTCCTATCGTCTGTCCATCTGCTGTGCCTCTCGAACGGGCCACCGGCTACTGAGTGCCGTCAGCCAAATCTTCCGCCGTATCGTGAGGCAGGTGCGTACGTCCGACGCATGCCGCTGCTCCTCACAGGTAGCGGTGATGTTCTGGACAATTCCCTGTTTTCTGGCATAGTTAGACCATTATGGCTTCAGAAACGAGCCAGCCAGAGTTCCTCATGCCGCCACCGCTGTCGTCAAATCAGCGAGATGCAATTATGCGAACACGAATGCCGAATCTATTCATGAGCGCGGTCGTGCTGCTGCTGCTGGCATATACCGCCGCCCCCACCGTCAGTTTTGCCGACGTGGCAGAACATTCCGAGGAATGCGTCGCCGCCAGTGAACAGGACATCGCTGCCCTATTCATACGATGGAATGAATCACTCAAAACCGGTGATCCGTTTAAAGTTGTCGAGCATTACGCGGCCAAATCCGTCCTGCTCCCTACGGTGTCGAGCATACCTCGGTTCACGGTTGATGAGAAGGCGGATTACTTCCGTGAGTTTCAGCGCAACGAACCAGACGGACAGATTGAATCACGCGTCATTGAACTTGACTGCAACACGGCCATCGACGAAGGCCTCTACACCTTTACCTTCAAGAAAACCGGTGCGGTTGTCAAAGCTCGATACACGTTGACCTATAAATGGGACGGGAACCGGTGGTTGATCACCAGCCACCATTCATCCAGATTGCCGGCTGAGCAGATCCCACCGGAAGAGCCGGTCCATTCGGTTGCTCGGCATTCGGAAGTCTGTGTCGCGGCCACTGAAAGAGAAATTGAAGCGTTGTTGGATCGCTGGAAGGAAGCTCTTCAGAGCGGAAATCCGCACAAAGTCATCACCCACTATGCAGCGAGATCCGTCTTGCTTCCTCTCTCCTCGATGAAACCTCGATTGACGCTTGACGACAAAGAAGATTACTTCCGCCACTTCCTCAAGAACAAACCCGTGATCCAGGTCGATTCCCACATGATCGAAATCGATTGCAACACCGCCATCAACGACGGTCTCTATACCTACACGTTCAAGAAAACTGGAGACAGCATCAAAGCCCGGTATACCTTCACCTACAAATGGGATGGCATGCAGTGGTTGATCACCAGCGACCACTCCTCGATCTACCCGCAGTAAGCTTCCCTCGTACCGGTTGCGGCAGAGTAGAAGCCTGTCCGGCAGTGTCTTCGTCACAAGTCCGGCGGCCGGACGAGCAAACTCTCCTCTTTCCCTGACGGAGATGACACAACCGCGCTCCACCGGAACCAATGGACCCGGGGGAGTGAACCGCGATACGGCATGCTCCTGTCGACTTTATTGCTTCCCTGATTGCGTACCCGTTCTCTCACGGCCTCGCCTCAACCCGGCAGAATGTGTTTCCCCGTGATGTTTCCGTCGCTGCCTCATATTGTTAGAATACCTTTGTATTGATATGGTTCTTTCCATTCAACCGGCGATTCCGAGGTTGAGATGGGCATACTCACCGGTATACAATTTTGCCCGGTTCCCCGGACTAAGAATTACTGAGTTGTGTGTCCAGGCGCTCGCAGAAATCAAATCTAGAGGAGGGAAAGGGTCATGAAGGCATTGTCTTTACTTGCCGCCTTGGTTGCAGTGTCAGTAGCCGGTTGTGCAGGGCAACCGCTCGCCGAAAAACCGCAAGCAGACTCACTCCATAAATTCAACCACAAGGTCCCCAAGCATTCCGAAGTCTGTGTCGCCGCGACGGAGGAGGATATTGCCGCCCTGTTCGACCGCTGGAATGCCTCGCTCCAAACCGGTGATGTGCACAAGGTCTCCGCGAATTACGCGGAAAAGTCCGTCTTGCTTCCCACGGTGTCGAGCAAGCCTCGCCTCACGGCATACGATAAAGAAGACTACTTTCACCATTTCCTCGAGAACCACCCGGTCGGGCACATCGACTCACAAGATGCGCGTGAAATCGAGATCGATTGCAATACCGCCATCGACACCGGACTCTATACCTTCACGTTCCAAAAAACCGGAGCCAAGGTGAAGGCCCGGTATACCTTCACCTACAAGTGGGATGGGAAGCAGTGGCTGATCACCAGCCACCATTCTTCCGCCCTTCCCATGGTCGATGCTCCACCGGCACATGTGCACCAGGCGGTGACACAACATGCTGAAGAGTGTGTCGAGGCCAGTGAGGAACAGATCGCCGCTCTCTTTGACCGTTGGAATGGAGCGCTTCAGACCGGGGACGTTCACAAGGTTGCCGCCAATTACGCCCCGACCTCGCTCTTGCTGCCGACGGTGTCGAGCCGGCCACGATTCACCGCAGTCGACAAGGAAGACTACTTCCACCATTTTCTTGAGAATCACCCGGTCGGACGGATCGACTCTCGGGAAATCGAGATTGATTGCAATACCGCCATCGACACCGGACTCTATACCTTCACATTCAAGAAGACCGGCGCCAGTGTGAAAGCCCGGTACACCTTTACCTACAAGTGGGACGGGAAGCAGTGGTTGATCACCAGCCACCATTCTTCCGCCGTACCGCCGAAAGAATAGCTGTGTGTAGGAGACCTTTGAATACGTGACTGACGAAGCGTGTGTGCGAAAAGCGACGAGTGATTGCCGCCTACTGTGAGGCGGTAATGTGATGAGGTGAAGCGGATCTTACATCGTTCAGATCCGCTTCACCATGCTGCGATCTCCATCCCACCAAATACTCTTCGAGTGTCCTCTGTATCAGACCGGGAGCCAGCGCTTAGGCCCTTTTGAGAGTCGTCAGATAATTCTGAATCATCTCTTTCCAGGAAAGCTTCTCGACTTGTGCATAGAACATATAATGCACCATCCCATGGACTCCCATTGCAATGAGCAGTCCTTCGAAGATCCCAAGTTTGAACACCAAGCCCCCGGTCAATAATGCGAGAATCAGGGCATAGGGGCCATAATGCGTGACATGGGTCAGGCCGGCGATCATTTTCCATCCGGTGAAGATCATCACGACCGCTACGGAGAATTTCGGCACGTAGTCAAGATATTGGGGATTGAAAACAAAGAATGTGACGACGAATCCAATAACCAAAACGGAACACTTGGTGTAGGCGCCGGCCAGCCGGTTGGTCGTGCTCTTCGCCAATCCGTCCAAGTTCGTCATCCCGCCGAATAGACTGGAGCCCAGGTTCGCAATCCAGATGGCCAACAGACTGTTATTGCTGTTGCATTTCCGCTTGAGGGGATCGATCTTTTCGATGGCCGCATTGCTCATGACTTGTTCAATGACGTCGATCATCGCCAGCATCATCGTGAACCCGATCGCATAGAGCCAGAGGGACGCGCTGTCAAAATGAGGGATGGGTAATCCGAGCGACAGCGGAACGTCCTCGACATGGAGCATAGGAACCTGAACATATTGAGCAACGATGACTCCTGCCCCCAAAATGGCGAAATAGGGGACAGCCGGCTGAATCCCCTTAAATTTGACGAATAGAAACAGGAAGAGCACGAAGCCGATCAAGGAGATCAGGCCCATCTGAACTCGAGCCTCATTAAAGAATGTTTCTGTCGAGACGAACTCAGCCGGGAGTTCATAGGTAAAGGCCAAAAACTTCATTGCAATTTTGAGCCCTATCCCAGCCAAGAGCCCCTCAACCAGGTAGTGGGGCACGGCCACCAGAATATAGCGCTGCCAGTTGAATTTCCAAATGATCGCCTGCATCACGGCCGTGAGTCCGATAATGAAGGCCATGTTGTCCATGCCGAACGTCGCTACTCCGATGGCTAATACCGGGGCGAGACCCGCCGCAATCCCTGGACAACCGATGAAGTTCCCCGGTCTGATCCACGCGTTGATCCACCCTACCAGACAGGCAAACGCCACCGTAGCCAGACCGACTTTGATCGGGTAATCCGACATGATCGCAATGCCCACGGATAAAGGGATCGCCATGACGCCGGTAATGACCCCTGCCGCCACATCCCGTCCGAAGTACTTGGCCTGGAATGCTGCGGACTCCGGCACTGATAAGGTGGAAAATGTCTCCTGATAGGAGGTCTCTTCGCGTGCGGTGAGTGAATTCGACGAGTTAACAGCTGAGGTACCATCCATGGCCCTGCCCTCCCATACCACTTAACCTTGCATAGAGGGGTTACAGCAATAATAGGGCCATTGAAGAATTATCACGGAAGTATTGGATATTATTAATGAGTTTGCAATGAAGCGATGGATATGTCCTGACACCTGTATGCATTGAGCTATCGGGTCGTGCGTCAGCGCACGTTACGTGCAGTCGCGCACGGTGATCATCCTTGAGAAATGCCTTTGAAGATTCCAGGAATCGTTTGCGAATCAGGCCCCCTACCTCCGTGTCATTGTGGAAGCCTTGCCGGCTCGGCCATAAGTACCGGACGCCAATCGGAGATTACGGCCAGCATGTCACAAATTCTTAACTTAAGCCGTCATGCCAGCGATGAAGAAGCGCAACTCCTCACCTCGTTACTGATCTACCACCTGGTCGAGCAAAGCGGGGGGCAGGTGCAATTCACCGCTGAGGAAATTCACCAGATGCGCGAGAAGCTTGCGAGTAAGATGGTGCAGATCCAACTTGGCCAGGACCTGAGACTTCGGATCATCGACCGCCTTCCCGAACTCCTGTAAGACACTCTCCTCACGCTCAAGAGGAAGAGAGCCCACGGCTGACCTGCGGGGTCAGCCGTGGGTCTCTGTTATGAACAACGGCATCTTGCGGTGTCGCTCAAAAACGATTCAAGGTATGTTCTAGATGTTGATGAAGAACTGAAAGAGAATTACATGATTCATCTGATTGGCGAGATTCGGGATGGACCGGCTATTGAGAAGCTGGTTCTGGTAACCAATATCCATATTGAAATACTTTGAAAATGTCCGGTTGATCCCGACAAACACCCGGTTCTGGTCAAAACCCGCCTCAGGCCCGCGCGAACCTACCGTATTCAGGTGAATAAAAATTTCATCTGCCGCGACCAACGCCCACTCCGGTACCATAGGCAGTGGGTACTGCCCCCGCAACATGGTGCGAAATCGCACGGCGGTCCCGTCGACATGTTCAATCCAACGCTCTTCAAGGCGGGTCCGGCTGACGATTTTGAAAGACTCGAACTTACGCGTGTATAGCACTTGCTGATAGATACGACTTTCGTCAAAGAACGGTGACTGAGGAGGCGTATGCCGCTGATTATAGTTACCGACCCAGGCATAGCCTTGCCAGAGAGAGATATGCTCCGTCAGCTGGTAGCCAACTGCAGGGCGAAGTAACAGCTGATCAATATGACCGTCCTCATCCAGATCCGCGAACCGCGGTTGCACCTCCAAATGGGCCAGAAACGAGTTCGGAAGCTTCGCCGTCATGAAAATAGGCGACCACAGCCGAAAGTCCTGATTAAATGTCGAGGGAGACTGGGCAAGGGTTTCCCCGCCGACCGATAGCCCCCACACAACCGCGGCGATTGCGACCCTGAGCCCCCACTTGCCCATGTGTTGATTGCCTGCCTTACCCTGCATGACGCCTCCTTGCCAGGGCCTATGACTATGCGCATCGAGAGGACCCGGCCCGTTGTCCTCGATACAGGCGATCCCTATTTCCTGATTCTTCACCGCAGGATGCCCGTTCGGCAGCCTGAGATCACAGGTCTCCTCTTCGCCTTCCGCAGACCTTGTACCTCGTCCGGAACGAGAAACGCTAGTCGGAAATTTCACCGTCGTACCTCTTGCCGTGGAGGAGATTGCGCCCTTCTCGTGATTATGCTAGCTACTCAGCATGCTTCGTATTTCGCCGTCCCTCTCCATTCCTGATCAGGAGATCGACCTCCGCGCCGTGCGCTCGCAAGGCGCCGGTGGCCAGAACGTCAACAAGGTCTCCACCGCCGTCCATCTTCAATTTGACATCCACGCCTCGTCCTTACCGCAGACGTACAAAACCGCCCTCTTGGAACTGCACGATCACCGCGTCTCGGCCGACGGCGTGATCACGATCAAGGCACAGCAGCACCGCACACAAGAGCGGAACCGCGAGGACGCCCTAGATCGATTACGCGCGCTGATTCAGAGCGTCACGATCCCGAAGAAGAGGCGAAAGGCGACGAAGCCCACGAAGGGTGCGCACGAACGGCGGATCGACAGCAAGAAACGGCAAGGGCGCTTGAAGGCGTTGAGGAGAACGACGGAATGATCTGTATCGAGATATCTCTGCGAGGGCGGGCCGGTTAGGAGCGATGCTCCTTGCGTTTGGCGGCGTTGGCCGTTGCCTGCTGAAGCATGGATTCCGCCTCGGGAATAAAGTCCACCTGCTTCTGTCTTTGAGCGATAGCCAGGGCGGTGCTCGCCAGAGCAGCGGCTTCGTCATGCTGCCCGCGTTCACATCGCACTTTGGCCAGCGCCAGCCTCGCGTTGACCGCTTGGGGTGCCTGATGAATGACCTGTTGTAACAGGCGCTCGCCTTCTTTCACGTCTCCACCCAACAGGCCGGGGAGCTTCACCAGCAAGGTCCCTTTGGCCGAAAGGGCTTCAAGATGAGCAGGCGCGATCTCCAGTGTCCGATCCAGCTCCTTCATCATCCGGCGAAGCCCGAAGAGAGACGTGAAGGTTTCCCCATCGATGCGCAGCAATTCGCCCAGGTTGCAGAACAACGCGAAGTGGGCATCGGCGCTGCCTTCATCTTCCGCCACCGCCTGTTCGCCCACCCGCTGGCCTTGCTGGAAATGGGCCAGGCGTATGTCTCGATCTTTGGCCAATCTTCCTTGATGACAGTGGTCGAGCGCCTGTTTCGGCAACGGTGCCCCGGCTGGTTCGGCCATGGCCGTTGAGGGGAGAATCACCATCGCGCTTGAGAGGAGCGCGACGAGCACCTGCAATACACTCTTCATACGCTGTCCACCCTGTGGCCTACCACCCACATGCCCGGAACCGGAAATGTGAACAGCAAACCGGATGCCACGGTGCTGTGTGCCATGACATCCCTAACTCTTTGATAACGTATGTCTAGACCATCGATTGTGCTTCATGTCTGAACAGACGTGACGCAGAAAAGACACACGGGAGTCCGCTCTTGTACGGATCAGGGCCACCGCACCCTTCATGCCCTGCAACCGTGCTGGTCTAGGCTTGGCCAGTCTCGGCACCGGCCTACTCGCTCGGGGCAACCATCCCGAGAATATTGAACCCCCCGTCCACATAGATCACTTCCCCGCTGATTCCCCGTCCTAGGGAGCTGACCAAAAAGAGGGCCGTATCGCCGACATCACCTTGCTCTGTCGGCCGCCGGAGAGGAGCCACTTCCTTATGATGATCCACCATCTTCGTAATGCCCGACACTCCGCGAGCCGCCAGCGTCTTGATCGGTCCGGCCGAGATCGCATTGACACGGATGTTCAGGGGCCCGAGATCGTAGGCCAGATAGCGGACGGCCGATTCGAGAGCCGCTTTGGCGACACCCATGACGTTGTAGTGGGGCACGACACGCTCGCTGCCCAGATAGGTCAGGGTCACAATGGAGCCCCCGGCCGTCATCAGCGGCAAGGCGGCTCGCGCCACGGCGATCAACGAATAGGCGCTGATGTCGAGCGCCATGGCAAACCCCTGGCGACTGGTGTTGATAAACTGCCCGGTCAGCTCCTCACGGGGCGCGAAGGCCAGCGAGTGGACGAGAAAATCTATTTGGCCGAAGTCTTTCTGCACCTGCTGCATGAGGGCGGTAATCTCTGCGTCATGGCTCACATCACAGGGAAAGGCCTTGGCTCCCGGCAACGTGGCCGTCAGTTCTTCGACATTCTGCTTCAAACGCTCATTCTGATAATTGAAGAACAGCTGCGCGCCTTGTGCGGCAGTCGATTGGGCGATCGCCCAGGCGATGCTGTGCTTATTGGCGACGCCGATGATAAGTCCTTTTTTCCCGTTGAGCAACATAGGTACGGTTCTCCTTCCCCCTAGAGGCTGTGTTCTTATCGACGCTGTGTCTTGATATAGACGGCCTGCAATCCCACGATGGTCTTGGCATCACGAATGGTCCCATTCTCGATGTTCGCGATCGCCTCCGACAGCGGCATCTCGATGACATCCAGCACCTCGTCTCGATCCAAGTGCTGGTGACCTTTCGCGAGACCGGTCGCCTTGTAGACATGAATCACTTCATCGGCGAATCCCGGCGCCGTGAAGATACTCGAGAGCAGTTCGAATGAAGCGGCTCGATAGCCGACCTCCTCTTCGAGTTCTCGCGCGGCGCACTGCAAGGGATCTTCGCCCGGAGCAAGTTTGCCGGCGGGGATTTCATAAATGAATCCACCGGCGGCATGACGGAACTGCCGGATCAACACCACCGTCCCATCGTCTTTGACGGGAACGACCGCCGAAGCCCCAGGATGGCGGATCGTCTCGAGATCCACCGTCACTCCGTTCGGCAACGGCACGGTATCGACGTTGAGGGTGATGACTTTTCCGGTGTAGATGTTGCGTGTCATGGGAGTCGATGGCTGATAGCGAATGGCTTATCGTAAGGAGGTCCACAAACGGGATCGACGTTCTTCTTTCTGCTATAGGCCATACGCCATCAGCTCTTGGGTTTCCTATAGAACGGCGGCTTCACCACTATGGCTGGTACGGCCTTCCCCCGAATATCTACAGCAATTCTCGTCCCCGGTTCGGCGTAGCGTGGTTCCACAGAGGCCAAGCCAATCCCTTTTTGCAAGATCGGTGACAGGTTACCACTTGTCACCTCACCGATGGATTGCCCCGGTGAGCCGGCTGAAAGAACGGGGAAGCCATGGCGTGGAACGGCCTTTTCAAGCAATTCAAACCCCACCATGCGCCGCGCCACCCCCTGTGTCCGTTGAGACAACAGGGCCGCGCGACCGACGAACTCACCTTTCTCGAAATTCACGACCCAGTCGGCACCGGCTTCGAGCGGACTGGTCTCTTCGCTGATATCGTTGCCGTACAACAGATACCCCATGTCGAGCCGGAGCAGGTCACGCGCACCCAACCCAGCCGGCTTGAGGCCCTCCGGCTGACCGACTTTCAACAACTGCTCCCAGGCTTGGGCGGCCAGTTGAGCCGGAAGGTACAGTTCATAGCCCAGTTCACCGGTGTAGCCGGTCCGCGACATGATGACAGATCCGCCGAACGCAGTCACTTCCACACATTGCCGAACTTTCAGGTCTGTAGCCCCGGAGACACCGGTTGCGATCAACAGGTCGCGAGAGACCGGACCTTGGACGGCAATCTGCGCCAGCTCTGCCGAACGATCCCGGACCTTGCAGCCTTGCACATGCGCGACTTTTTCCATGAGCCAGGCGACGATCTTCTCTTGATTCGAAGCATTGACGCAGACGAGAAACTCATACGGTTTGACGTGATAGATAAAGATGTCGTCCTTGATGCCGCCGTCGGGATTGCAAACCATCGAATACTGCGACGAGCGGACGGAAACCTTGGAGACATCGTTGGTGGTCACATACTGCAGAAACCCGACGGAGCCGGGGCCGGATACACTGATCCGGCCCATATGGCTCACATCGAAGAGCCCGGCTTTGCTGCGAACGGTGTGATATTCATCAAGCACGCCGCTGTACTGGATGGGCATCTCCCATCCGGCGAAGTCGACCAGCCTGGCGCCGGCGGCGCGATGTTGTGCGATGAGCGGGGTCTGTTTCATCACGACTTGGCTGACAAGTGTGCAAGCTGGAAGGCTGACAAGAGTGTTGAGAACAGACCTGCTAGCCTGTGCACTTGGAACTTGTCACCGGACTCCAAGAAGCTCGACATCAAAAATCAACGTGGCATTGGGTGGGATCACCCCGCCGGCGCCGCGCGAACCGTAACCCAAATCGGAGGGGATCGTCAGCTGGCGCTTGCCGCCCACCTTCATCCCCTGAACCCCTTCGTCCCAGCCTTTAATGACGCGGCCTGCACCGAGCGGAAAAGAGAAGGGTTGTCCCCGATCGACGGAGCTGTCGAATTTTTTGCCGTTCTCCAGCCAGCCGGTGTAGTGCACGTTCACATTCTTCCCTGCGACTGCCGTGTCACCCGTGCCGACCACCTGATCGACATATTTCAGCCCGGACGGCGTGGTGACTTCCTGATTATTCTCGGCCATGGAACCTCCTACTCCCACAGATAACGTCAGCGCGACGATCGCCATGAGTGATGAAAGATATGGTGATTTCATATGAATCTCCTCCTTCCACTGTATGGCATGGGAGCGAGGGTATGGTCAACTGGAACCTGCGGCGAGCCGGTTACTGAGGGGCCATGGTCTCCTGTTGGGTGGGCAAAACCAGGATAGCAGAATGAGAGCCTTTCCGCTCCTCCGCCTGTTCGCTTCACGCTTCACCGTTCGACATGCCCACGGCCCTGAGTCTGGTCGAAGGGCGAAATATGCTTCACACACATTGGAGCGATGCGAGAACAAAGCTGGCAGACTGTTTCAACAGCCTGCTAGCGGTCACGTTCGGCGAAGAGCGCCAGACTCGCCGTATAGCCGTGGAGGAAATTCCTCCCCCCGACCGGACCGATTTCCCCCTGCGCAAAGAAGCCGGCGAGTGGGATCGCGCCCAACTGTGCCGCCGCAGCCCCGGCATCATGGTTGGGTATGCCGAAGAGCCCCTGGCCTCGCCCGCAACAGCTGAACATCAATGCGCCGAGCGGAGGATGGTGATGGCGCGCATGATCCGCCTCCAGGAGCGCATTGAACTCCTCGCTGGACGACGCCGCATCGCGTAGGTGGAACTGCACCGTCTGTCCTTCTTGCACGACCTCGCCCACGGCAACCGCGCCCGTGGTTTGGTCGGCGCCGAGCAGGTTGCGGATGAGAAAATCTCCTCGCTCAAAGCGGTTCCGATGCTCGTCGATCACAATGCCGAGGTGAACCGCGCGATTGGCGCCTCGTCGGTCTTCCTCAGGCAATGCACTAAACACGGTCTGCAGTCTCCCTAACGCCGGCTCTCCTCCGAGTTCGTGAATCAGATTCCGTTCCGCCTTCGTCACAACGAACCGCTCCCCGATCAGGCGACAGCCCTGCGAGATCACCGGGCGAATGTCGACGGCCCCTGAGAGCCGGACGCCGACGAGTCCGCCGTCGAAGGCCTGATCATTGAGCAACAAGCGATTTGCCCCCACCTCCTGCCCCCCGCCGGCGAGTCCACCGATTGCCTGGGCGCCGGGATATCGATCGTCCACAATGCCGAGGATGTCTTGAACCGGCGTCGTAAAGGGATCGGCAAGCAGCAGGAAGGATCCATCGTCGACTCCGGGGATAGGCCATCCCGTGAGATGAAATTGATCCTGGGTCGGTGAAAATGAAGACTGCAGCGGGTGAAGGTGGACGTCGGGCAGCACCGCCGCCCAGACGGTCATCGCCGGCGTGGTTTCGAGTTCCTCCGCTCCGGCAATCACTCCCTCGCCGCTGCAGCCGAGGAGGAGTCTGGGACGAAGGGTGCCGGTCAGCACTTCGGCCAATCGGCCGGCTCCTTCGGCATGGTGCGCGGAGAAGAAGACACAGGCCAGGTCGATGGGCGTACCACTCAGTTTCATCCGAATGGCCGCAGCCACCTCTAACGCGGCCGCGTCAGTATCAGTCTGTCTTGAGAGGGCGACGGCAAACTGCATGGGACGGCCTCACGGGGTGGAACAGAAGCAAACAGGAATGCTGAAGGGATCCCACTGACCGGGGCGGATCAAGAGTCAGACTCCCGGATCCATGCGCTGGGCTCGGGTCTGCGCGAGTTTTTTGTAATAGCGCCACAGGTACGAATGGTAGTCATCGACCTGGGCAAGCAGATAGTGCAGTTCCGTCGGATCCTCGGTTTCCAGGGCTTGAATCATCCGCGCTTTGAGGAATTCCGCAAAGGCTTCCGTCTTTTGCACGGCCGTCATCAGCTGCAATCCGCCGCCGATCTGATAGTCCCCCATCGACTTGATCTCCTTTGTGCACAGCTGGTCGGAAGAATAGCGAGGGGGGTACGGGAATGCAAGCGCAGTAATAGAGAACTGTATTCAACGGCCTAGCGCTGAGTCCTGTACAAGATCCGATTCAGGCGGGTGACATCGATCGCCTCAATCCGATGTCCATCGCGGCCTGTGACCGTGGTGGCCATGGTGAGAGCGTTGAGGATGGCTTCTTCCGTGGCTTCAATCGTAGCCGTGATGAGTGGATTCATATGGGTATCAGACAAATGGGTCAGCTGGTAGGTCGGCTCTTTGGGATAATGCGGAATGACGTTTGCGGTGGAAAAGGCCAGCATGAAGTCGCCGCTGCTATGGCGTGCCGTGGAACCGGTGCGGGCCAGGCCGAGCGCGGCGCGTTTCGCCAGTCGCGTGAGCTGCCGGCTGTCGAGCGGGGCATCGGTCGAAATAATCACGATGATGGAGCCTTCGCTCTGGCCCGGTGTGAGCGCGTGAGAGATCTGCTGTGGCGGTTCGTAGAGTCTCCCCACCGGCACACCAGCCACGACGAGTTCGGGTCGTCTGCCATGGTTGGCATTCACGAGGACCCCGACCGTATAGCCTCCTTCTTTCTCAGACAATTTTCTCGACGATGTGCCGATCCCACCCTTGAATCCATACGACACCATGCCGGTCCCGGCACCGACTGTGCCCTCTTTCACTGGCCCGCTACTCGCGCTGTCCAATGCCGCAATGACGTCTTGCTCAGACACATGGCGGCCTTGGATATCATTCAGTCGTCCGTCGTCACATTCCGCGACGACCGGCGTGAGCGTGTCGTCTTCGATGCCGATGGCCGGGTACTGCTTGATCATCCAACTCATGACGCCGTTCGCGACACGCGGGATGTTGAGCGTATTGGTGAGGGCGATGGGATATTCAAGAAACCCTGATTCCGCGACCCACGAAAGGCCCGTCATTTCGCCGGTCCCGTTGAGGACGAAGAATCCCGCCGGTACTTTCTTGTTCCAGACATCGTCACGCGGGATCACCACAGTGACACCGGTACGCACGGGTCCCTGGCCTGGAATCAATTTCCCTTCGCCGGAGATGAGGGTGGTCTGTCCGACCTTCACCCCGGCGACATCGGTAATGGCATTAAGGGGGCCGGGTTGGAAGGAGCCGATGATGACGCCAAGGTCTCGAACGCGCTGACGCGGCTGGTCTGGTTCAGCTGCCGCAACGGAGAGACAACCGCTAAGGAGTGCGGCGATGCAGGACAAGAGCACGACCCGTGCGGCGTGCCCAGCGCTAAATTTCATGCGTGCTGCCCTGGTGGGGGATCCGCACATCGATCTTTGGATGTTCGGCTTGAATGGCTGCGCCCAACGACAGGGCCTGCTTCTCTTCACCATGGACGATAAACACTTTGCTGGGCAATGGATTGATGGCACGCACGTAGGCCAACAGGTCATTGCGGTCGGCATGGGCGGACAGGCCGTTGAACTTGACGATTTGCGCCCGCCGCTTCGTCGGGACCCCGAAGATCGGCACGACATCCCAGCCCTCGACCAGCTTACGACCCAAGGTATGTTCCGCTTGAAATCCGACGAAGACGATCACGTTCGCTTCATCTTGGATCGCATGTTTGAGGTGGTGAATGACTCGGCCGCCTTCACACATCCCCGATGAGGAGATGATGACACAGGGCCCCCGCATGGCATTGAGGCGCTTGCTCTCTTCGGCCGACGACACAAAGTGGATGTAGCGGGAGGCAAAGACATCGCCCCCGGAGGAAAAGGTCTTCATGGTCTCCTCGTCATAGCACTCGGGATGCCGCTTGAAGACCTCGGTGGCTTTCCCCGCCAACGGAGAATCGATATAAATCGGGATCGGCTCGACCCGGCCTTCACCCACCAGCTCCTTGATCCGCATCACCAGCTCCTGCGTGCGCCCCACGGCAAAGGCCGGGACGATGATCTTGCTCTTGTGGGTTCTGGCATGTTCGATCAGATCCTGCGCTTTCTTCTTCATCTCCTCGCCGGCCTGTTCGTGCAGACGATCGCCGTAGGTCGATTCAAGGATCAACACATCGCAGGGCGGGGGCGGTTCGGGATCGCGCAGGATCGGCATGTGAGACCGGCCCAGATCTCCGCTGAAGAGGACTGTGGTGCTAGTTCCACGCGCCGTGTACTTCACCCGCACGGCGGCTGATCCCAAGATATGACCGGCATCGTGAAACGATGCCGTGAGCCGTGGAGCGATCTTCAGTTGGTCGCCATACCGGGCGCCTTCAAACCGCTTTACAATCTTGCGGACATCGTCCGCATCATAAATAGGTTGGACACAGGTCTTTCCGCGTCTGCGTTCTTGTTTATTGACGTATCGACAGTCGTATTCCTGCACTCGTGCGGAGTCCTCAAGCATAATGCCGGCCAGGTCCGCGGAGGCCCTCGTCAGGTACACTTTCCCAGAAAATCCCTGTCCCGGAAGCACCGGCAAGGCCCCTGAGTGGTCGATATGCGCATGCGAGAGCAGTACGGCCCCGAGCGACTTGGGGTCGAATCCAAGATCCTGATTCCTTCGGTATGCTTCCTGACGGCGGCCTTGAAACATCCCGCAATCGAGCAGGAGCCGGAACCCCGGAGCCTCCACTAGATGGCGACTCCCTGTCACCGACCGCGCTGCGCCGTAAAATGAGAGTTTCATGTGGTGGGTACTCCGTTGTGGCGTGCAATCAGCGCCCAGGCTTCCTGGGCCGTTTCCGCATAGTGAAAGAGATCCAGATCCGCCGGCGCAATCAGCCCGTAGTCCATCAACAGCTGCCAGTTGATCAGTCTCTCCCAGAAGTCTCGCCCGACCAGGACTACGAGGACCTTGTCGGTTTTGCCCGTTTGGAGCAAGGTCAATGTTTCAAACAGTTCATCCAGCGTGCCGAATCCTCCCGGAAAGGCGACCAGGGCCTTGGCCCGGATGAGGAAGTGCATTTTCCGGATGGCAAAATACCGGAACTGAAAACACAGCCGAGGCGTGATATAGGGGTTCGGACGTTGCTCATGGGGCAGCGTAATGTTGAGTCCGATTGACTTGGCATTCACGTCGGCGGCCCCGCGATTGGCGGCCTCCATAATGCCGGGGCCCCCGCCGGTGACCACGACATAGTCGCAACGCCCGTCGACCTGGCACGTGGACGAAACCAGCCGGCTGAATTCTCGAGCCACCTCATAATATTTGGCGAGTTCGAGCTGCCGCTTCGCGATGGCCACGTTCCGCCGGCATGCCGGATCCGTCGGCATGCGGGCCGCCTCCGCTTCAGCCTGCCTGAGCGCCTGTTCGGCCACCACCGGCTCATGCAGCCTCGCACTGCCGAAGACGACAATGGTGGACTCGATCCGTTCTTCTTTTTGAATGAGTTCCGGCTTCAACAGTTCGAGACCGATGCGAATGGGACGGAGCTCGTCTCGCTGGAGAAATTCGGTGTCTTTATCCGCAGGGATATAGGAAGCGGAGGGGTCGTCGGGTGTCCGGCGCGGAGCGGGATCTGTCGTTCCCTGGCCCATGGGGCGACATTATAACGACCCGGCGAGACAAGGGCAATTCATACGGTACGTCTACCTAGCCGTACTCGCCCGCTCAGTCCTTGAACGGCCAGACGACGAATTCCGACGAATTGGCATGAAACGAAAAGGCATGATCACGGACGAACCAGTGGTCATCGTACGTGACTTGAAGCACGTCTCTCCCTATCCCGCCGCCCCCCAAATCAACGTCGGGGGTAAAGAAGGGCATGAGAAAACGAAGACCCCATGCATAATTCGCTTTGAAGTATTTCCCATCCGCGAAGTAGTACCGGGTGACCACGCCCTCTTTCGAAGCGAGCATCTCGTTCGGTGTCCCCAGTCTCTCCACGACTGCGGAGAGATCGGTCCTCCCCGGCACGATAAAAGCCACATCGTCGGCGGAGATCGTCTGATTAAGCGTCACTCGCCGCACTGTCACGGGGCCTTGCGAGCATCCGTCCCATGACGTGACCGCCAGGACTAGCATCACCCAACTCAATGCGGTTCTCAACATGGTGAACCCGGAGAAGGCATCAGCGGAAAGGCCAGTCGAAGGGCCAGAATTGAAACTCCAGCGGACCTTTTCGTTTTCCGGCGACGACCTCCTCGACGATTCCCGTGCCATCGAAAATGACGAAGGTGTCGTCGCTTTTGATGTTGGTGCGTGAGAAAACAAGGATCGACCCGGATTTGATGTCGTAGTGATAGTAATGAAATATTTCACGGCCATTGGCTTCAACAATTCGATCCGGAGCGCCCAGGACCGCCGCCACATCCGCCCGCGTGCTGATGCCTTTCTGAATCGTGGTGATGTCCCCTTGGCCTAATTCTTCTCCGTAGTTCCCACGGATAAACGCACACCCTTGATACAGCATACCGATGAGCACAAGACTAAGAACGCAGCGGCTCCTTCTCATTGCGGCTCCTTCACGTTTATTTCGAGGATCCCGATCCACCAAGAACAAAATCTTGTTCGTAGACGGTATAGACGGCCGGAATAAGGCCCACGCGCCGATAGACCGTCTGGGCATTGTGATTCTGATGCTCCACATAGAGGCGCAGTCCACATACGTGCGGATCGCTTTTCGCTTGCGCGGCAATGTGCTCATGCATCGCTCGATACGCTCCCCGGCGGCGCCATTCCGGTGCGACATAGACGCTCTGCACCCACCAAAATACTCCGTTTCTCCAATCACTCCATTCAAAGGTGATCATGAGTTGGCCGACGGCGGTTCGGGTTCCCTCACCGGGGCTTTCTGCCACGATATAAAAACCATACTGAGGATGTGTCAAAAGTTCCCGCGCGCCCGCCCGAAGCCGATCGAGGTCCAACCTGCGCTGCTCGGTTTCCAAAGCCATTGCCGCATTGAAGTCCACGAGAGTCTCGACATCGTCCACCGTGGCGGGTCTGATGATGAACGGCGCTTGATCCATCGCCTAGGGCAGCACGGACGGGGCTGTCGCGAGCCAGCCGGTCCGGGGTCTGTAAAATCCGGCGGAGAACTCCATTTTCATGGCCTCTTCAACCGGAAGGTTGATTGGTTTGAGCGCGGTTTCCGGGATGAACGCCAGGTAGCCCGTAAACGGATGAATGGCCGTCGGAACAAACACCATCACAAGCGTCCGCGCGGCGTCCACCTGAAGAGCCGATGGGGCCGTACCCATGACAAACCCCAGGGCCCAACATCCATCACGCGGAAACGGGAAGGCCACGACTCGACTGTGCCCGAAGCGTGACCGGAAATTGACCAGATCCGTCATGCCTTTCAGCGTGAGGTAAATACTTTGCACAAGCGGGATCTGTTCGATCCGCCGTTCCAGTCTTTCGAATAGGCCGCGACCGATCATATGATCGCCGATCATTCCCACCAAAATGAGCAGGAGAACGAGGAACACTAGGCCAAGACCAGGAAGCGGATTGACCAAATACCGACCCACGATACGATCCAGGGCCGTGAAGAGGGTCGACAGAATCAATAAGGTAGCCCAGGCAGGCACAAGCAGGATAAGCCCGGTCACACATGTTTTCCAAAAGAAGGTGAGCATATCCCGCCGGTTCCCGTGCACTGCCGTTAGTCTAGCAGAGTTTGCCCTTGCTTGAGAGGTCTTGAGACCCTCTTGCACTTGGTGGCATTATAGCCAATGATGATGCGTTGCAACCGAATGGAGGATCGATCTCATGAACATCAATCCGGATCTACTGGCTATCCTCTGTTGCCCTGAGACCAAGCAAAAAGTGGCGGTGGCCGAGGATGCCGTCATTGTCACGCTGAATTCCTGGGTCACTCGAGGTGAATTAAAAAACAAGGGCAATCGCTCTGTCACCGAACCGTTCGAGGCGGGGTTGGTCCGTGAGGACGGAGCGCTGCTCTATCCCATCCGCAATAATATTCCCGTGATGCTGATAGAAGAAGGGATCCCCTTGGCGCAAATTCAGTGACTGTTTCCCCACCAGGGACTTTCCTTCCGGCTCCGTATCCTACCCGATTGCCGCAATTCCGCTGAAGACCTGTCGTAAAGGACCGGCGAGGGGCAGTCGGTCCCTGCCGCTCGACCTTCAGTGGCTTTCCACGATCATGGACATCCTATTTCTTTCTGGAACACCTGTGACGTCACCTCCTCAGCGGTCCACGAGCGGTTCGTATAAACCGATCTCGGTGAGCCCGTGGCTCCTCGGCAAGCGACGCGAACCTGGGTCAGAATGGGAGAGATTATGGTGCGACGATGTGAACAGGCTTTTCAGGATTCTCCGTCTTTGACCCGGTGGAGGTCCCACAGTGTGCGCAGAGATATTCGTACAGATTTCCCGTGGGAAGGACGAGCAGCAGCCGCTCTCTCGTCGGTGTTGCGACTCGGCAGCGGGGGCAGAAGAGGAGTGAGGCATTCAAGGACCCGAACTGGTCCTGCTGACCTGCCGGAGAAGAACGGGGCCGACTCCGTTGAGCCTGTGGACGACCTGGTATCCAGGGCACCCCTGGTTTACGCGGCGATTGAAACATGGTTCATTCTATCCGAAATCCCCGTCGCAGGGTCAAGCGTGACCAGCCCGCCATGCTCGGACCTGGCTGAACGACGCGGATACGTCCGAGACACACAGGCGAGCTTGACAACAGGGAGCCGGACTCGACGGGGCCATCAGTCACCTTGGCTTTTCTGATGCATGCCCCGTGGAGAGAAATCGTATGTCCTAGGCGGGAGTTTTGGCAGACTCAATTTCAGTCGCGGTGATCAGACTGGACAGATAGTCCGCGACAAAATTGAGTGCCTCCTCACGTCCGTCCGCTCGGCGGCCTTTTTCCCGCCGTTGAACCGACAACTCATGCTCAAGGTCGGACTTCACTTCACCCAAAATACGTTGAAGTGATGATGGGGTCAGGTTGGTATCCATCTCTTCAAGCTCTTGGCAACGATCAAGGACCCAATTCAGCCCCTCAATACGCCCTGCATAGTGCTCCTGCTCCGCCGTATCGATCCGTGCCATGGCCGTGGCAAAGGTTTGTGCTTCATAAATCAGGTTATAAAAGCTGGTAACCGCTCGTTGTAGGGATGGATTCATAACACTCCTTTTCCAGTAGATGAGGGGCAATTATACATCAGATTGCTGCTACCACAAGGAGAATTTTTCTCCCGAATCCCTCCGAAGTGCTCATTTCATGCCTGCTTAAGGCTGATTCGCAACTATTTTTACCTTATTTTCGTTCTGCCAATCGCGCCTCTGTTCGGATTCGGTGAGAGTGGTAATGCGATCTGAACATTTGTCTCTGGCGGCTCGATGGGACAGGCACCCGCCAAGCAGTGGTGACGCTTCCTTTCCAAGAGGGTTCTCCGCATGGATCAAAGCTCGTCGGGATTTCCTACGGGAATGATGGGAATGCGGAGAGCCTGGTCCGAAGCTCTTCAGGCGAGCTGCCGAGACAACCACGGCGAACAGTGTCGCGAGGAGATGGCGATGAAGCTAGGTAAAAAGCAGGGACTCGAATTCGTTCATGAAACCATAATAGAGGGGCGCAAAATCCTTCAAACAATCCGGACTGGTCTCTTTCAATTTCTTAAAAAAGAAGACCTGGGCACGAGGGTCCAGCTGTTCCAGAAGCTGGCTGAGTTCACCCATGGAATAGTTCCCGGCGGGGACACTGAGAATATAGTGAACAAGCCGTTCCACGAATTGCTGCGCAATATATTCGCTGGCGAGATAGCCCTCTGGAATTTTACCGGCAGCCAGATACTCGTTGAATGGGATGGCTTGTGCTGCAAATGGGAGAGCCGACTGCGGTCCTACGGTCACGCTGAAGTTACTCCCAGGTTATAAGCGGCGGTCGTACGTTCCTTTTAAAACTTTACTGGAGGTCCTGCCGGTCGTCAAGCGTGCAGAAGATTCAGGAAGTGCTGAGTCGAAAGACTGGTCTGCCGGAGGGAATCAGACTCTATTTCTATCCGTGAGATGGCCGTATACGTGCAGGTGGACCGGTCATTTCATATGAGAGGAGCGCTCATCATTGATGGTTGTCGGTAGAAGGGACTCACTGGAAAGCAAAACGGGGTGAAGCCATTTTTCTGAGCTCCACCCCGTTTTCTACCGGTCTCGACCTTGCTGACTTACAACCAGGTCACCCGTTCAGCTGGCCGGATGTAGATCGGCTCTTCCACCTGAATACGAGCGACTTCCTTCCCGGACTTATTGAATCCAAGAACGGTGTCATTGTACATCTCAAATCGCTTTCCGTGAATCTGGGTCTCGAACACCTTCGGCCCAGGGATCACATCGTACCGGAAGACGATTTGCTGGCTTGCTCTCCAGAGCTGGAGCACGGCTAAGAGCTCCCGACTTGGAACCAGATACTTTTCAATGGCATTGTCAACGCCAGGGCCGAACATCTGGCGAGCGTAACCGCGCGGCGAATGCCGAGGCGGAATGTAATAGCCGTTTGGCTCTGTCCCCCACTGCGGATATAGCGGCAATGCAACTTGCTCGACACGGATCGCATAATACAATGGGTGCCAACGATCTTCCGCCCACAGGCCATCGTCTCCGATGCGCATCAGGCTCTGCATCCGGATCTTTCCGACACAGGCGGCCATACAACGGGTTTCCATCGGCTCACCACCGGTCAACGGATCTTTTCCTTCGATGCGGGGATAGCAGGCGATACACTTTTCACTGACTCGGGTCGTGCCCCGATACATCGGCTTCTTGTACGGGCACTGCTCGACGCACTTCTTGTACCCACGGCATCGGTTCTGGTCGATGAGGACGATACCGTCCTCAGGACGCTTGTAGATGGCCTTTCTGGGGCAAGCCGCCAAACAGCCAGGATAGGTGCAGTGATTACAGATTCGTTGGAGATAGAAGAAAAAGGTCTCATGTTCCGGCAAGCTGCTGCCGGTCATTTTCCAAGGTTCATCGCGTGAGAACCCTGTCTTGTCGATGCCTTCCACCAGCGCGCGCATGGAGGTGGCCGTATCTTCATAGATGTTCACAAAGCGCCACTCTTGGTCCGTCGGAATGTACCCGATCGCGGCCTGGCCGACCTTGGCCCCGGCGTCGAAAATGGTCATCCCCTCGAACACCCCGTAGGGCGCATGGTGCTTTCGTCCGACTCGGACGTTCCAAACCTGTCCGCCCGGATTGACCTGCTCAATGAGCTGCGTGATCTTCACGTCGTAGAACTGTGGATAACCGCCATACGGCTTGGTCTCCACGTTGTT
Source organism: uncultured Nitrosospira sp. (assembly GCA_900696515.1). Taxonomy (GTDB): domain Bacteria; phylum Nitrospirota; class Nitrospiria; order Nitrospirales; family Nitrospiraceae; genus Nitrospira_D. The sequence goes on along the minus strand of CAADGK010000093.1, from coordinate 57,143 downwards.
CCACCACATATATTCCTGCCCTTTTGAAAAGAGCCAGGTCGACTTATCGGCCATACTGCAGGTCTGGCACGCTAAGCAGCGGTTGATATTGAAGACAAAGGCAAACTGCCACTTGGGATGCCGCTCCTCATAGGGATACAACATCTTCCGTCCCAGCTGCCAGTTATATACTTCAGGCATGATTTCCTCCGTTAGGTGTAAGGTGTGAGGCGGGAGGTGAGGAGCACGCTCCTCACCCCTGACCCTTCACCCCTCACGGTTCTTACACTTTAATCTTAATATGCTCGCCCTTCAGCCACTTAATCATGAACTCGTTCTCTTGGCCCGGGGTAAATCCGGTACGCACCGGCTCCCATGGACCGCGTGCCCCGATCCCGCCGTCTTCCGCCTTGGTGATGCGGATGAGACATTCTTTCGGCACGGTGTTGATCGCGTGGTGATCCACCTGATAGCCCCACTTGAATTTCCAGGCAATCGCGTGTTTGCCGGGAAGTGAGTCTGTCTGGTGCATCGGCATGAGCCAGTTTCTGGTAAATGACTGTTGCGCACCATATCGGAAGTTGGACTGATACCCAGTGTCGATGGCAATGGCGCGTCCATCCGGTCTGGTTTCATGCCCCTTCACTGATTTTGCCGTCGCCACATACGGAGCATGCTTGGCCATCGTCACATGGTACGGATAGGCCGGGTTGTACTTTGCCCGGATCATGAGTCGGGCGACCTTGTAGTAGGGATCGCTCGGCTTCCACCCACGATACGGACGATCGACCGGGTTACCGTCGACATAGACATAGTCACCGTCGTTGATCCCACGGTCTTTCGCCGCCTGCGGGTTGATATGGATCTGGTGCTCACCCACGCCAGGCGTCCGCTTATCCATGCGGTAGGGGTCACCGAAGTTCGACTCGTAGATCTGCACCCAGTCGTTCACCGACCATTGGCTATGGACGCGGTGGCGGGTCTTCGGCGTCACGCAGTAGAACTGATAGCCCTTTTCCCACAAGGGATTTGAGTGCCGTACAATCTCATGCCATGACAACTTGATGTTCCGGATCGTTTTGTCGTCGTGGTGTTGTGCCGTGATCGGCACACCATAGTCATCCGGACGGCAATAGGGATTCGTCGTGAAGATGGCGTTCGGCAAATAGGGTGTTGCTTCCGGCCCTTCACGATGGGAGATAAAGTTTTCACCGTACTCGATCGCTTCCGGTTCGATGCGATAGTTCTCATATCGACCGCTGCGGGTCCACATGGGCTTCGACTCGTTGGTTTCCTCCCAGAATGGATGCCGCGGGTAGGTACGGACCATGACCATCCACCCCTTCTCCGACTTCAACATCACGTCTGCTGAATAACCGTAGAATGTGCTGGACGCATCGAGCATGCGCTGCGCATAGACGTCCACGCGATTCGCGTAGACCATCGCGAAGTAATCTTTCATGCGCTTGTCGCCGGTCATCTCTGACAGCTTGGCTGCCACTCCGGCAAAGGTATCCAGATCGTTCCGCGTGTCATACAAGGGCCTGATTCCGCCCTTCCAGATCTGAACCCATGGGTTGGAGACGGTGATCGTCATTTCCGGATAAGTGAACTCCATCCAGGAGTTACAGGCAAAGGCGATGTCGTTATGATTCACGTCAGACGTCATTTCGATGTCCTGCGTGATCAGGGTCTCGATGTTTGGATCCACGTTCCGCACCATATCGTAATGGTGCTTAGCGTTGTTCAAGACGTTGACGTTGACAACCCAGCGGAATTTGCTCGGGGTCGGCATATGCGTCTTACCCGTAAAGACCTTACGGCCATACTTTGGCGTATTGACGATCAACGCCGTATCGCCATGGTTCCAGTAACCAACCTCTTCGCCGTAGTAGTAGGACTTGGTCTTGATTTCTTTTCCATGGGCATTGGGATCCAGCGTGATATTGAACGGATCTTCGCCCGTATGAACCGCAAGGCCTGCACCAGACCATGGCGTTGCCGTCCAACAACCAGCCTTGTAGTTACCAGCCCAGGTATGCTGACCGGTGCCGAACTTACCGACGTTGCCCGTGATGATGAGCACCATGGCTGCTGCACGGCCGTTAGGCGTCATGTGGAAGTAGTGCGTCACGCCCTCTCCGTTGTGGATCGCAGCCGGCTTGATCGTGCCCGAATCGCGTGCCCAACGGACGATCAGATCCTTCGGAGTCCGGCAGATCTGGTGCGTGGTGTCCAAATCGTAATCCTGGAAGTGAACCAGATACATCTGCCATACCGGCATCGCGTCGATTTCACGGCCGTTCAGGAGCTTGACCCGGTACGTCCCATTGAGCGCGGCATCGATGCCGCTGTTCATATAGTGCCAGCCCACCTGCTCACGATGGAGCGGAACCGCCTGCTTCTTATTTAAATCCCACACCATCATCCCACCGAGCCGTTCGACATCTTGCGGCTTGAGTGCTTGAATACGGCCGGAGTAGCTCTTAGAGAAATCGGGGAACTTGTAATCCGGAACCACATCACGAGGATCCAGGTACTGCAGCGTATCCGTACGGATCAGAATCGGCGCGTCGGTGAACTGTTTCAAGAAGTCCACATCGTGCATATTCTCATCGATAATAATTTTCATGGCGCCCATGAAGAGTGCGCCGTCTGATTGCGGGCGCAGGGGCATCCAGTAGTCTGCTCGGTAGGCGGTCGGATTGTATTCCGGCGTGATGACAACGACGCGGGCCCCGCGCTCAATACACTCCAACTTCCAGTGCGCCTCGGGCATCTTGTTTTCAACAAAGTTCTTTCCCCAACTCGTGTTCAGCTTGGAGAAACGCATATCCGAGAGGTCGATATCCGACCCCTGGACACCGGACCAGAACGGCTGCGATGGGTTCTGATCTCCGTGCCAGGTGTAATTCGACCAGTAACGACCGCCCTGAGCCTGCTCAGGACTGACTTTTCGAATCCAGCTATCCAGCAGCGCATTGATGCCGCCGTTCATCCGGGTGTTGCCCATTTTCCCGATGATCCCGAGCACCGGCATACCGGCGCGGTGCTTGAAGCAGCGCGTACCGGCGCCCTTCATCATTTCGATCATCTCCGGTGCATACCCCTGCTCGCGTAACCGCCTTGCTCCAGCCTCACCGGAGTAGCGCGTCGCGATGATGATCATGGCCTTTGCGGCGTAGGTAAAGGCGGTATCCCAGGACACCCGAAGCATGTCGTCCAAGAACCGGCTGTCGAACTTATACTTGCGCTTGGTTTCCGGTGTGAGCTCCGGTGATCCATCGTCCATCCATTGCTTCCAACCCTTCCGCATGAGCGGCCCCTTGAGACGATAGGGACCGTACACCCGGCGATGGAAGGTAAAACCCTTCAAGCACATGCGCGGATTGTGCGCAAAGGTGCCTCGATTCCCGTAGAGGTCTTCGTAGGTTTGGTGGTCGTAATTCTGCTCCACACGCATGACTACCCCGTTTCGCACGAACGCGCGAACGCGGCAGGCATGGGTGTCATTCGGAGAACAGACCCAGGTAAAAGACGAATCGTAACGATACTGATCATGGTAAACACGCTCCCATGACCGGTCCGGGTAATCCCCCAACGGATTCCCGACCTCGATCACCGGTTGGAGCGCCGTCAATGCCAGGACCTTGTCCGCCACGGCTGCGGCCGCAACCGTACCGACAGAGACCTTTAGAAATTGTCGACGTGACAAGAACATTGTGAATACCTCCTCACGTGAAGTGAACTTGAACGAAGCTTTTCTTTATATTGATTGCTGATAGAACCTTGTTTCTTTTTCACTCAACAGGGCCGTCAGACTCTCGCTGTGTAGTTCATTAAATAAAAATAGGCCACACATATACCACCATGGATCAAACGTCTCAACATGAATCCTTCGCAAGATTCAAACCATTTATGGCAACACCTGCTTCCTCCTATGAAAAGTTATTTAACTGCTTAATAACATGAATGTTTATTATTTTGTGGAACAGAGAGCTTTGATCCTTGTCTGGTTTCTTGATGAGTAGCATACGTATCACTAAACGTGACGTTCATAGATGATTGGCCGGTCACTTCATGCATAAGTTATTGATAAATTGCCTATTTGTACAAATATTCCTCCCTTCAGACGATAACGTTACAAAATAGTAACTATTCATCGCATTGTGGGAATGGGATTCTCCTTCACCCAGGTCGCAGATGAATCCGGATTAACGGGTCATCCTGAATTCGATCTCAAGCTCAGGCAGGGAGGGGATTCCGCTCAGCTCAAGTCTCGGGCGAATACCATGCAGCACATCAGAGTCAGCCCACTGGGGCGCGCCCAGGCTGATCGGTGATAAGGTCGGCGCAATATGAAGGAATCGCCGCTTGACAGTGCCAGGAGAGGTCAGTACACTCCGCCCCTGGTTGTGCACGGGCGGGAATAGCTCAGTGGTAGAGCATCGCCTTGCCAAGGCGAGGGTCGAGGGTTCAAATCCCTTTTCCCGCTCCAAACACTTTCCACTTGAACGTTGACCTGAACCCTCGACAAAGGGTGAGCCCCCTTGGTGGGGTGTATGCGAGGGGGCCGGTCTCCCTGCAGGAGTCAACGAAATATTACTCCGGGGTTGAGCTGAGGACGGATCTTGGTTCAAAGCCGTTTTCCCGCTCCAACCTCCTTCCTGAGCGTCCTTCTCTCCTCTATTTTGTTTGATTGTGTGCTGATCGGCTCAAATGGCCCGGAGACCGAGCCCGATCCGGCTCAGCACATCACACGCGCGGTTTTCGTAATTCCAATAGCCGCCGGAGTTGGTCTTCTGCGTGTCTCACATCTTCCTGGGTAAGCGGCCTGTGGCCGAATCTGGTCCGGCAATAGAGTTCCGTGATAGCCGCCACTGCAGTATGGGCTTCCCTCCAGCCTGTTCGAGTGATCTCGACCAACTCAAGCGGGGCAATTGCCGCAGACCTTGAAAACCCTTGCCCGGAGAGATAGGTCCTCATGCGGCGATAGAGTTGTGTAATGGCCAGCTCGCTGCCGTCGTCGGTTTTCCAGAGACTCCAGCCCTCCCGGAGCCGCCCCCACCCCAGCCAGAAGAGGACCGCAAAGCCCGCCAGGACGAAGCCCACGATCTCTCCAAGAAGTCCGATCCTGATCTGTGACACATCATGGGTCACGATCCCGCCCATGACCGCCAGGAACGTGCCGAATAGTGCGGTTACCGTATCCAACGCCTTGTTTCGAACCGACATTCCCTCCGCCTTTAATTCCCGAACAACGGCCAGTTGGTCCGCCGCGCTATATTGGACAAACAATCGGTTCCATTGGAGTCTGATGTTGTCCATGATCGGTCCGAACACCTGCCAGACCTTCCCTCCAGACCCTCGATTGTCTTCCGCGGGAGTCGGATCCATGCTCATCCATCCGGAATGCGGCAGATACACTTCGACCCACGCATGGGCGTCCTGCTGCCGGACGACATAGTAACTTCCGTAGTCGTTCCATTCCGTGGCCAGAAAACCCGTCACCAAGCGAGCAGGGATCCCAACGGTCCGGAGCATGATCACCATCGCGGTCGCATAGTGTTCACAGTAGCCGGTTTTTCTCACGAAGAGAAATTCTTCGAGTGGTTGATCTTGCGCGGCAAGCGGCGCATCCAAACTGTATCGATAGTTTTGGGTTAAATACGTTTGAATGGCGGCAGCCTGTTCATATGGCGTGTGCCGCCCCTGCGTCAGATCTCCGGCCAGGGCATTGATACGGTGGGACTGACCGGGGAGTTGCAGGTAATGCCTGACGACCCAGTCAGGATAATGGCCTGGGCCGGTTCCGAGATCCGCAGATGCCAGTGTGTTGGAACGGGAGACGACCGTATATTCGATTCGCGATGAGCTCGGGAAGGGCAAATACACGGCCCCGGCCGGGTCAAAGAAGAGACTGGGGAACGCACCGGTCACACGTTCGATGAACGGGGCAGCGAATAGCACCGGAGTATCCAGCGGCTCGAGCAGGATTTTCTGCCGTATTGCGTCACCGGAATCGGATCGCACAACGCCGCGCTTCCCCCGAAACCCGAACGTGCCAGGACTCTCCTCGATAAAGCTCCGTCGATAGCTCAGTTGATTCGTCCACACCTTGCCGTCGTACCGGTCGAAGGACACCCCGCGGATGTAGAGCGGTCTGGCGGCTTGCCGCGGGGTCCCGAGAAGCTCGACTCGCATCACCACGCTGGGATCATGCTTGATCGATCCAATCGCACCTAAGTTCACCTTGTCGGAAAACCCGGTGGTGCGAATATTTTCCCCGAATCCCTTCTGGTAAATCCCCGCGTTGACCCGTGGAATGGTGAAGAAAATGGCCACCGTGAAGAGGAATGCCCCGAACGCCAACCCGTTGGCCATCCAAAAAATCCGGGGCGAGATCCGGTCGTTCCCCTGGTAGCTCTCCTGTCGAAGTCGTGCAGGGGCGGGCATCCAGGCATCGCCGCTGGCCTCCGCCGTCTTGGTCAACTGGAACAGAAGCAGGGTCCAGACACCGGCCACAAGATAGACAGCAAAAATCGGGAAGAACCACAGTTCCGTTGTCAGTGATCCTGAGGCAAGCATTGCGACGAGACTGATGGCATAGAGGTGCAAATAGTCACGACGAAGCCGGAGATTGAAGAGCTTGATGATCATCAGAATCATCAGAAAGTGGAGCCCGGCGGGAAGCAGTTCACCGGAGACCCACAGCAGATCGATCCAAAACCCCACGAATCCGCCCAGCACGATAAGATTCCACCCGATGGATGACACGGGCATCTGCGTCGTGATGTGGTCGACGGACGTGAGTCCCATGTTTCGCAGGAGCACCGCGATCAGGGTTGCACCGGTCAGCACAGCCAGCCATTCCGGCAGACCAGCGCCCAGCGTTAATCCGATGAAGGAGGCGGATGCCAGCAACATCGAGGTCAGATGAAGAGCCTGACTAAGTGGCATAGGCCGCTCCAGGGATGAGTTCCCCGTCAATCAAGACACGAGGGAGTTCGCACGCGCCGGCACCGCACCAAGCCTGTACGGCCACCACCGTGCCCCCTCCCTCGATCTCGGCATGACCGTCGGGCCATTCGTCTTGCTGCATCGACTCCGCCGTGGGATCGCTGCGTTGGCAGAGGGCCAGCATACGGAGGAGCTCTAGGCCATGCGCGTCTCCCTGGCCAAATGAAGAACGTTCTGATCCGACGCGCAGCTGGATGGAATAGCCGTGCCGCGCCAGATGCTGGACCAGCGACGCGGCCAGTGAGACCGCGCGTTCAAACATGGTGTCGTGACTTGCGGGGACGCTCGTTGAAAGATGGATGATGGCTCGACGCTGTTCCTCCGCCTCAGTTTCTCGAATGGTCAGTTGAGAGGTCCGTGCCGTCGTGAGCCAATGAATGCTCCGGGAATCATCGCCTGCTTGGTACAGACGAAGATTGTACAGCTCACTGCCGTGCCCTCTTCGATGGACGGCCTGCTCATATCCCGCCGCGAACAACCCCTGGAGGAGACGCTCGCTCACGGGCCGAAGCTCCGGGCACACCACGACCACGTCATCCATCGGGTAAAAGGCCCGTTTCGTGAAGAGGCCGAACGGGAACTCCGTGCTGAGTCGAACACCGCTCAAGTGCAATCTCCCGCGGCGTGTCGGAATCAATTGGTAGGAGAGCAATCGACTGACACCCGGAGGGAGAGCGTGAATGTCCACCTGAGGGAATACCGCTTGCCCCTCGCCGACGTCGCACAGGGCCAGCGAAAAGCTGGGTAGTCGTGATTTCCTGTTTTTGACCGCCAGAACGATTGTGACCGGGGAGTTCAGAAAAAGGAGATCCGGTATGTGACGCCGGACTTCAAGTCGTCGCAGGCAGTATTCCGCCGCGATGCCTGAAATCAGGATCAGGCTCAGCATCATGGCCAGGAGGAGATAAAACAGGTTGTTCCCTGTATTAATGGCCGCGATGCCGATCGCCAACGCGAAGATCAGGAATTGAAGCCCCTCCGACGTGATCCTCGTGGAGCGGTAACGAAAGACCCGATGCGCGAACGACGGCAACTGAAACGGCATATCCCACCGAGATGTGAGGGCTACCCGACTCCGGAACGGAACTAGACAGGGACAGGAATCGTGTCGACTAAATCGCGGATGATGCGTTCGGCTTGTTCAAAACTTCGTTGGTGGAGACCTGCCTGACGGGCCACCATGATGCGGTGAGACAGCACGATCGGGGCAAGCTCTTTCACATCGTCCGGCAGACAGTAGCTCCGTCCCCGTACGAGCGCCAGTGCTTTTGCAGCACGGCTTAATGCCAGCGCGCCCCTTGTACTTACCCCGAGGGATAAGAGTTCTGATTGCCTGGTACTCCGGACAATGCTCAGCAGATACTCAGTCAGGCTTTCCTCCATAAAGACCTTGTCGACTTGGTCCTGAAGCTGAACCACTTCCGATGCGGTCAACAACGGGAGCAACTCCTCAGCCGGATGCAGGGATGAGGCTCGTTCCAGAACTTTCTTCTCTTCTTCCGGAGCCGGATAGCCGATGCGCAACCGCATCAGGAAGCGATCGAGTTGTGACTCCGGAAGGGGAAAGGTCCCGTGATATTCAGCGGGGTTTTGTGTCGCAATGACCATAAAAGGCGGGTTGAGCGGATAGGTCTTATTGTCGAATGAAATCTGCGCTTCGCTCATCGCCTCCAAGAGGCTGCTCTGCGTCTTCGGCGTCGTGCGATTGATTTCATCCGCCAGAACAATGTTGGCAAAAATGGGTCCGGGAATAAACTCAAATGCTTGCTTCTGCCGATTGAAAATCGACACCCCCACGATGTCGGATGGGAGCAGATCGCTTGTAAACTGAATACGTTTGAACGAGCAGTCCAGCGACCGGGCAAGACTATGGGCCAGCGTGGTTTTGCCGACTCCCGGAACATCTTCGAGCAGGAGATGTCCTCGAGCAAGCAGTGCGACGAGGCTCATCTCGATGACGTGAGGCTTCCCTTTGATCACCCGGGCAATGTTCTCCTGAATGGCCCGGATGGTCTCCGTAGAAGTCATGATGGGATTAGGGTCTGGAATGCTGGAGAAGTGCGTGGTGATCGGACACGCTCGAAGTCTAGCAAAGGGCCGGAAGACGGTCAATAAATCGCGTATTTTGGACGCCGATGCTGAATCGACTTCCCTACGCCGGAACCAGCGTGACCAGCCAGGGAGGAACTTCTTCGGTCATGGCCGAAAACTTGCGCGCGGTACTGCTGGCAGGCACTCCTGGGAAGGTGGCGCCACGGCTGATCCGAACATAGCGAAAGAGCCCGGTCGAGTGCCCTGTGGAAGCCGACGGCAGATCCGCCGGAGGCAGCTGACGCCGAAGGGTTCCTAGATCGGCAAGCACCACTGACGCACCAATCGGCAGGTTCGTCAGCTGATCGTAGATCCCGCCAAATATGGCGGGAAGGTTTGCCGCATGAAACGGTTCGTCCTGGGGGCGGTAGCGTGGATCATCCAGCAACTGGGCCAGGATTTCCCAAAACACCTGGTCGTCCACTGAACCCAACACCACGAGAGCGCCTCGCCGGGCGAGCAGCTGGAGCAGAGCCAGCGGGCCAATGACATCAAACTTCCAGGGTGGAAAGAGCAGGGCACGAGTCCCGTGCAGGACTTCCAACGCCGGTTCTTTCCCAAAGCGCGTCAGGCGAAAGACGCCCTTGGTCCGTTGCAGCTCCTCGTGAATTACCGCACGCGAAAGCCGACTCGGTTCGTACGCAAACGTCGGTGTGGCCGGAGCCCAACAGGTGGCCAGGGTATAACGCGGCGCGAGGAGGTCACGCCCGTCAAGCTCTTTCAGGTTGAATACGTCCTGATGGCCGAAAAAGGCAAAGGAGAGCCCTTGTCTCTGTTGCAACCTGCGTAGTCTGCCTGGATCGGCATGAAGGGGGCCTCCTAACTGTGATTGCGGATCGAGCCTATCCACCCCATGGAGAATAAGCGGCCGATCGCTCTGATGGAGCTGGGGCCCGTACTGATCGGCGAGTTCTTCGGCGAACGACAGATCCCCCGCGCCAATATCGAGTACAGAAGCCACATCGGCATTCATGAGGAGATCGAACGGATTGGCGAGGCCACGCACCAATCTTTCTATTGCCTCACCCGAGAGAGCGCTCATCGGCCATTTCGAAGTTGGGGCAGGCACCAAACCAAATGCAATGGTGAGTGCCCGCATGGCTTTGGCAGGCGGAAGACCCGTCACCCGTTTGAGATCCTCTCCGTCGAGATCTTGCACACGCTGTGGCTGTTTCGCCTCAAATAATTGGAGCAAGATCGCTTTCACGCTGTCCGGAAGAGGCTGTTCTTTAATGGCGGAGACGAGACGATCGACCGTCGAGATGAACGCATTTTTTTCGAGCAGTCCCCTTGACGCGTCCCACTGTTTAGGAACACGGTGAGCCTGCCGGCTAATGTGACGGCGAAATGACTCGAATGGGTCGCCGGAGTTCATGGGGAAGGCAACAGGTCGTTTACCGTGAGGACGCACACATCTAACCCGATGAACCAGCATAGTGGGCCGCCAACTTTGCCGTCAAGGCGGCTTGTTCGCCTGAACCGCAGTATGGTAGGAGTGCCCTATGCATGCGTTGCTGCCCCTGCCTCGACGTAGGGGGATTGTCCTGGCTCTGAGTCTCGTGTTCTGGCTCTTCATTGCTTCCGCGGGCGGTGCCATGCCACCGCTCGACTCACCGGCAGTCGAACCAGCCGTGACATGGCAGCCCTGGCATATCATCGATACCCGAACGGGCCACATCGTCCCGTTTCCTGAATGGATCAAGGCCCTGGAGCAGGCTGAGATTATCTATTTGGGCGAAGAACACCACAACCCCTCCCATATCGAAGCCGCATTGAAAGTCTTGAACCAGCTGCTCGTGGATCGGATTTACCCTACCATCGGCATGGAAATGTTCGGGTGGGACGGTCAAGAAGCCTTGGATTCCTATGTCTCCGGCGTCCAGCCGATGTCCGATGAGTTTTTGGAGGAGGTACGTTGGAAGCAGAACTGGGGAGGGGAATTTAGCGATTATGGGCCGCTCGTCACGTTTGCTCGCGAGCGGCAGCTGCCGGTTCGTGCCATGAATCCGCCGAAGCCACTGATCCGCCGAATCTTAAAATCCGGGTTGGAACCGGTGAAACAAGAACCCGAGTGGGCGGCATCGGGCATGGCCCGAGAAGAGATTGTCGATGATCCCGCCTACCACACCAAAATCATCGATCAACTGCGTCGGTGCCACGGCGGAACAGAGGAGCACTATCGAACGATGTATGAGGCGTCGATGGTCCGTGATGAGGGTATGGCCAAGACTCTGGTCCAGAGACAGGAAGAAATCCGTCGTGCTACAGACGGATTGCGTCGCATCATCTTGAGCTATACAGGGGGCGGACACATCCAATATGGGCTCCCCGTCCCGAAGCGCGTGGCGAGGCGGCTGTCCGGTGAGATCACGCAAACAACCGTCTACATGATGTCATTCGAACCAAGCCGGGCCGAAGACGTTCGAGCCCACATGGACGATCCCATCGCAGATTATATTTGGCTCACTCCGATGGGAAAACCGAACCCCACCAAACCGTGCAGATAGTGCATCTCCCTCCGCGTTGAATCCTCCCCTAAGGTAATGGGCGCAGGCTACGGAAGGTTGCTTGACAGCCTCCGGGTCAGTGGGCACACTGACGCCAGCATGCCCCTACAAGGAGTATCGAGGATGCCCGCCATGACGAACAGAATTCCCTGCAGCGCCGAACGGCTCAATCTATTGGTTCCACAAATGATCCAATCAATCGCACAGGCAGCCGCGTTTCGCGTTGCCCGCCAATACGTGATGGAAAAGCGGGTCCGTATCTCGGACGCGAATGATTCCCGAATCTTGTCGACCCTAATCGGGAACGCCGGCCTCTATGAGCAGCAGATCCATTTGAAAGACGGCCACCTCGTTTCAGCATGCTCCTGTTCGGTCCCAGAAGAGCCCTTGTGTCGGCACTCTATCGCCGTCCTGCTGGAATATCATCGATGGGCCGGTCATCAAGAGAGTTCGCCGTCGAGTACTCAGCCGGAATCCCCGTCGCGGCCGCAGACCCATCACTCCAACAAACCGTCACCTCCGGCCTTGCAGTCGTCCGTTGCCGATATTACACTGAGTGAGATCCTGAAACTTGTCGAATGGTTGCAGCCCGCGATGAAGGCCATTGAAAAAGAGCAGCCGCTCCCCCCGTCGCCTACCGACGAGGCAGGAGGAGTTTCCGCATGGATTCTGGCAATCAAGAGCTTGGATGATCGCCGACGGGAAACAGAGGACGTGCTGGTGACCTTAGAGGCAGAACTACGAGATCGTAACGCCTATGCTGCACGTCTTACGCAACAACTCCAGGCCTCTATGGCAGAGCTCAAGACTGCTCAGGCGGTCTCACGGAATTTTGAACGTGAAGTGAACACCTATCGGGCCACCCTCGCAAAGCTTGGAGAGTTGACGAGCGAGGTGGCACAATATGATGAACAGATCCGTACGGCAGCCCGTGAAATTCTAGAGAAGGGGTCTCACTTCGACAAGGTGGCCATGTCCTGCAGGGAAGTTGCGGAAACGCTCCACGCCTCGGTAAAAACCACGCCTCAACCCTGACGAGTTCCCGGTCCTCTCCCTGCCCTTCTTCTCCTCAGGCAGTACCTCTTGCACCATTGAGCCGATGTCCAGTAGAATGCGCCCACTTTTTGTCTTCTGTGGATTTAGAAGGGGGAAGAGATGAAGCAGTTACTTTCACGAACGGGACTCTTCACCGGGGCCTTACTGGTCCAGGCATTGCCGGCGGTGGCAAATGTGTCGGAAGGGCCTCCTGATTATAGTGGGATCACCGGCCTGTATTACGTCTTGATCGCCATCGTTCTCATCTACGGCGTCTACGACACGTTTTTTAAGAAGTCCTAAGATCCCGATCGATCAACCCGTGACAGTCTTTCCCCGTCTACTCGGAGACGGGGAGGATTTGTCTGTTTTCCGTGGCACGGTCTGTCTCACTGCCGTCTCACCGGCAATTTGAGCAGCGGACTGAGTATCGTGAGCACCTGTTCCACGATCAACGCGTAGCCCTGCGCGGTCGGGTGAATCCCATCAGCCTGATTGAGGGATCCAGAGCCGCCCACTCCCTCAAGAAAGAAGGGAATCAACGGAAGTCGGTATTCGTTGGCCAGCGATGGATAGATCCCTTCAAACCGTGCAAGATAGTCCCGGCCATAATTCGGGGGCAATTTCATCCCAGCCAAGACGATCCCCACGCCGGCCTCTTTCAACCGGTGGATGATCTCGCGAAGGTTGTGGTGTGTTTGCTCAATGCTGAGTCCTCTCAGTCCATCGTTTGCACCCAGCTCGAGAATGACCACCTCTGGTTTGTTCCTGAGGATCCACGGCACACGACGCAGACCGCCGGCTGTCGTGTCCCCGCTCACCCCGGCATTGATCACCCGATAGGTGTAGCCGATTGCATCGAGCCGTCGCTGCAATTGAGCCGGGTATGACGCCTCGGTTGGCACCCCAAATCCCGACGTCAGACTGTCTCCAAAAGCCACGATACGCGGTCTGGTATCCGGCGTGGAGGAAGCAGCCCCTGCTGGTGTAAGGTACCAAGGCACGGCGACCATGGCGAACACGATTAGGAGAAGAATCCTGCACAGCGGCATAACGTACTCATCACTCGCACCTACATCCCGAACAGTATACTATCACTTTCATTGTCGTCTCCCCGGCAGAAATACAGGGTTGGAATGATCTCGGTACAACAGGTTTCGATGGCCTTAGTCGCGGCGGGGCAATCCGTCACGATTCTCGATCGCATTAGTTTCATCATTCCGGCTCGACAGTCGGTGGCTATTATCGGACCGTCCGGAAGCGGGAAGTCGACGCTATTGGGCCTGATGGCAGGGCTCGACCAACCGACGTCCGGTGCGATTACTTTGGATGGGACCGATATCACGACCATGACCGAGAGCCGGATGGCACAATTTCGGCGTGAAAAAATCGGGTACATTTTCCAATCGTTTCATCTGATCCCTACTCTCACGGCCATTGAGAATGTTGCGGTTCCCTTGGAATTGAGTCGGGAGAAACGAGCCGGAGATCGGGCGGCAGAGTTACTCGCCTCGGTCGGATTATCCGACCGCATGGGGCACTATCCGGTCCAATTATCGGGAGGAGAACAGCAACGTGTCGCGGTCGCACGGGCCTTTGCCTGTCGCCCCCCGATCCTCCTGGCCGATGAGCCGACGGGTAATCTCGACAGCGCTACCGGGGCACAGGTCGTGGAGTTGCTGCTGTCATTGCACCGTGATCACGGAACCACCTTGGTCCTTGTGACTCACGACAGCGCACTCGCGGCATCGATGCAACGGGTGCTGTCCCTTCGCGATGGGCGTATGGAATCCGACACCCTGCCGTCACTGATAGAATCCACTGACGGGATCGCCCACAGCACATTTCGCGATACGCCACCCTATGGCACCGGGCATCCAACCTCTGCGCTCTCCTCAAGATTCCGCTCATGATTCTCTTCACGCTCCTCATGGCATGGCGTGAGACACGCTCGGCTTGGCGGCACTTTGTCTATTTCTTAGTCTGCATCGCCATTGGCGTCGGTGCGTTGACCGGGGTGTCGCTCTTTGGAGCGGACGTGGAGAAGACCATTAACAAGGAAGCGCGAAGCCTCCTGGGGGGCGATCTTGAGATCCGGCTGTCTCACCCCATCAGTCCTCAAGGCCAGGCGATCTTGGAGTCATTGAACCCACGCGGAATATCGCTCACACATGTGCGTGAGCTGATTGCGATGGTAGCCAGGGCCGACTCCACCACAAGCGGGCAGCCGACACAGCTCGTGGAGCTGAAGGCGGTGGAGCCAGGATATCCGCTTTATGGCACGGTTCGCTTGGAACCCCATGGCAACCTGGCCGAGTTTCTCGGCCAACAGTCAGGCCGCTGTCACGACCGGGGCACTTTTGGAGTAGTCGTCCAGGAGTCGCTTTTGATCAAGATGGGGCTCCGGATTGGTGACTGTCTGAAGATTGGTCAGGAATTCTTCTCGATCGCTGCGATAGTCAGAACCGAACCGGATCGTATGGCCAACGCCTTCAGCCTCGGCCCCCGTGTATTGATGTCTCGAGAAGGTCTCCATGCCTCCGAGCTGGTGAAGGCGGGCAGTCGCATACGCGAGCGGTATCTGGTCAAGATCCTGTCCAACCTTCCCGCTGATCCGCTGCTGTATGAACTACGGGGCCGCCTGGAATCGGAGTCTGCCCGCGTGTCGGGGTACAAGGACGCCCAACCGCAGCTGAAACAATTCTTAGACCAGCTGACCCGTTATCTCGGCCTGATCGGCTTGACCGCGTTGTTCATCGGCGGATTAGGGGTCGCAACCTCCGTGCATGCCTTCGTACGAGAAAAGCTGCCGACCATTGCCATCCTCAAGACGATCGGGGCTGATTCTCCGACGATCATCCGTACCTATGCCCTGCAGGCCATGATGCTCGGTCTCGCCGGCAGTCTGATCGGTCTGGCCATCGGCGTCTTGCTCCAGCAAGGGCTGCCATGGATCATTGCCGCCTTGATGGCCTCGGATCTCTTGGATCAACTGGGATTGGCCGGGGGGGGGATAAGCATTTCGCTTGGGCCTTTGGTGAAGGGGTTGGCCTTGGGCCTGTTGTCCACACTGCTGTTCACCTTGTGGCCGCTGTTGACTATTCGTGACGTGAAGCCGGCGAGAATTTTTCGGCGCGAGATCGTCCCCATGGCTTCAACGACAAGTCAGGACACGCGCCGATGGTGGAAGACTTGGCGAGCGGGTGACCGGGCGAAAGCCATCACGGCAATCGGGATCGGACTGGGCCTGGCGCTTTTGTCAACGTGGCAAGCTGGCTCGTGGAAGGTGGGAGCGCTCTTCATCGCGGCCTTTACCGGCGCGGTGTTGCTAGTGGGGCTTGCAGCTCGCGTCCTGCTCCGTACCCTCACAAGATGGCCCAGGCCTGACCCGCTCATTATTCGCCAAGCACTCGGCAATGTGCTGAGACCCGGCAGCCAAGCGGTCAGCATCACCATTGCCATCGGGATCGGAGTGATGGTCGTCACGACCGTGTCACTGGTCGAACGGTCGCTCCTCGCGCAGGTCGGCGAGAATCGGCCCACCGATGCCCCCACCTTTTTCTTCATCGATATTCAGCCCGATCAAACCGAAGAGTTTGTTCGTCTGATGCATCGGCAGACCAACGACCCGGCTCCTCATCTGACGCCCCTGGTTCGATCACGGCTCGCCGCGATCAACGGTCACCCTATCAAGCTCGAAGCGTCATCCGAGGCTGAAGAGCAGAAGGAGAAGTCCGAGGCCAAAAAGGAGCAGCGGAAAAGGTGGTACCTTACGCGAGAATATGTCTTGACGTTCCTGCAGGAGCTTCCCAAAGATAACCGGGTTGTCGCCGGCGAATGGTGGAAACCCGGTCAGACCTTCCCCAAACCGCTGATTTCCATCGAGGAGGAGGCTGCCGCATATCTCGGCCTCACCGTCGGAGATACGATGGAAGTAGACATTCAAGGAGTTCCCGTGGCGGGAGAGATCGGGAGCATTCGCAAGGTGGAATGGGGAAACTTCTCGACGAATTTCTACATGATCTTTTCCCCCGGATCCCTCGATGGTGCGCCACATACGTATGTGGCGACCGTTCGGGTCTCTCCAGCTGAAGAAGTCGTCGTACAGCAGGCGGTCGTGGCAGCCTTTCCGAATGTGACGGCGATCAACATGGGGGACATGCTCGACAGTTTCGCACGGGTGCTCGATCGCCTCTCATTGGCCATTCGCGCTGTGGCGCTGTTCTGTGTCCTGTCCGGTTGCTTCGTGATGGCGGCGGCATTGGCGGCGACTCGCTATCGACGCTTGTATGAGTCGGTGATTCTCAAGGCCTTGGGAGCAACCAGAACGGTGATTGCCTGGTCGTTTGCCGTTGAATATGCTCTATTGGGTGTCTTGGGCGGGCTATTGGGCACGGGACTGGCGAGTGCTCTCTCGTGGGCGGTCCTGGAAACCGTGTTCGATCTTTCCTGGAGCCTTCAACCAACCGTACTTGCCATGGGCATGACTGCAACAATCACGCTCACGCTCCTCGTTGGGTTTCTCAGCACGTATCGGCTACTTGGACAGCCGCCGTTGGCAGTGCTCCGGCAAGAATAATCGTGCAACAGTCCGCATATTCCGTCTCAGCACGTGGTTGGCATCGTCCACAGGATTATGTGCGGCATTCCGCTAGGCGGTGAGCAAGAGTTCGGGCAACCATACGTCGATGATGCGCCGGATCCGCCTCTCCTCTCCTCGATGGAGGCGGGTGAATCGCAAACCGACCGTTCCCTTCCCACCTGAAGAGCGAACCACAGCCTCCTCAATCGTGATCGGCGGCGAATCGTTGGAATACTCAAATTCGAGTTCCAGGCTTGAGCCGATGATGACCGGAGCAGCGGTTCGGATCCGACACCCACGAATCGAAAGATTATCGATCACACCTTGCTGTCCGGCCCGAGGAGAGCCCGGGGTCCTGGTCGGGCGAAACCAGACGGGAAACGACACCTCCACTCGATCGAAACTGCGACGAGGATTGGGCGTGCGGCGCCCGAGGAAGATGCGAAAGCGATCGGCGCAGAGCTGGCAATGGAACGGATATATAGTGAACCCGCCCAGAAGAATATCGGGAAAAGATTTTCGATGCGCGAGCCTGATTTTGCTCGCCCCGCACGTCGGGCAGCGAAGATCGGACATCGGACTTCCCCCTCAACATTTCTTTTGATTGTAGCGAGCCATGATGTGTTCGACAATCAAGGGCATATGCGTAGCGATTTAATACGTATGCCAGGAGCCCCCGATTCGTCATGAGGGACCCTCTCATTGACGTTGCTGCCAGGATACGTCTTACAAGCGCCGGAGCCAAACGCCGACGACGAACGCCGAGCCGCACTCGCTCGGCCGGCGCGGCAGCGAGAAGCAGGGCTCCGCTCAGCAGTCTCTGTGAGATGCGGCAGTGGAGCGCGGGACAGGCGAGACGTCGACCAGTTTTGAGAGCGTTATTTTCTCCATCTGGCGGATTTCCTGGCGTTGTGAGCACTGCAGATCAAACCTTACTCGGCGTCGACCTGCCTTAGGCCCAGCAGAAAATTTTTCGAATATCCGGTAGGGACCGGCACCAATTGATCGATATCCCCGGATCTGAAAGTTGTCGGCCATGCGGTAGGGAAATCACATCCCATTCTGATTGTCCGGTCAACAACGGCGCATTACTCGGGCGGATTCCTAGCCCACGCCACATCCATCACGAGATACATGATACAGGCGATATGCTTGATCATGATCAGCCTCCTGATGGTGGGCGCAGGAGATATGCCCGCAGTGTCGCCCCCTCCCGCCCACGGAAGGAGACGGCCACGCGAAGTTGTTCTAAATACTGATCCAAAGTTTTTCCACCCAAATCGATTTTGCGGGCGTGAAAGAACCTCTGCACGTCTTGTTCAAGTTCAGGAATCGCAAGTCCGACGATGCCTCCGCACATGCGCCTGAGGCCCTGTTTTGGAAAAAGTCGGTCCATCTGATCCCAATTGGCCTTCACAAACTTCCAAGCCTGTTCACGACCATAGACGTTCGTCAGGAGGCCTCCCACGATGAATGGCGCATCCTGCGTACGAATTTCACCGTTGATCGTCCGAGCCAACGTACGATCGAGCAATTCTGTATGAGAGAAGGCAGCTAACGAAAACAGATAGCGTCGCTCTTCTTGTGGAGTCGAGGCAGTCCGATAGCGTTCGGAGAACTCTTCATACCGTGTTTCGTCTCCCGTATGCGCCAGGATACTAACCAGGGCGGGAACGACGTTCGCGTCTACGGTTGTCGGATCGGTCCGGTATTGCCGATAGCGTTCCACAGCCTGTTGTTGAGTGTTTCGATCATTGCCGAGCTTCCCGAGAGCGCCGAGCAGGTCTCCGCGCAATTGTTTCGTGATATCTGATTCTCCAGGCTTGGGATCCCAACCCAATTCCGTGACTGCTGGCGTTACTCGAGTACAGACAAATGTCTCGAGCGCCGCACGATCCTCAGTTGAAATGATCCGGTTCAGGAAAGAGAAGGACTCCAGCAGCACCGCCCAGACATTCCTGTCTCGTTCACTTTTGAAATGGGTAGTGAGCCGGAGGTACTCCGGCAGTGGTGTCACCCCGGCAATGGTAGTGGCCCAGGCGTCACTGACGAGGGCAAATCGTTCAATGGCTGCCAGGCGCTCAAGGCCTTGATCAAGGAGTTGCTGCAGGAGCACCCCTTGGTGGCGGACGCGATAAAATCCATGTCCCCCTTCGTTGACAAAAAGCGAGGTGACGCCGGCCGGAAGGTCGATACTTGTTTCCCGTTCCGTTAATAGCAGTTTGTGATGTTCCGTACGACCTCTGACAGTGAAACGAATCTGAATCGGGATCTGCCAGAGTTGTTGCGTGGTCGACTCCTGCGACAGATAGGTGAATCGTTGTTGCCGAAGCCTCAGTTGACTTCCCTGTAGTTCCACCGTCACTAACGGGAAACCCGGCTGAAAGATCCACCCGTCCATCAGCTCGGGAACCGGTTGATGAGCCACTGCCCCCAACGACGTCCACAGATCCTTCGTATCGGCATTGCCATAGGCATGGGTTCGGAGATACTGTCTCACCCCATCACGGAAGATGGTCGGCCCAATATGCTGTTCGAGCATCCGAAGGACCGAGGCCCCTTTTTCATACGTCAGGATGTCGAACATCGCATCGGCATCCTTAGGGGCGCGCACCGGGTACTCGATCGGTCTCGTACTCATCAGCCCGTCGACTGAGAAGGCGGCGGCTCGTGCAACGCTGAAGCTCTCCCACCGTTTCCATTCCGATTTCCAAGCATCAACGGCCAACATTTCCATGAAGGTTGCGAAGGCTTCGTTCAGCCAGAGTCCGTTCCACCACGACATGGTGACGAGATCACCGAACCACATATGAGCGTTTTCATGGGCCACCACATCGGCGATACGTTCTCGCTCCGCATGCGTTCCCGTACGTTGATCCACGAGCAACGCCGTTTCCCGAAACGTAATCGCGCCGAGGTTTTCCATCGCCCCTGATGCAAAATCAGGGATTGCGAGAAGATCCAGCTTATCTCCGGGGTAAGGGATACCGTAGTAGTCTTCAAAAAACTTGAGCGAGGCTGCGGCGATATCCTGCCCGAATGGGGTGAGCGGCTGTTTGCCTGGAATCGTCCAGAGGCGAATCGGTGTCTTCCCAACATAAACAGGCTCCGTCGCTTCAAGCCGTCCCACGATGAACGCGACAAGATACGTCGACATGGTAATGCTTTCGGCAAATCGGATTACCTTCTTGTTGTTCTCCGTTGACTCGGAAAGGACCGTGGTATTCGACACAGCCATGAGCTGTGGGTCGACGACCAAGGTCGCGGCAAAGACGGCTTTGAAATCAGGCTCATCCCAACAGGGAAAGGCTCGGCGGGCATCGGTCGCCTCGAACTGCGTGGCGGCCAACGTCTGCACTGTTCCTGACTGATCTTTGTATGTACTCCGATAAAATCCACGGAGCTGATCATTCAGCTTTCCTTGAAACGAGAGATGGAGCTTCCAGGCACCTTGTGAAATTGGCCTCCCAGTCGAGATCATCGCCCGTTGGAGCGAATGGTCCAATTCCGTGGTCGCATCAATTCGATGTCCATCCTGTCCAGCCAGATGCGCGGTCTCGATCACGAGATCGACAGCATTCAAGACAATCGTTTGTGTCATCTGCCGCACCGTAAGGCTGATCGTCACATGGCCGGCAAACACGGCGGTTGTGAGATCCGGTTCGAGCCGTAGCTCGTATCGCGTCGGAATCACATGGCGTGGCAGTCGATAGGGATCGATCGTGAGAGTCTCGTCAGGCATGATGTGTTCACCTTTGAGTCCGGTCCTTGTCCTGGCACGGGCGATTGCTGCTGGAAGAAATGTATACGCTATCGGGATGGCCGGAAGGAAGCGAGTGTATCGACGGAAAATCAGGAGAAGGTTGCGTCTGCTGATCCTCAGGCTACTTCCCAGGCGCATGCACCGTACGAACACCTTGGGGTGTACCGACGATCAACACATCCGTCCGGCCGACAAAAAGGCCTGTTTCGACGACGCCAGGGATCAGATTGAGCGCCGTCTCGAGTTCGCCTGGCTGGCTGATCCGATCGAGATGGACATCGATAATGAAGTGGCCGGCTTCGGTGAGAAAGGGACCACCGTTCCGCTCGCGCAAGACAGCAGGGCTCTTAGTGAGCGATTCAATCTCCCTTGCGGTACTTCCCCATCCGAAGGGAATGACTTCGATGGGCAAGGGAAACGACCCACCCAGGATTTGGACTTGTTTGGTGTGGTCCACGACCACGATGAATTGTTTGGCTGAGGAGGCCACGATTTTTTCTTTTAAGAGAGCGCCGCCTCCACCCTTGATGAGATTGAACTGTGGATCGACCTGATCGGCCCCGTCGATGGCAACGTCAATCTCCCATCGGTTGTCCGCTTCGAGGAGGGGAATACCGGCTTGTTTGGCAAGCGCCGCCGTTTCTTGAGACGTCGGAACCCCTCTCAGGTTCATACCGGCCCGAACCTTCTCCCCCAAGGCTCGGATCATATGTTTGGCCGTGGAGCCGGTTCCGAGTCCAACCACCATCCCGTTGCGGATGAATTGCACCGCCTCGGTTGCAGCCGATTTTTTGAGTTGGTCGAGGTCGTCTGAGATCATGATGCTGGCTTGAGCGACAGGGCACTGGCTACGGACGCTGCACCCAGCAAAGCCGTTTGCTGATTCATGATTACTTTGACCGGCATCTTACTGAGCAATTTTTTATAACGGCCTTTGTTCAGGAATCCTTTCATAAAGGTCCCGTC
Source organism: uncultured Nitrosospira sp. (assembly GCA_900696515.1). Classification (GTDB taxonomy): domain Bacteria; phylum Nitrospirota; class Nitrospiria; order Nitrospirales; family Nitrospiraceae; genus Nitrospira_D. The sequence goes on along the minus strand of CAADGK010000093.1, from coordinate 35,200 downwards.
TTTGAGTTTCGTAATGAGTTTCGGCGCAATCCCACCCCCCACATACACCCCGTCGAGCGAAAGTGCCTTCAACGCAAGGTTCCCGGCTTCCGCCCCATAAATTGATGCAAAGAGTTCTATCGCCTGCTTGGCGATTTCCGCTTGGCCTTGGAGACCGGCCTGGGCGATTTCTGCCGCCGGATTGCCGGCCTTTATTTTTTCCATGAGCCATGTCGGCTCATTCTTCCTGGTATCGCGGAGGAACTCATAAATCGCGTGGAGCCCCGGCCCGGACAAAATACGCTCATAGCTCACATGGAGATATTGGCTCCGCAGATACCGAAGGAGCTCGATTTCCTGATCATTGTTCGGCCCGAAATCCGCATGCCCTCCTTCGGACGGCATTGGGCGATATGATTTGCCGTCCCAGAACAGAATGGCCTCGCCCAATCCTGTCCCAGCCGCAATCAGGGCAACCGCTTGTCGCTTTTTAGGCGGGTTCCCGGCATTTAATACTTCCAATTCATCAGGACGCAGCCACAGAATGCCGTACGCCGTGGCTTCCAAGTCATTGAGCAACTGCACGCGGGAAACTGCAAAACGATCCGCGATCGTGAGTCCATCCACGACCCAGGGGAGGTTGGTCGTCTCGCAATGGTTGTCGATGACCGGTCCCGCAATGCCGAAGCACGCTGCTGTTACCCTCGTCTCTGAAGTGGTCTGTGGTCCTTGTTTCTCGCTGACATCGGATTGGTCCGAGCCCACTGCCGCCGGTGGTGCCGGCGGGCTCAGGAATTCCGACAGGATATCCTCCAGCGAGGTGTAGTCGGCACTGTGAAAACTCTCCAGGCGAATGGGGTCCACACGCTTGTTCGTCCAATCATAGAGCGCCAGGTTGGTTTTTGTTCCGCCAATATCCCCCGCGAGAATCATGCCTCTCCTTGCTGTGGCCGTCGCCCTGTCAGCCCTTCTGCAGACGCCTGGTCCAGCATCCAGACCAGCTGGCCAGATTCGGGGATGATCCGAGCGGCCGGCAGAGAACGATCCGCTTCTGATGTCGGTTCGAGAATCCGACGGACCATGTCGGCCTTTCCCTTGCCGGTCACGAGGAACAGTACCACAGCAGCCCGATTCAACACACCTAGGGTCAGCGTCAGACGGGATCGAATGCCCGTGGGGGCTTGCCCGACGGTCACGACCTTCTTTGTTTCCTGTAAGGCTAAGGTTCCAGGAAAGAGCGACGCCGTATGCCCGTCGTCTCCGATGCCCAGCAGAACAAGGTCTATCCGTGGGACTGTCTGCGGCTGAGACTTGGTCAATTGACGGATGGTCTGCTCGTACTCTTGGGCGATTACTGAGGGATCGTCGCCCTCGCCCCTCATCCTGAATATGTGATTTGGCGGAATAGCCAACGGGTGGAAAAGCGAGGCCTGCGCCATGTTGAAATTACTGTCCTGATGGTCTGGAGGGACGCAGCGTTCATCGCCGAATAGGAAATAGACCTTCGTCCAATCGAACCGCGTGCGCCACTCGGACGATGCCAGAACTTGATAGAGCGTCTTGGGTGTCGATCCGCCGGAGAGAGCAATGATGAATCGACCATTGGTCAGAATCGCCCGTTCGCTGACGGCCGCAATGAATCCTGCAGCCTGGTGTGCCCAATCCTGAACAGAGCCCGCAATGCGGATGTCCGGAATCGCAGGCATATCAACGACGCGCCTTCCGGCGAAGTTTCTTTGATCCCGTGCGCCGGCTAGGCGCAGCAGTCCCCGTCACGACTGCTGCGATGGCATTGACGACAGCCACAGGGTTTCTCCCCAATTGAACCCGTATGGCCTGCCGATGGTGTGTACGGAGTGACTCGAGATCACCGCTCGCCTGGGCATTCGCCAACGTTCCAAATGAAAACGGCCTACCAGGAATAGGCAGATCGGGAGCCATGTGATCCACTAATTCCAAGAACACCCCGGTATTCGGTCCTCCCTTATGGAGTTGTCCTGTTGAGTGGAGATAGCGCGGTCCGTAGCCAAAAGTCGTGGCCACGCGGTATTTGGACATGAGTGCGCGGCGGAGCCGACCGACGGCTGCTTCGAGAGGACGCGTGGGAGTCGTGTACCCAAGCACCGACAGATAGCTCCCCGGTTGAAGGAGCCCAGACAACGCGTTCGCTACTTCTTTCGGCTGGTGATTTGATTGAGTCGGTAGACGCCCTGTTGATTGAAAGGTGTCGAGCACTCGACTCGTGTTGTCTTTGCTTTCCTGGACGTTCGGCTGGTCGAACGGGTGAATACCAAGCACATGGCCAGCCACGGCGGTGGCAAACTCCCATCGGAAAAACTCAGCTCCCAGATCATAGTGATCACGGAGGTTGAACTGAAGCACCGGTTGTTTCGCTTTCACCAATGCCTGTACGGCTTGATCGAGCGCTGCGTTCTTCTCTCCCTTCAATTTGAGATAGACGAAGAATCGATCGGCTCCATACGCATTCGGTTTCAGGACCGGTTCCTGCGCGATGGGAATGAGGCCGGTCCCTTCCTTGCCGGTACTTTCTGCAAGTAGCTGCTCGACCCAGAGTCCGAACGTGGTGAGTGACGGTGAAGCGATGACCGTCACCTTGTCACGACCCGTCTTGGCGAGACTGCCCATCACTGCCCCCAGATAGGCGCCGGGATTGGCCTGCACGTCTTGCTCTAACCTGCATCGTTCTGCCATGCCGGCAGCACGATCGAGGAGTCTAGAAATATTCACCCCAAGGAATGCTGCTGGAACCAGCCCGAAGAGTGATAGGACGGAATACCGCCCGCCGATATCAGCCGGGTTGGAGAAAATCTCACCAAATCCATAGTCTTTCGCCATCTTTTCCAGACCGGTACCTGGGTCAGTGATTGCGACAAACTGCTTTGCTCCCTGATTCCCCTTCGCGTTCGTCACCAGCTTCCAAAAGTGTGCGAAGAGCGACATGACCTCAATGGTTCCCCCGGACTTACTCGCCACAAGAAAGAGGGTCCTGGCCGGCGAGATAGCCTTGGCAACTTGGCGTACCCACCCTGGAATCGTTGAATCAAGAACCCAGAGCCGCGGGGCTCCTTTCTGAGGTTGAAACGTTGTACGAAAGACCTCAGGCCCGAGGCTACTCCCTCCCATCCCCAGCAGTACCACATCTTTGATCTTGAGCTCCTTCGCAGCCGAGACGCAGCGCTGCAGTTGACCGAGCTGCTCTCGTATCTGTTCCTGTACAGTCAACCACCCTAACCGGTCAGTAATTTCCTTAGGGTCTGGTTTCCAGAGCCGATGATCTTTTGACCAGAGCCTTTCGATCACCTGATTACGATTCAATGCGTCAACGACGGGTTGGGCGGTTGCGCGGAACAGAGGCGATAGTTTGTCACTTGGGGGCATAGGAATCGACCTCCTGACTCAACGAGATGTTGCTGAGATCGTGATGGCTTGTGTTTCGTATCTTATTGAGTAGTCAAACAAAAGGCAACACGAACAAGATACTGTGCCTTCCTATTTATCTGATGACCGACGAATGACAATCGCCATTCCATCGACAAGAGACCATGCCAACGATTGGGCATGGTCCGCTGTGAGAGTCAGCCGCAGATGGGCCGACGGCTCCGCAGGTTGCTCCGTAAAGAGGCGAACGACCCAATCCTCTACTTTGTGCCATCCGACTTTTCCCAGCAAGACTGCGCCCCGAAGAAGGCCGTTGTTTGCAACGGAGGGAATCACGGTCACGTTCAGGGATGGCGTGAATGACAGCATATAGTCGGTCGGCATGTCCGCGACAGAAATTGGCTCCTGCTCGACACCCCCACCTGGCTCGATCTTTCTCCGGACGACGGACGGCCGTGCCATTAATCGATGAACCCCTTTTAGAGCCTCTTGCGGTCCTGCCGACCATGTCACGATGGGGATTTGGTGAAGACTGATTCCGCGACCTTTAATGAGAATCGTGTTCGCACCCAGATCGATGAGGAGATACGTCTGCGGACGGGCCGCTAGTTTGAGTTCTTCTTCGAGAACCCGTGTCGCTTCCTTGAGTTCATGCAGGTTGTTGGGATTCAGATCGGGAAAGGCTTCGGGCTCCTTTCCCCACCCCGGTGCGGCAAATATGAGCAGGAGAAGAATGGCGCAGAGGTTCATCGGTAATGTCTGCGCGTTCTCAGTGTCTTAAAAGATCATGATCGGTGTCCCCACTCGAGCGAGTTTGTAGACACCTTTCAGATCGTTGTCGTTGAGCCGAATACACCCATGCGTCACGTTCTTTCCCAACAGCCTGGTATAGAGCGTCCCATGGATGAAGTACCCTTTGCCGAACCCGAGTGCATAGTCACCGAGTACTCCCTGTTCGGCACGGTCCGCAGCATTTTGTGGAACGGCAAGCCCCTCTTCGACGAATGCCCAATCCGGCTTGATCCATGTGGGATTGGTCAATTTGGATTTGACGAGAAACTCCCCTCGTGGCGTGTCAAACACCCATTGATTATTGCCTTCACCGGGCTTATCAAGGATCGTCCCGCTCCCAGTCGATGCAATAGCATCAAGCACGATTTCATCCTGACGCTTCACGTAGAGTCTGTTTCGGGCTGTATCCACTAGAATATAAGGTTGGGTGGGTGTGAGTTGGGCCAGCTGTTTGGAAAGCGCCTTATATCTGGCCTGTAGCGCACGAAGGGAGGCTTTATCTTCAGCTTGTGCTGGCTGAATCTCATGACTCGTACCGGATGTGGGAGCGGTCGTCGTCGGAGCATTCATCGCCAGAATGGTGACGAGAACGACCGCAACCGCGGCAAGAAGGATTCGCCCCATTGGTCTACGCTCAGATTTCTTCTTTGCCATGGTCGAGTTGCGCCAATGCCGATGCGACTGCATTTTGCTTGCTCAACGCACCGACGATGGTGACCGGTGTGCCGACGGGGACGCTCTCATAGAGAACCGTCATATTGGAGTTATCGAGCATCACGCACCCGAGAGTCTGCGCCAGCCGTTCATTGTCTGCACCATGAATTTCGATCTGACCGCCAATGTTTTTGAACGGGGAAATTTTCCCCGACCGCTTTGCAAGCTGGAAACGCCGTCGATCTTCGCCATTGGGGTAGTCTAGCGCCAATGCTCGGTAGAACTGCGTCTGGCCGGGCCCCCGTCTGTCGGTCACACGATACCGCCCTTCCGGAGTCGCCCCGTCCCCCTGAAACTGTTTCTCGAGCATGCCGTTGAACCCTAAGCGAACAGGGTAGGACAATACCTTCCGACCACCCTTGTAGACGCTCAGCTCTCGCTCGGCCTTGCTTACCACGATGGCCGTCGCCTGATGCGTGCGCGACCAATCAATCGTCTGTTTGGCCAAAGTCTGCCAGTAGATAATTCGACTTTCATCAGCATAACGCCCTAATTCTTGACTGAGTAAGGACGCTTGCGCTTTGAGAGCGTGATCGGCTTTCTCCGCGGCCTGCCTGGCTCGCGGGTAGTCCTTTTGTTCAAGAAACGATCGCGCTTGCTTGACAAGCAGATCCGTCTGAACGCCTTTTTCTCCGAGCAGAATACGCCCATCAATCGCCTCAACCTTGGCTGCGACGGTGCGAAGCTGGTCCTCCAAGCGCGTCACCTTCGCTTGCATGACACGCTGTTGGGAGATCTGCCGATCGTGGAGTTCCGACACCGTACGCTCGCCCATCATGTAGAGCCAGCGGAGATCACTCTCGATCTCGCTTGATTCCCAGGGCCAACGAATCACGTCATCGTCTAGTTGAGCGCGGGCTTTTAGCAGCGCCCATTGTCGAACGAACTGGCTATATTCTTCAGGAGCGGTTTCGGGAGCACGCAGGGCGATGAGATCGCGGTCGATGGCTTCAACGGCGGCAACCAGATCCGGAGGAACAGCTTGCACGCAACCGACCAAGCCGGCCATACAGAGCAGTGCGGTCAGTGTTCGATATGTCTGATTACCCCCCATACGGTGATTATTTTCTCCGTCCTGGTTTTCCTTTCCCTACCTTGGCAAGGGCGTTTTGTATTTCGGTTGAAACACCTTGGCTCATATCATGAATGGCCTTGGCCTGAGTTTGTGCGGCCGGAAAATCTTCCTTGTCGATGGATGCCTGAACCTGTTTGAGCAAGGACTTCAGACCTTCAACATCGTTCCTGATCGCTTCCACCGCGGCCCGATCCTTCCCGACCGGTGCCTTGGCGACGAGATCTTGGGTCGCTCTTACTGCCTCTTCTGCGACCTGTTGGGCCTGCAAAGCCGCTGCTTTGGCCTCTTCCTTTTTTTGAACTGACGCGGCTTTTATGCGGTCACTTTCTGCCTTGGCTGAAGCAGAGAGCTGTTGCGCTTTGCCGTAGTCCCGAAACAGTCCGAATTTTCCTTCTTGATCGGAGACTTCTTTCCTCATGGCCGCCAGTGTCCCCTCAAGCTTGGCGTATTCTTCCGCAGAATACGTGGCCGCCCCGCTCTCCTGTGCTTCTTTCAGTGCCTTTTCTGCCTCTTGGACCTGCTGGGTGGGTGGGTCCGCACACCCCGCCGTCAGCGATAGGGTGAGGGCTATCGATACAAGGGCTACTCTTCTCGCCATGCTATTGGTCCTCCTTGATGGATTCGCTTCTGAAAGTTCAGTCTTTCCCAAGTCTTCCTTGATGAGTCAGATATTTGGTAGATTCGGCCAGCGTATCAGACTTCTGATTTTTGGCATACTAACACACCTAAAAGAACGAGCAAGCCCGGTGCCACTGATGACCATTGTTCGTGAATCACGATTCTTACGATTTCATACACTTATCATTGATAGAATCGTCCCGGCTCATTTGATCTTGTGGCATTCTGGTGGGTGCACGCAAAACCGCCTCAGCATAAAGAGATCGACAGAACAATTATGGGGTCCTCACTATCTATCACGAGCCATACGTCCATGAAATTGACAGACCATTTTGCCTCCCCTATAATCCACCGTTCATTTGATCATGATTCGTTGCGGTTTGGAAGGAAAGGGGAACCATGTCGTTTACATTTCAACAGCCGTCCAACTTAAAGAAAAAGCGTGAACATGGGTTTCGAAAGCGCATGAGCACAAAAAACGGCCGTAAGGTTCTGGCCCGTCGACGCGCGAAAGGACGCGCTCGGTTGACTGTCTAGGCCCATCGTCTCGGATCACACAGGTGTTCTTCGTGTCGCTCCCCAATCTCTTGCGTTCTTGTAGAGCGGACGCCCACCTACCAGTTACAGTCTTCCCAGGGGTCATGAGCGGATGGGACACGACAAAAGCACACCCCCTTGTCCGGTAATACCCAAGACATACAAGCGTGATGATATTTTTTTGAGGAGTCACCGAGATATCCAAGCCGTCAAGGATCATGGACGACGAATTTCGACGGCGCTTTTCAACCTGCTGACCTGCAAGATGGCCTATACGCCGAGTCGGGTTGGAATTGTCGTTGGCAGACGATTTGGGAATGCCGTCAGACGCAATCGCGCGAAGCGTGTGTTCAGCGAGTTGGTGAGAGATTCTTATTCGGAATTGGTTTCCGGGAGTGGAATCCTTGTCTTCCCCAAAAGGGATGTTCTCTTGTCGTCACGGACGGATTTACTCCAAGCCTGGAAGACAGCACTCGCACGCATGCGCCTTCTTCGCCCTGATTGAGATTGTCATGAAACGAGTTTTCCTATGGTTGCTACAAGGATACCGCCTGGTGATCTCACCCATGTATGGGCCGACTTGTCGATTTTATCCGTCATGTTCACGTTATGCGTCGGACGCTATCGCCAAGTACGGCGCATGGCATGGATTCTGGCTGGCCTGTGTCCGACTGTTGAAATGTCACCCTTTCCATCCCGGAGGGGAAGATCCAGTCAGGTAGTGATACAAGCCTCATTTCATTAACGAAAGTATATTCTCCACATGGAAAAGCGCCTCGTTGTCTTTTTAATACTCTCAGCTGCGATTGTCTTTGGATATGAGTATGCGCTCAGAGGATTGGGCCTGCTACCGCCTCCAACCGTCTCAGATTCTGCAGGATCAGTCCCTGATGAAGCAGTCTCTGCTCCAGGTGCCGGTTCCGGAGGCCAGCCGGCAATTCCAGCGGCTGGGAAAACCCCGGAGTCACCTGGGACGCCCCGTACTGATAATCCCAAGGTGCCACCCGCTCGCATGGAGTCCGTCGCCGCGGCATCGGTTGAGGTAGAGACCGAACTTTATCGTGCCAAGTTCACGTCCAGAGGAGCCGTGCTGACAAGCTGGGAGCTTAAACGCTATCGCAGCAGCTCTGATGGGAAATCTTTTGTCCAGCTCGTTCGACAAGGAGGGAAATTTGCCGACCCCCTCACTGTCACAACGGACGATGCGACACTTGCCAAGGAATTGAGGGAGAGTGTTTACAAGGTAGAGCAGGATTTTACGACTTTAGACCGAGAACACCCAATCGGCCACATCACATTCCACTACGGCAACCCTGGTTCCGACATACACCTTGAGAAGCAGTTCACCTTTCATGCCGACAGCTATCTTGTGGACATCAGCTTAACAACCAAAGGACTGACAGGGCCTTTGAAAGTGGAATTGGGCACCAATTTCGGCGTGGTGGAGTGGGGTGAGGGATTCATCGGTTCTGTTGGAACAGTGTCATTGATTGACGACAAGCTGGACACCGACGCCCCGGAATCCGACACCGAACGCAAAGGCGCAGTGGCATGGACTGCCCTGCAGGACAAGTACTTCATGTCGGCGCTTATTCCGAAGGGAAGTACCTCCGCTTGGCCGAAGAAGCAGGGTGAAAAACTGGTCTCCACCGGCGTTCGCATGGGTATCGATCCATCCGGCGCCCCGCTCGCATTACAATTATTTGCGGGGCCGAAGGAATTCGACACACTTCAAAACCTACATATCCGCCTTGAAGATACGATTGATTTCGGATGGTTTCTATTCGGCAGCTGGGACATGGTGAGGGCTGTCGCCAAACCGATCTTCTCCGTACTTCGTTCCATCAACGAGTACACCCACAATTACGGTGTCACCATCATCCTATTGACCGTTGCGATCAAACTGTTATTCGTTCCTTTGCAGTACAAGAGCTACTCATCGATGAAGCAGATGCAGACTATCCAACCTAAAGTGGCTGCACTCCAAGAGAAATTCAAGGATGATCGTGACCGCTTGAATAGGGAGCTGATCAAGCTGTATCGCGATCATAAGGTGAATCCTGTGGGGGGCTGTCTGCCGATGGTCCTTCAAATGCCGGTGTTCGTGTCCCTGTTCAATATCCTCTACATGACGATCGACCTTCGCCAAGCTCCTTTGGGTCTCTGGATCACCGACCTGTCCGTTCAGGATCCCTATTACATTCTGCCCATTATCATGGGGATCAGCATGATGGTGATGCAGAAGATTCAGCCCACTACGATGGATCCCGCCCAGGCGAAGATGATGTTGATGCTGCCCGTCGTCATGACGTTCCTGTTCATTAACTTTCCTGCCGGCTTAGTTTTGTACTGGCTGACCAACAATGTGTTGTCCATCGCTCAGCAGTTCGTCACAGACCGGTTCTTCTTTAAAAACCGATCAGTGGCTCCGAGTACGGATGAGCCGAGCAAACTAAAATGAAGCTCCTTGATCCGGCCTGATGCGATTAAGCGTCACACCTATGGTGGATCGTGCCTATCGACGGATCGCCTGATGACACAATTTGCGCCATTGCAACCCCGGTGGGTGAGGGAGGCATTGGGATCATCCGCATCAGCGGCCCGAACGCAGCGGACATCGCTTCCAAAGTTGCAAGACTTCGCACAAGCGAATCCCTCGGTGCCCTCCCCACACATACGCTCCATCTTGCCGATATCGTCTCGTTTCCTCATCCTGAGCCAGCCGGCGGCGTAAGTCAGGCGATGACCCGGGAACACATCATTGATGAAGGCCTGGTGGTCTACATGAAAGGGCCCCGCTCGTTTACCGCGGAGGATGTGGTGGAATTCCATTGTCATGGAAGTACGACCGTCCTCCGCCGAGTCTGTGAATCCTGCATCGCAGCTGGCGCTCGATTAGCCCAGCCTGGTGAGTTCACGAAACGCGCGTTCTTGAATGGGCGGTTGGATCTGTCCCAGGCTGAGGCTGTCTTAGATACCATCAAGGCAAAATCGGAATTCGCCCTTGCCATTGCCCACCGACAACTCCGGGGGGATTTAGGACGGTATGTGCAGGAACTACGGACCGCCCTCTTATCGCTGCTGGCACGGATCGAAGCCGGAATTGATTTTTCGGATGAGGACATCTCTTTTGTCACTCGAGGCGAGATCAGAACCAGCCTTGAAGCGATTGCGAATCAAATACAACAGGTCCTGGACACCGCCCAGACCGGTCGAGCTTTGCGAGATGGGATACGAGTGGTACTCGCAGGCCCTCCGAATGTTGGGAAATCAAGTTTGCTCAATAGCCTCATTCGTGACAACCGTGCGATTGTTACCGATGTCCCTGGAACGACGCGAGACCTGATTGAAGAAGCAGTTATTTGGAACGGACTCCCTATCACATTGGTGGATACCGCGGGTCTACGCGAGACGGTCGATGTGGTTGAGCAGGAGGGAATCAAGCGATCCAAGGACGCACAAGCGCAAGGGGACCTAACTCTCCAGGTGGTTGATGCGGTTGAAGTTCAGAAGACTGGAGTGCCTGCATTCGTTTTCCCTTTGCTGGAAGCCAAGCATCTCGTTGTCCTGAACAAAATCGACGTGTTGACTCCCGTTGCCATGCAATCTTTTTGTCATGATTTGGAAGAACGCTTACGCCAGCGCATCCTCCCCGTTTCCACGAAAACCGGTGAAGGTCTTGAAGAACTCAAAACGGCCATCACCTCGCGCTTTCTCACCGAATCGTTTGAATCCAATGACGGTGTGGTCATCACGAATGTTCGTCATCGTGTGGCATTGGATCAGGCCATCACGGCCATTAAACTGACTTTGTCTTCCATCGAGCGGGACGCGCAGATTGAACTTCTGTCCGTTGATCTCCGCGATGCTGCTGATGCCTTGGGAGAGATTATTGGCAGCGTTACGCCGGACGATGTATTGGAACGAATATTTTCCGACTTTTGTATCGGCAAGTAAGGAGAGTGCGTGGCACAGACATTCGACGTGATCGTGGTAGGAGGTGGACATGCAGGCTGCGAGGCGGCGCTTGCTTCGGCACGGATGGGCGCCCGGACTCTACTCCTGACGATGGATCTTTCCCGCATCGCCCAAATGTCATGCAATCCGGCCATTGGTGGGATCGCGAAGGGACACCTGGTCAAGGAAATCGATGCACTTGGCGGCGAGATGGGCCGCAATACCGATCAATCCGGTATCCAGTTTCGATTTATCAATACGAGCAAAGGGCCGGCGGTGCGAGCTTTGCGAGCCCAGTGTGACAAATCGCTGTATCGAGATGCGATGCAAAGGACACTCTCGCTGGAACCCCTACTCTCGATGTCCGAGGGTGTCGTCGATCGTTTGCTGGTACATGGTGGAAGCGTAACCGGAATTGTCACGGGCTCCGGCGAAACCATCGGTGCGAACGCCGTCATTTTAACTTCAGGTACTTTCCTTAAGGGGCTTATCCATATAGGCTTACAACACTTCCCGGCTGGACGCGCTGGCGAAGCGTCTGCCGAACACCTTTCCGATTGTATGCGAGACTTTGGGTTCGAGGTCGGCCGGCTGAAGACCGGAACACCCCCCCGCTTGGACAAAGAGACCATCGACTTCTCGGTGATGGTGCCTCAACCAGGCGATACACCGCCTCCGCCATTCTCCTATCGCACGCGGGCCATTACTAGGAACCAGATTCTTTGCCATTTGACCTATACTGGGCAGGCAACACACGATCTGATTCGACAGAACTTAGATCGATCTCCCCTATACAGCGGTGTGATTGAATCCATCGGCCCTCGCTATTGTCCCTCTATTGAAGACAAGGTAGTTCGCTTTGCCGACAAGGAGCGACACCAGATTTTCATCGAACCAGAAGGTCTAAGCTCTAACGAGTACTATCCAAACGGCATCTCAACAAGCCTCCCCGTGGATGTTCAAGCCGCCATACTCAAAACTATCCCCGGCTTAGAGCACGCGAAAATACTTAAGCCTGGGTATGCAATAGAGTACGACTATTTTCCTCCTCGACAACTATACCGAACGCTTGAAACTAAATTGGTGACGGGGCTTTATCACGCAGGTCAGATCAATGGGACCTCCGGATATGAAGAAGCGGCTGCCCAAGGGTTGGTAGCAGGAATTAACGCCGTTCTTAAAATCAGAGAACGTCCTCCATTTGTTTTGGATCGTTCTCAGGCCTACATCGGCGTATTAGTCGATGATCTCATCACCAAAGATGCCTATGAGCCTTACCGGATGTTCACTTCCAGGGCAGAATACCGATTGCTGCTTCGCCATGGGAACGCCGACCTTCGCCTCATGGAGATCGGATACGGCGTTGGCCTTATCCCCCAAGCCGAGTATCAAAAACTGCTTCGCAAAAGGGAACTGATCGAATCTGAGATTTCAAATCTACAGGGCATGAGACCTCCATTTACAGAACAGATTAGCTCCAGGACGCGAGGCACCTATCTTGAGAATGGCTTTTCAGTCCAATCGATGGCCCAGTTACTTCGAAGGCAGGAAGCTCGTTATCATGAGCTTATGAATATTTTTGACATACAGCCTGTTGGCGATGATATAGCCGAGGAAGTTGAGCTTCAAATAAAATACGAGGGATATATACAGCGGCAAGTGCGGCAAGTTGAAAAGTTTAAAAAATTTGAGAAAAAATTGATACCAAGTTCGTTTGATTACAATTTAGTTTCTGGATTTTCTCGTGAAGTCATTGAAAAACTTAATCGCGTAAGGCCAGAGACCGTTGGACAGGCCTCACGTATTTCTGGAGTCACACCAGCGGCAATTTCTTTGCTGTTAGTTGCTATCGACAAATCTAAGCGGCAAACCCATCGTTCCGTTATCAAACTTTCCTAAAATCATCGTCAATAATGTTTTCTATTGACCTCCTCTTTGTATCAGCGTAAGTGTTCCACGTGGAACAACGTGAGGTACTGGAGCATCTCCTGCTGGAAGGCTCAAAAGCAATTGAGGTCACAGTTGATCCGCCACAAGTTCAACTATTCCTCCTGTATCTGAAACAACTTAAGATCTGGAATCAATCCTTCAATCTTACCGCTATCACAAAAGATGAGGACATTATTGTCAAGCATTTTATAGATTCGATAGCGGCACTAAGAGCCGTGAATATTGCGCACGGGTCTCATATTCTGGATGTTGGAACAGGGGCTGGTTTTCCAGGAATTCCTCTAAAAATAGTACGCCCTGATCTTTGCGTGACATTGATCGAGCCAGCTCACAAGAAATCAGCTTTTCTTCATTTCATTGTGGGCCTCTTACGATTAAACAATATTGATATCTTCCAAGGAACTATTGAACTATTCAGGAACAGATATCCTTCCACAGCTTTATATGATTACCTTACCACTCGTGCACTAAATCCTTCGCTCATGTTTCACAAGACACATAACTTATTGAAAAGATGCAGCAAGGCATTTACTTACTCATCGAAACCGATGGACAGAACTACTTGCCCTATCGACTGGAGTTTCGAGAGTGACTATACGTTTGACCTGCCACATGCTCATGGGTCCAGAACTATTTCAGTATTTGCCTATCGTAGTGAATTCTCCTCAGTTACTGTTCCACGTGGAACATAACCTTGACCTAGGAGCTTTCTCGTGGGAAAAGTCATCGCTGTTGCAAATCAGAAAGGCGGGGTTGGAAAAACGACCACTGCGATCAATCTCTCAACTGCGGTTGCGCTCGAAGGGAAAGCAGTCCTGTTGATTGATATGGATCCACAAGGCAATGCAACAAGTGGTCTTGGAATCGACCAAAGGACACTGAAAAGCAGTACCTACAGCTGTCTTGTTAAAAATAGTACTGTTCATGAATCTATAATAGAAACAAATATTTCTGGCCTAAGTCTGTTGCCGGCCAATGCCGATCTCGCCGGTGCTGAAGTTGAGCTGGCTAATCTGGAAGGCCGTGAAAATCATCTTCGATCGCTCATTGCGGAAATACGAAACACCTACGACTTTGTTTTTCTTGATTGCCCGCCAGCTCTTGGTATTCTCACCATCAATGCTCTCACGGCAGCCAATTCTGTCCTTATCCCGGTCCAATGTGAATACTACGCGATGGAAGGTTTGACCAGACTTATCGGAAGCATCGAACTCGTCCGTCAATCCTATAATCCTGGTCTTGAAATTGAGGGCATTGCTCTTACGATGTTTGATTCCAGAATCAGTCTCTCCAGACAGGTGGCAGACCAAGTACGATTTCATTTCACTCACAAGGTCTATCAGGCCGTGATCCCTCGCAATGTTGCCCTCGCAGAGGCACCCAGTTACGGTCGTCCAGGCATTTTGTACAACATGGCTTCATCCGGATCACAGTCATACGTATCATTAGCTAAGGAGTTTATATCACATGGAGAAAAAGGCCCTCGGTAAAGGACTTGACGCGCTCTTGCCGTCCGTCAAACTGGGCAGGACCGAAGAGATGGCCGATGTGCAGCGGATATCGGTTGACCAGATTGTGCCGAATCGCTATCAGCCACGGCACACGTTCCTTCCGCAGGAACTCGCCGAGCTGACGGCGTCTATTAAGGAAAGCGGCGTCATCCAACCCATTATGGTCCGGCGGAAGGGCGACGGCGTCTATGAGCTCATTGCCGGCGAACGCCGCTGGCGGGCGTCGAAAGCCGCCGGGCTTCCCGTTATTCCTGCGGTTGTCAAGAATTGTACCGACCAGGAAGCCTTGCTCCTTGCCCTTGTGGAAAATCTCCAACGTGAAGATTTAAACCCGATGGAAACCGCACGTGCCTATTCACGAATGATGAAAGAATTCGGCCTTACCCAGGATGCCGTCGCCACCAAGGTGGGCCGCGACCGTTCCTCCGTCGCCAATTTTATCCGTCTGACCCAGCTTCCTCCTGATCTGCAGGCCCTGGTCGAGGATGGAACCCTTTCTGTCGGTCATGCCAAGGCTCTTCTCGGTCTGCCCATCCCGGAAACTCAGCTCCGGATCGCAAAGTTGGTAGTAGCCTCTCACCTCTCGGTTCGGCAAACCGAGAGACTCGTGGAACAGTCGATCGCGGGCAAAAAGATCCTCACCAGACCAGCCGGCCCGAGTCCATTGACAGATTTGGAAAATCGCCTACAAAAACGCCTTGGGACCAAAGTGACCATCCGCCCACAAGGCCCGGGAGGAACGGTCGTGATCCAGTACTTCTCCTCAGACGAACTGGATGGGATCGTTGAAACCCTGCTGGGGTAATCCGCGTCGCCCTGTCACCCTCCCCTCCTAAAAGACCCATATTTTCCACATCCCTGTTCAAGCGCTAAATATCTACGACGGACCAACCGATATGGGACATAACGGCACGGCACCGCACGGTTTGTCGTAGCCGAGTCAGCCACATTGTGGGAGGAGGCGATCGTATGTGGAAAGATAAGCAGGATAGCAGGCGCACCGATGATATTGATCTGGATGTCGCAGGATCGGCCCTCGATACGCCGCGGCCGGAAAGCGGCCAGGACGTGAGCGCCTTCGTCGGTAAAGGAGTCGTCTTTAAAGGCACTATCTCGTATAGTGGGACCGTGCGGATTGACGGAACCCTCGAGGGCGAAATTCATACGGACGGCATCTTACTGGTTGGTGAAGATGCGGTTCTGACTGCAAAAGTCACGGCCGGAACAATCGTCTGCAAAGGGAAGATCACAGGCGATATCACGGCCCGCGAAAAGATGAAATTGCGCGCGCCGGCCGTAATCAACGGTGGAGTGACAACGCCGATGCTTGCCATGGAAGAAGGGGTCTCATTCAACGGGACCCTCGAGATGGAACAACAGGCCCGTCCGGTTCACAAAGAATCCACGCTTCATGCCATTGGGAACAGTACCGAGTTACCGGTGCGGAGGATCACCGTCTAACCCAAGGCATTCAAGCTGGTGAGCGAGGGACATCCGTCCGAGACGGATATGTTTCCTCGCTCATGTACCAGGTAGACCATCCTCTCATCATCGGTCTTGTCACAAGGAGTAGAGCGCGCTCATGTGGGCTATAGGCGAAAAACAGGGGACCGATGCCGCGACGAATGAAAACTTTACCTTCCTCAGTAAAGGAGTGGACTTTAAGGGTGTCGTGAACTTTGATGGGACGATTCGCATCGACGGTCGTGTCGAGGGGGAAATCAATACCAGCGGGACACTGATCATCGGGGAACAGGCCGTCGTCAAAGGTGTGATCTCCGCAGGCATTCTTATCACCAGCGGCAAAGTCAACGCCACCATCACGGCCACCGCAAAAATTCAAATCCAAAAACCCGGTATCCTCATCGGCGATATCCGAACCCCGGGCATCTCCATCGAAGACGGAGCTCATTTTCATGGGATGTGCGATATGGGAGCCCCTAAATGGGTAGATGAGCAGCCCTCTTCAAAGAATAGTCACGACACGGCAACTTATCGTGGAAAGGTCCGTTCGACCAGCCTCTAGCCGGCCTCCCTCATGCCCGCCCGTCATGAACCGCTCTAACCACTCACCTCGTGACATGCCATCCTGCGAAAGCGGGAAGTACGCCGGCTGATCTCATCGTGCCGCCACATCTGTATGGTGCCACCCTTCAACACCCTCAGTCCTGACAGCTATACGCAGGGTCAACGATGCGTGACGGTGTTGTGTTGTGATTTGTGATCCCAACAATCGGCGCTCATGCGGTCTAGCCCTTTCCCCTTGAGTCTCTGTACAATACCGGTCCTATGATGCGGAAATCTGTTTTATTGGGCATGAGCGGGGGAGTTGACAGCTCAGTCGCTGCAGCCCTACTCGTCCGTCACGGGTATGACGTGCACGGCCTAACCCTCCAAGTGTGGGAACATGAAGACGAATCCGTCGCCACATCAAAAAAGTGGCAAGAACGTGGTTGTTGTAAAGTCGGAATTGCGCGCCATGTTGCAAAACTGCTCGGTATTTCCCACGAGGTCATTGATACACGACACACATTTCGTCATGCCGTCATTGACGACTTCATCCAGGGCTATACCACCGGCACGACACCTAATCCCTGCGTGCGGTGTAATGAACGGGTAAAGATTCAGACCCTCATCGACCTCGCAATACAACGCAACTTCGACTATGCGGCAACCGGACATTATGCCCGATTGCATGACCACCGCGGATTCTTTGTCCTCTCCCGATCGGCAGATGTTCGAAAAGACCAAACATATTTTCTGTATCGGCTTCGGTCGGAATGGCTACCTCGCCTGCTCTTTCCATTAGGAGGCCTGGAAAAAGCCGCGGTCTGGAAAGAAGCCGAGGCATTGGGCCTGCCCGTGGATGAACTCAAGGAGAGCCAGGAAATCTGCTTCGTGAGTCAGGGTGATTATCGAACCTTTATCGAGAAAGAATCCCCAGCCGCAAAAAAACCCGGCCTATTTGTTGACCAGGATGGCGCCCCCCTCGGTCAACATGACGGTATCGCCTTCTATACCCCGGGCCAGCGTCGAGGTCTTGGTATTGCCGCGGGACACCGTCTCTACGTTCATCGGGTACATCCTGCCACCAACACGGTCGTTCTCGGATCCGATGAATTGATACACTCCGCATGCACCGTCGCGGACCTGAACCTGTTTGCGCCCGATTTCACGTCCAACAGTCCAGAGGTTCAGGTGAAAGTCCGTTATGCATCGTCTCCGACAAGGGCAACCCTCACAGCGTTACACTCATCAGCCCTACACGTCCAATTCCACCAACCACAACGAGCCTTAAGCCCCGGGCAATCCGCGGTCTTCTACGATGGAGACGACGTCCTTGGCGGAGGTATCATCCAACCCTTCCAACCTTCGTAGACGATACCGTTCTGCTTGACTTGTCCCCGAATCTTCGGATAGCCTCTGGTATCAGGAAGAGGCAGTTCTCCCGCACTCCTCATACCGGCGGGAATGTGGCACTTTTCGGCTGAGGGTATCTATGTTCGGTTCATTTGGTTGGATGGAATTACTTCTCATCCTGATTATTGTCCTGATCATCTTCGGCGCCGGAAAGCTGCCGCAATTGGGGGAAGGGCTGGGCAAAGCTATCAAGGGTTTTAAGAAATCCGTGCATGAGGCCGATGCAATTGATGTCACGCCGGGGGAACAACCTTCACAGAGCGAGCCTCAGCCTGTCCATTCTGCCCAGGTCAGTGTTCATGCGGAACCTACTCCATCAGCAGGGCCCGCAACCACCCAACCCAGTCAAATGAAACAAGGCTAACAGTCCACCCCTTGGTGGAAGAACAAATGACGGGGCGCCGTCAGACGATTACCGCAATAGCCAATCATGTTTGGACTGGGCGCAGGTGAGATCCTCATAATTTTGATCATCGCCTTTCTCCTGTTTGGCCCAAAAGAACTGCCGGAAGTCGGTCGGCAAGTCGGTAAAGCGATCAAAGGCTTTAAGGATACGGCCGAGGATCTTCGCAAATCCGTCGAGCCGGAGCTCAACATGATACAGCAGGAAGTCAAAATGGTGGAGCAAGACCTTCACGCAACCCTCAAAGAGGCGGAAGACGAAATCATGGCCGAGCCGAAGCCGGTTGAGACAGGGCCGGCATCATTGCCGACATCCGGCCCTGTCTGATCGGATGAAATCCCAACGTCTTTGACCATCCACTGAAGGAGAAAGACAGTCGACAGCACAACACCTCGCAGGTTCTCACTCAACAAGATCTCCGTGACGATGGTCGTCTAGCCTGACTCCCCTGTTCACCCCCTTGGTTTAGTACGAAAACCCTTGGGCTATCAAGGCAGCAACCCATCCGTGTGACGATGAGAGACCTTGTTAGAACCGAGCTGCCTGTACGCATGATGGAGAAATCGCAGAGCATGGAAACACGGGAAAATTCCGGACACGCCAAGAGAGCCATCGTACAGCTGGTAATACTGGTTAGCCTCATGACAAGCCATGCCATAGCACAGGCTGCGTTCCAACTCCCGGAAGGCGAGAAAATCACCAATCCGATCGTTATCGGCCGTGGCATTCCTCAAAAAGAAGCATACGAAGCATTCGATCCAAAGATCGGGCGAAATTTTAACCTCAAAAACCTTTGGATCCGAGCAGACATGCGCGTGAGGCCTGAGTATCGGACCAATGTTTGTTTCGGGGGTGGTATCGGAGCGGCGGGACAATGCAACGCACCAGGCCTCGTTGCCAACAACCTTCCCGGCAAAGCAAACGACCAATTCGTACAGCAGATGACTCGATTGGGGATCGGGTATGACCTTTCACCGGATGTCAATTTCTATCTCGAGTTCATCGACTCACGAACCTGGGGCGGGAATGGAACGCCCGTCGGAGCGAATGGGGCAGGGAACAATGGAGACCCGGCAATTCATACCTGCGGATCGACCCCCGCTAATGGAAGACCAACCTGCACCCTTGGAATCCGCGCCGGTTACATGCTGATTCGCAACTTTGCCGGGATCCAGGGTCTGGGACTCAAGGCAGGTCGCCAATACTTGGTGTTTGGAGATCAAAGCCTCTTCGGTCACTTCGATTGGGCTAACACGGGATGGTCGTTCGACGGGGTAATGCTGCAATATTCAACCGGCATCATAGATACGCACCTGGGTTGGTTCCGCACCGCAGAAACAGATCTGTTGCAAGGTGCCACCCTTGGAAGCGGCGGCCCCAATATCGGCGGCACTGGTCAGGCGAAAAACGCGGCCGGCGATGCTGATTTTATTATTCTGTACAATCAGATCAAGGCGGTACCTGGCTTTCTCATCGAACCCTTTTACATCTACTACAAGAATAACCTTGGAGGGGGAGATGTCTCCTTCCAAGGCCTGGGAACACCCAAGCACGGCAATCAAACTCGCCATGTCGTGGGAAACCGCATTGCCATGAAAAAGGGCTACTTCGATTTCTCGAGCGAGGTAGTCTATCAATTCGGCCAGATGGGAGACACCGCCGCCGGTGCGAGTAGCCTCTGCGGGGATCCCGGTGGAGAAGGAAAATGTCTGCACATCAACGCTTGGGCAACCAGAAACTGGATTGGCTACACGGCGTTTAACTTGCCGGGCAAACCTCGCATTGCATTCAATTTTGACTATGCATCCGGCGACGGTCGCGCGAATTGCACCTTAGCAGACGGAGCCTACGGAGCTTGTAAGACGGCCAATACCTTTGAAAACTTTTTCCCCACCAACCACATCCATATGGGGTACATGGATGTCATGGGATGGAAAAACATGATGAGCTTCTCCGGGAACTTCCAGGCCCGTTTGACCCCGGACGATCATATCGAAATCTGGTACACGAACCTTCATCTGGCCAATGCGAAAGACAATTGGTATCGGGCCAGTCAGGGTGTCTACGTCTTTTCCCAACCAGGCAATACCAAGACCCACATCGGTGACGAGGTTGACGTCGCCTGGACCCACTTCTTCATGCACGGCATGGTTGCGTTTCAGGCCGGGTACGGTCACCTCTTTCCGGGAAACTATGTGAGCCAGAATCTCGGTCGGCGCGCAGTCGGCCAAGACTGGGGTTATGCCCAGCTCTGGATCAACTTTTGAGGCACTGCCGAACCATCCTAGCCGGAGATTTCGGCCCGCTTGACGAGCAGGTTCCTCTTCAGGCGGGGAAACATCCGACCTTCACCAGGCAGTCCTGAAGCTCCCCGTAGGTCTGCGTCACTGGGAACGCTGGGAACTCTTTCGTCAAGTGCTCAGGCGGCCTGAAGAAAAACCCCTTGTCAGCTTCGCCTAACATCCCAAGATCATTGTACGAATCCCCTGCCGCCACCGTGAAGAAATTCAAGGCCTTCAACGAGGCGACTGCGTGCTTTTTTGGATTTTGCATCCGCATGTGGTAATTCACGATCCGACCACCAGGCTCGACTTCCAGTTGATTACAGAAAAGCGTTGGAAAACCAAGCTGTCGCATCAGGGGTTGAGCGAATTGATAGAACGTATCCGACAAAATAATCACCTGGCAGCGTTCGCGAAGCCAAGCGATGAAGTCGGTCGCACCGTCTAACGGACCCATCTTGGCAATTTCCTGTTGGATGTCCTGGATCTTCAATCCATGCTGATCGAGTATGGCCAACCGTTGTTTCATGAGGCGGTCATAATCCGGCATCTCACGGGTCGTCATCTTCAATTCATCAACCCCTGTCTTCAACGCCACGTTGATCCAGATTTCAGGAACAAGCACCCCTTCCAAGTCCAAACACACAACAACGGGCTTATGCATACCTACTCTCCTCTAACGAAGGGACCCGACGTGCAACACGATCAGCCGCCGGATACCCTGCGATCTCCTGAAAATGATTGACTCAAAAATCGCCACACCTTATCCAACGCTTGATCGAACAACTCAGGGCCCTTCCACACTTGTTCAGACGTTCGTACATCGTTCTCCGCCCATTCCATGGCCAGCGGCAGGGGGATCAACCGTGTCGACGTACCGGTCAATTCATGCCACAACAACCCCAGAACCGTGCTCATCCGCAACGGCGCGGGAATGGTGTCCACGGGATTCGAGAGAAGGTTGTCGCATCGATCGGCAGGAGACGTGACCAACAATTCACGGCAGGCTGCAGGACGTTCGTCATAGATGGTGCAGGCTTCATCCTCTAAAAATGGACAGGCCAGCCGCAGGGCATAGTATTTGCGGTTCACCCCATCAAGATCTTCGTCCCTGCACTGATCGGCCGTTTCGCACAGCTCCGAGAGTTGTTGCCAAATGCCCGAGGACAGCAATCGCACTTTTGTCTCAGCAAAGCGCGCCATGATCCGAGACTGTTGCTCGGCAGGGCGAGAATGAACCCACGCTCGGATCGAAAACGCTTCCGGTGCAGACAGAGGAACCAACATCCGACAGCAGGCGGCACAGCCCTTTTGGCAGGAAGGGACCAGCCCCTGCTCGGACAACCGTGTCACCTCCAGAGCTTGTGCTTCCTCCCCTAAACGTCTCATCAGAGGCACGATGGACGTAACGGGAACGAAACCGATTGGTACATCTACGGCCGTGGTAATTTGCCCAGCCGACGTATTCAGAGAAATCTCGAAGCGTTCACTGCTCTGGGGAGTCATCGACAGACCTGAATTGGAATGGAAGCGATCATCTTTGTGCACCTATGCATAGAAAGTAATATGCGTCTGTGCGGCGAATCAAGAGCGTTGGAGTATCGCCCTTCCCCGCGACATACCACCCTGTTGCGAGTGAACCCTGTTCGTCACCACGATCTCTCTGAAATCATGGAGTCTTCTCCATCAGGCACAACAGATCCTACCGGTTCAAATCACCCTACCCCAAATGGACTTCCTTATAAGGCCATCTTTGGGTCTTGCGTGTCTTAGGAAAAGGCGTACAGTTTATACTGCGCGGGTACACCGACCCTGCCGTCCATGAGATAGCCTATGACAGATCGTCGCTCATACCGAGCCAGCGAGGTGTACCCCCGCCCAAACCGCCCTCGTTCCTTACGGCCTCGCGGACAGTTCTTCCTCTCAATGGGCGCCTCGCCGGAAAGCCCACGTCCCTAGTCGATCAACTTGCTCCTTCCCCCCGGAAGCCCGATAATGGCCCATGGAATTACCGCAAGGTTTCTCAGGCCATGTTATCGGCTTACTCAAAACATACATGCGCGACTTGGTTGATCAGGCTGAACAGGAGCTACAGTCCCACGAACAGTTTGGCTTTACAACAGCACCGTACCGGCCTGACCAGGCGATATCAGATCTCCTGGCCTTACTGGACGACCGCATTGAATCGGAAGGCATACAGGTCGGCTTGCCGCACAGTTTCCTCCATGATATGTGGGATCTGTGCAACGAAGGCCTCTCCCACATATCGGACCGTGTATGGCTCGAGTGCAATCTTGATGGCCGGAGCCAGGGAAAGGCTAAAATGAGGGAGTTGACCTATCACGCTCTGATCGATTTTCTCGAGGCTCGCGCAGGGGAAAGGCAATAACTTTCTGAGCACCCATGTCCACTCATGAGTGACGGCATATCACTGGCCGTGATGAACGCATCCAGAGAGCCTTATATGGAAGGGAGCGTTTGAATGGTTTCAAGAAACTATTGGCTGATGAAATCCGAACCCTCTACCTTCTCGATCGACGACCTCGCGCATGCCCCGGGCAAAAGGACCTGCTGGGACGGAGTCCGTAATTATCAAGCTCGCAATTATATGCGCACAATGGCGATCGGGGATCAGGTCTTGTTCTACCACAGCAACGCTGATCCCCCAGCAATTGTCGGCCTTGCAGAGGTCGTTACAACCGCCTATCCAGATTCAACGCAATTCGACAAGAAGGACAAGCATTACGATCCGGCAAGTACACCATCCGAACCGAGATGGGACATGGTCGACATCAAATATGTCAAAACCTTTCCCAAACCGTTGGCGTTGGACGACTTGCGAAGAGACCCTCATCTCAAGGGCATGGTCCTGTTGAAGAAAGGCTCCAGACTCTCCGTTCAGCCTGTCACCTCAGATGAATGGAAACACATCCTGCGTCTGGCCAAAGACTGACCGGTAACACCTAGATACTGGCTTTCCCGTCGTCCATATACCGATGTTGCCAGTCTAACCACGCATGGCCGAGCTCGTGGGCAAGAATATACCGTCGGCGGGTCACAGGAAGCCGTTTTCGCACATAAATGGTCTTCGTATCATCATCCCAGATGCCATCAGCATTGGGATCGCGTTTGTCCATCTCGGCATCGGATAACTGCCGAACCGAAATTCTGTAGCCAAACGGCAAGACCACCTGATTGGGAATTCGGAGCATCTTCTTTCGCTCTTTCAACATGGTCCCCATGGTCCACTCCCTCTTCCTCCCCTGGTGAGTTAGCCTACCACAAGCAGATAGCCTGCGTATTGGTATTTTTTATTCGTAATATCCATATCTTATGATTCCCCAATCGCCATGGAGATCGGTCAAACTTTTACTCCCACCACAGCGTCAAGCCTTTTCATCAAGCATGGGAATTGTGTATGATCGCCGTATGGAATCTCCTATGAACCAAGACATGCTGACCCCCTGGCCGACATGGGTCTCTCTGGTTGGCGTCAAGATTCGGAACCGAGGGGAAGTCAAGAAGTTGGGATCAAATGGTCTGGCTTTGTCGCATGGCGACCCAGTCTTACTCGAGGCCGACGGTGAGGTGACCTACGGCATCGTCTACACTGCACCCTACTCGGCCCCGTTTACACCGCCCATGCGGGCCATGAAATCCATCTTGCGTAAGCCCGACTCTGAGGAAGCTGAGCTCATTACTCGACTTGAGCGGCTCTCTGAAGAGGCAACAGGCTATTGCAAGGCGAAATCCGTCGATCTCAACATCTGCCTGAAGCTGGTTGAAGTCTATGGGGCTATGGATCGCCGCCAGCTCACTTTTGTGTATACAGCAGACGAGCGCATCGATTTTCGAGAGCTCGTGCGTGATCTCGCACGGCGATTTGGTGGTCGGATCGAAATGCGCCAGGTTGGGGTCCGTGAAGAAGCCAGGAGATTGGGTGGGATCGATACCTGTGGTCTGGTTTTATGCTGCGCGTCATTCCTGACCGATGTGAAACCCGTCACGGCCAAGCAGGCAAAAAAAATGGATCTGCCGATCGATGATCCTCGCCTGCTCGGCGTCTGCGGGCGGCTGAAGTGCTGCCTCATGTTTGAAATGATGGACGCCCAAGGAAAGATTCCTTCACAGGCGCAGCAACTCATTACTCCGACCAAAGGGGATTCGTCTTCTTTTCCGGTCTTGCCATCGTAATTTCCCCCCAACCTGCCCTTACGTGTGGCAGCGCTTTTTTCTTAAAGTTATTCGAATCCTTTTCGGCAACGCGCGCTCTCATGCCGTAGCGCATACTGAGGTCGTTCTCTGCCTAGATGGGCTAGGAGAGGGCTCCTCAAACTGAGGAGGAGGTATCCCAATGAGAAAAGGACTCTTAGCCGCATTCGCACTTATTGCCATCGGATGTAGCAGCCTTGCCGCACAAAAAGCCGTCAGCGGGGAACCAGCCGGTCCCGCCGTCGGCTACGACATTCATGTCCAGGCGCCTCATATGATGGCGGACGGGACGGCAGGCGGCCCGTTCCATCACTACTGCAAGGGTATTTCAGATAAAATCCTTCAATGTCTGCTCTTCGAATCCACCGATCCAAAGGCTCCGTTAGTCGCTGTCGAGTACTTCATCGCCAAGGACCTCACTCGCAAGCTCCCAGCCATTCAGTGGCACCGGCATTTCCACGATCATAAAGTGGAGGTCGCAACCGGGCGAGTCCAAGTCCTGGATATGCCTGCGGACCAGGCCGCCAAGGTCGTAGAAATAGCGGCAGGTACAGACGGTATCGTGTACCAACTGTGGCAACATGGACAGGAGTTCCCCGATGGAACTGTGAGTTTCCCCCAATCCTTGGGACACAAGTTCCCGGGTTATTCCGACAAGTAAAACCGGATAGGCGAAGACCAGGACCAGTCCGCATAGGTAGGGCTGGCCTGGTCTCATTGATCAACAATGACCCTCCAACAGAGACAGATAGGAATCCCTTTGCGCAGGTTTCTCGTGTGCGCCCTGACTGTGGCAACGGTGAATCTCTTTCATTCGATGGGCTTGGGAGCTGATGACGCTGTCCTCAAACCGCGAGTACCGGCCGACCAAATCGAACAGGCCAAAAGCTGGAGGAATCCTCTCTCCCCGACGCAAGAGTCCCTTGAGAGAGGCAAGCAGCTCTTTCAGGGCAAAGCCTTCTGTATCACCTGTCATGGACACGACGGTAAGGGACTAGGAGCGGACATTGAGCCCGGAACGCTCAAGGGTCCCTTACCTCGCAATTTCACTGACAGAGATTGGCAGGCAGCTCGAACCGATGGTGAACTCTTTTGGATCCTGAAAAACGGCAGCAACGGCACCGCGATGGCACCTTTTGTCCCGCTGATCCTCACCGAAGAAGAAGCCTGGCAAGTCCTGCTCTATGTGCGATCCTTCGGCCAGAGCAGGAATACGCCTGCAGAATAATCCCCCTGTCCGGAAGCCTCTGCCTGGCTCTCAGCAGGAGACATGGAGGACGGCATCCTACGATCGAGATTCAGCGGGTCGAGACGGTGATGGATCTTCCATGAGCGATTGGATGGTCTCTCCTACCAACGCTCGCTCAACCGCTTGATCGCGACGGAGTAGGAGAGCAGACACCGGATCGGTACTGTCGAGATGGGGTACGATCCATGGCGGCATTCCATTGCGCACTGAATCCAGGACCTCTTTCACAAGGATCAGGTCCGGTGATTTGATAAGGCTCACACCCTCCGGTTCCTGCAGACGCCCGACAAACCCATTTTCGACGAGCCGCTCAACCTCTTCCTCCACCAAGGACAAGGGCAGATTCAATTCGCCTGACAACTCCGGTAGCTTCAGCGGTCGATCACCTTTGAGATAGTGATGTCCCAGGACTCTCAGCGTTTTCAGTGCAAGCTCTTCACGGAAAAGGTAGGTCCCTTGGTCCCAAAGCAAGCGTGATAAATACGCCGTGGGGTACTGATGGAAAAATGAAAATTGCGCGCCGATCAACACAATCATCCAACCAGTGTAGAGCCACAGGAGGAACAGAATGAGCACGGCAAAACTTGAATAGATCGCACTGTAATTGGTGGACGCTGCGACGAATTTAGCAAAGATCTCCTCAGCCGTCATCCACAGAACGGCTGCGGAGACGCCACCGACGATTGCCGACCGGACCTGGACTTGGGTGTTGGGGATGACCTTATAGAAAAAGGTGAACAGGGCACAGAGCATCAAGAAGGGAATGACCTCACCGCTCCATACCAGCAGTGTCCCAAACGGCTCCATTTGCACAAGATATTGGACCAACGTATGGCTTTGCAGTGACGCTAACAAGCCAAATGCGGTCATGACGAGCACAGGTCCCACAAGAACTGCGCTTAAATAGTCAGCAAACTTCCGTTCCCACGTACGCCCCTGCTTGACCTGCCAAATCACGTTCAAGGCCTGCTCGATCTTGTCGATCAGTGAATACGTCGTATAGAAAAGGCCGGCCACCCCTGCAACCCCCAACACGCTGATCTTGATATTGTCCACGAACCGCACGATTGTGGCCGTGATCTCGTGACTCTTCGGACCCAGCGGCTCCAGCAGTTGAGCCAGCATCGGTTCGATCACGTGGTGGATGTCAAAGGCCTTGAGCACCGAGAACGTCACGGCAAGAAACGGCACCAACGACAGTAAGGTGGTGAAGACGAGGCCCGCCGCCCGAGCATCGAGCAGACGGTGACGGAACTCTAGGCCGACAGCGGAAGCCAACCGAATGACTTGCGTGCCCAAGCGCCGAGCCCAGGACATGCTCACCAAGTCTTTCGTCCAGAGATTTTGTTTTTCAAATGGGGAGGTGCGTGAGGGGTCGGCCATAAGTCCTGCGGCTCTGATAAGCCGCTCACCTGGTTTCGGTGCGCTAACGGAAGTAACGACGAATAGTTACCAATGAAGTCAGAATACCATCCTAGAAGGCGTTTCCCAAGGGGCGGGCATGTGGAAACGACGAATTCCTGCGGTTGGGAGAACCTTCGTGAATCGCAGACGAAACCAGGGAACTGTATCCACTTATGCTCAAGCCCATCATCCCATTCTGCTCAGATTTTCCCTCGCGTCATACCATACCCCCCATTCATTGCTGCCCCTGTCCTAGTGTGATAGTTTTCTTCACATTATGCCGCCCTCTGTCCCCTCCTTCACTCTTGTCGATGTGCCCGGTGCTGTGCCTCTGCTCGGCCACCTGGGTGCATTCAAGCAGCGCCCGTTGGAGTCCCTCTCGGCTTGGTGGAGGCAGCACGGGGATGCGCTTCGTTTCCGGTTGGGCCCGAAGACGTTCTATCTATTCAGCCATCCCGACCTTGCCGAAGAGATTCTCGTCAGACAATCTGACCGCTTTGTGAAGGTCTACAACCCTCAGAAACCACATGGCCTTGCACTGGTGCTTGGGAACGGCTTGGTGACCAGTTCAGGCGAGGTCTGGAAGCGACATCGCCGCATTATCCAGCCGATCTTTCATCGTTCTCGCATGGCAGCGATGGCCGATCGAATGGCTCAGGTGGGCGAGCAGCGTCTAGCCGCATGGAAAGACCGCGAGGGGAACACGATCGACATCGCTGCGGAAATGATGCAGCTTGCTCTCGAGGTGATTTCGCAAACGATGTTCACTACCAGCATGACCCAACACATCGACCGAATCAGTCACGCTCTCCAAGTAAGTATCAAGTATGCCTTCGACTCGTTCAGTAATCCTCTGTCCCTCCCGTTGTGGGTGCCGACGGCACGCAACCGTGAATTTCATTCGGTGATGCAGTTCATGGACGGACTGATGTATGGCTTACTCTCTGAACGGCGCCGGAGCGGTGCCCACCGCGACGATCTGCTCGATTTACTGCTTCAGGCTCGCGACGAAGAAACCGGTGAGGGCTTGACCGATCAAGAACTGCGTGATGAAGCGTTGACCATCTTTGCTGCGGGCCACGAGACCACCGCCAACGCACTCGCATGGACCTGGTACCTCTTAGCGACTCACCCCGAAGCCAAGGCCCGATTTCACAAAGAAGTGGACCGAGTGCTCCACGGGCGAACCCCCAATGCCGAGGACCTGGAGCACCTCCCCTATACGCGCGCCATTTTCGAGGAATCACTTCGCCTCTATCCACCGGCTCCGGCTGTCCACCGCAAGGCGGCAATGGCTACAACAGTCGGCGGCCTGTCACTGCCGGAAGGAGCCTTCGTCTTGATCGGTACCTACAATCTGCACCGGCATCCTGATTTCTGGACGAATCCTGAACAGTTTCTGCCGGAGCGATGGCTGGATAACGGGCGGCCAAGTTCTCGCTACGCCTATATGCCGTTTGGTGCGGGACCGCGCACCTGCGTAGGGCTCCATTTTGCATCTATTGAAGGACCACTCCTCCTAGCCTTGATCGGTAGCCGCTACGACCTCGAACTGGCACAAGACAAAGTCGAACCCTACCTCATGGTGACCTTGCGGCCCAGAGGCGGTATCAACATGACGCTTCAGCCTCGGCACATACCGGTTTCTTCTGCTGTTTAGATCTAATACCACCGTGCACGATCTTGTCTGGACAAGTTGCGTGCGTCACACTAGGACTTGAAGAAAGGAAGCAGGACACGTCCACGATCGCCCGTCAGGAAAGCAAAATTTGCTCGCCAGGTTTATCTGTACGCACCACTAGAAGAAGTGCACGAGAAAGCTTGGTATTTGGAGTTGGAAGAAGATTCCTGGAATGTTTTATCCGTACGCACCACTGAAAGAGCAGCGCATGGTGCGAACGAAGTTCGATTTGGTGGGCCGTGTAGGGGTCGAACCTACGGCCCGCTGATTAAGAGTCAGCTGCTCTACCAACTGAGCTAACGGCCCCACCGGGTATTGAATTGTCGCTGCGACCACAAGCGGCGGTTTGGTGCGCCTGACAGGATTTGAACCTGTGGCCCTCAGCTCCGGAGGCTGATGCTCTATCCAGCTGAGCTACAGGCGCTCCCGTAACCAAGGGTGATCACCTTAGCATAGCGAGAATTCTGCTGTCTAGGCCAAGACCGCTTGTGCCTATCCTTCCGGCATGAATGCAAACGGAAGGAGCATCTCTTCGCCGGCCGCTCCTTGCTGATCGCGCAAGGTCTCAAGCTGTTCCGCTTCCCGCGCAGCCAGACGATTCTCCTCCTCTCGAATGGTGCGCGAAAGTCGGATCAACGGAACCGCCGTTTGCACCGTACAAGCGCCGTCGACAAGACCCGAATCCTCTTGGGGAATGCCCATGGATCGACAGACAAGCGGCCGAAACTGATAGATCGCACACCCTCCGTCACTCTCCAACGCAGGACAAGGCCAGGCAGAAAACTGCTGGATCACCTGTTCGCAATCCTGTTCCGGCCAGTGATCCATGAACCGATTGGAGAGTAACTGCGGTACCCCCGCTGTCAGTTGCCTAACCTGGTCCTCCGCAGTGTCCATGATTCGCTCGCGCTGAGAGTCGGGAAGCTTACTCAACCCGAACCGGATCACTTGCTGATCAAGAACCGTGACCGGAAATATACCCACACAACAATGGAAGCAGCCCCGGCGACAGGGCAACTCTCCGAGCAGAGCCGCGTGTGCCCGTTCAAACCATTGTGCTGTTTGTTGGAATAACGGGAAGGATTGCCAGCTCGGCGCCTGCGTCACATCAACTCTCGGCCGAACTCGACAGATCGACGATTAATTCGCCCTTGGGAGAATAGAACCCTTGTCGGTCAATCTGTACGATCCCATTGCACTGTTCTTGGTAGAATTCAAGAATCCAGCCATTGAAATCATAGCCTTCATCCGTCACGTCGTCTTCGACCATGCGCGTCGTCAAAATAAATCGGCATCGGTTCACATACTCCAACGCCAATTGCGCCTCTACGTCGGCATAGGCCGTGAGGACATCCAGGAATTGCTGCTTCTCCTGCTCATAGACATCTTGATAACTGCCCCGATCACGCACGCAAAACACCTGAACTGGTTTCCGATCCCGGTGATAACCCAATGCGACCTGAACCCATGCCCACTCCTGAAGCACACCATCCTCCAGATTTTCCGGCAGGATCGGATGTTGCCCGCGGGATCTGAGAAACTCAATCAACAGGCCGAGGGGAGGTGAGTTTTCCTTTTGACAAAAAACTCGGGAATAGAGAAAGCTGTCAGGCTGTTCGGAGGGCGAACCAGATGTACCTACGGATATTACAGGAAGGTCTTTACCCATCTTATCTGACCCCAGGTCAAGAGCCGTTTACGATGATCGTGAAGTCCATACAGCCCTACTGTACCCTTCCATTTGCAGGATCCGCAAGGGTTCTGTACGCATTTCTTCGCAGCAGACGCGCGTTTTTCTCGTTGACACTCTTTCGACTCTTGGCTACACTCTCGCGGACTTTCACAAGGCGAGCACGAGCGAACATTCAGGGGCTCCCAAATTCTCGGACGGAATGTTTCTGTGCGCGGCGCGTCACACGAACCATAAATTTTCTTTCATTCCCCACCCTCAAGGAGGTTTACGAATGGCCAAATCAATGACGAAGTCCCAAATTGCAGACCATCTTGCCGGGAAAGCCGGTATCACGAAGAAAGGGGCGGTGCAGATTCTCGATGATCTGGCGGCCTTAGCCTATCGTGAGGCCAAGAATGTCTTCACCGTACCCGGCATCGGCAAGCTTAAGCTGGCCAACCGCAAGGCGCGGATCGGCCGGAATCCTCAAACCGGCGCAGAGATCAAGATTCCCGCAAAGCGTGTGGTGAAGTTTCGTGTAGCAAAGGCAGCCAAGGACGCGATTCTCGGCAAGAAGTAACACGGGTTCCTGTCCTGGGGTTGCCGCAGTGCTTGATCAGCAACTGGCTTGACCATCCGCTGCCTACGGCCTCGTTTCACGAGGGGATCGAAACCCCACTTGTTTCGATCCCCTCGCTATTTGCGCGCCATCACCCTACAAGTGCGTAGGAGCAAGTCCGCTCCCACCCATCCCGTCATGCCCGATGAGACGAATAGCATCCCCGTCATGTACAAGCGAATCTTCGCTCGCGATTCGCTTATTGATGGTGACCAGCACCTTTTTCTCTCGTAACAACTGCAGTAAATGACGCAATTGAACGCCCTGCCGCTGGATCAACTGTCGAACGGACAGTGCCTGATCGATTTCACAGGCGAGATCACACTCCCCATCCATAGTTTGGAGTTGTCCGGTCAAAGCAATCGTCACCATTTCCCTCTATTCCCTCCTACGCTTTGTCAACGAAACCCGCTCAAGGATCCAACAGTTGACTCGCTCGTGATCCATACGGATAATGAGCGGATGCCGTCTCTCGATGTTGAGCATCCAGGAATGCCGGAGCTCCAGTTTGTCTTATTCGTATCAGCACTGTGTACTGCGGATCTGACGACCATCAACGTATCCAAAGAGCTTCGCCAAACAATTTTCGACCGCTGCTGGAGACTGCTTCATACGGAGCCCCCTCCGACCAATCCTCAAGATCGTGTTCTCGATCTTCGTGAGGGGACTGAACTCACGCTTGAGGCCTGTGCGTCTACGATCCGGTCCCTGCTACAGGAAGCCAATATCTCCACTCTCACCTGGGATCATCCGGTCAGCGCCCCTCGTATGAATAGCACACCTGAGGCACTACCATTAATAGACCGCTTGGAGCGATTGTATCCCGATGCGTCAGGAAGCGTCGATCCTTCAACCGGCCTACAGCCAGGACCAGACCCTGATCCGAAGTAGGCAGTGTCATGCACGTGACTTCCATCAACATTCCTGGCGTCCTCGTGCTGGAGCCCTCCGTTCTGGGAGATCATCGTGGTTCCTTTGCAGAAACCTATCATGCGCAGCGCTACCGCGAAGCAGGTATTAGGGAACACTTTGTTCAGGATAACTATTCCCGGTCCATTCGCAACACCGTACGAGGCCTGCATTTCCAACACCCCAATGCCCAAGGGAAACTTGTGATGGCCCTGGAAGGTACGGTATATGACGTGGTCCTCGATATCCGAAAGGGATCACCCACCTTCGGCAAATGGTATGGAATCGTCTTATCCGGATCAACCCTGCAGCAAATGTACATTCCCCCTGGATGCGCTCATGGCTTTTGCGTGACCAGCGATACAGCCTGCTTTCTCTACAAGTGTACGGCCTATTATTCCCCCAACGATGATCGCGGAGTCCTCTGGAATGATCCGGCCTTGGAAATTCCATGGCCGGTGACTCAACCAATCCTCTCACGAAAGGACCAAGCTCACCGCCCCCTTGCTGCCATAGAGGAAGAGCTTCCGTTCTATGCCCGTTCGAGCAAATAAGACCGTAGTACACGCACACTCACCCTCAGGCCAAGGATAGACTCGATCAACTCAGGCAACCAGACCGCCGCTACAGACGGGCTACCTCCCCTAGTGACAGCACCGCTCTGAATGTGGTATCCATTTCCTTCTGGCCCTTGCGGTCGCGTCCCCATCGTCTAGCCTGGCCTAGGACATTGCCCTTTCAAGGCAGTAACACGGGTTCAAATCCCGTTGGGGACACCAGCCCTTTCAATGTGGGCTGAGTCTGTGAAAAGCTTACCCGCAGGGGTTTCCCCTTCGAAGCAATAGACCTCCTCACATCTCATATCAGGCCCCAATACGGTTCGGCAGTGTGAAAAAACCGTTCACGTGCACGATGCCTCTTGTTGGTCGAGCCTGGTGGCAGATCCATAAGCCGCACACGCCTGGCTCAACTCGAAAGCAGTAACTCAAAACAATCGCCGGTCTGTAATCGAGACGACTAGGCGGCAATCACGATATCCCCTGAGAACGGAACGGCCAAGTGGCCAAACGATGCGGGTGAAGACTCAGCATTCCCATTGGGGCAGGGCATTTGACGGTCAAACGGCTGGAAATATCTTTGGATACAGTCCTTACTTCAATTCACTGTCAAGCTGAGGGATCTGCCCTGTACAAAACGAATGTCCGAAGGACTGCGCAGCAAGGAACACTATCTATTGTTGTTGCATCTTGATACACTAAACCTGTTTCATCGCGTCAGGCCTCGCATGAAACACGCGCAAGACGGCCTATCACCGATGTTGTGCCTGCCGAGACTGTGATCGGAAGTCTAACCTGAGCCCCAGTACGCAGTACCACCCTTGGGTCGCGCCTTCCTTTTGCGAAGTCCTCTCGCGTCATGGACAATGTCATCATTACAGGAGGACCCCACGATGGGTTCAAAGCTTTACGTTGGTGGGTTGCCGTATTCGGTGACCGAGCAGCAATTGACGGAAACATTCGGGGCGCATGGCACGGTGGCCTCTGCGAAGATCATCGCGGATAAGTTCACGGGACAGTCGCGTGGATTTGGTTTCGTGGAAATGTCCTCAGACGCTGAAGCGCAAGCCGCCATCACGGCACTCCACGGCTCGGAGATGGGTGGCCGCACGTTAACGGTCAATGAAGCGAAACCAATGGAGCGTTCGGGCGGCGGTGGTGGTTTCGGTGGCGGCGGTGGCGGTGGCCGTGGTGGAAAGCGCGATCGCTGGTAAACAGCTCGCACTGATCGAAGCGCCAGAAGAATCTCCGGCCCAGACCGTTTCACATCTGCCCTTTAATGGCATTACGCGGCGCGGGCCGGAATTCATCCGGACAACGGGATCACAGAACTTGCCAACGACGACAGTGGTGACGCCACTCGCTCCTGATAATAACCCCTGACAGACAGGTATGCCTGATTCTTACTCCTGGTCCCGTTCACTTTTCATATAAATCGGACAACCAGAGCTACCCAGCAACGCTGTTCCTTAAAGCACTGTGGGATCCACGGGGATGACAAAATATTGAGGTTCGGGGTCCCTTGCAACTATCTACAAGCGAACCTATCTCCCTGACCAGATGACAGTCCTTACAATGGAACCGCCTTCCGCAGTACCGTTGTTAGAAAAGGCCTATCCCTCAAACGCATGGCTACATTTATGACAAAGAAATTTCGATGCGACCGTTTCTTTCCAATCATCCAGTTTCTTACCATAGTTCTTCGTCTTCAACCGCCCGTAACCCACCCAGACGCCTATAAAAGCAAGCGACGAGGCAAGTTCCGCCACCGCCATCTGTGATTCTGACCCTTGCGGCGGCCCCATGCTGAGCATAACTGCGGCGTTTGCGGGAATACCCAACAGGAATCCCTGGAGATAGGCCCAAGGGGCTCTTGGAGGGTAGTATGCTTTGGGGATATCATTGATGACCTTATTCGACGTAGCCGTTCGGATAATGTCACCGACTCGTTGAACCTTCTCAGCACTACAACTCGGACAAATTCGTTCACTAGACATCGGACCTCTCCTCTCCCCGTAAGTCTATTCGGCTCCCCACAATCAACCACCTAACCTCCAACGCGTATAGAAACAATGCACCGTCCGACCGCAACACATGATGTCACACCCAAGGCCCCTCGTACTCAGAAACGACACGGCCCGGAACCCCTTGTGGGAGCCCCGGGCCGTTCGATCTCACTACTCCTCACCCTAACTTAGTACACGCTCTTGGCCTTCTGCACCTGGGCCGGGAACGGATCCAAAATGCTCTTCGGCGCGTT
>CAADGK010000092.1 GCA_900696515.1 uncultured Nitrosospira sp. | reverse complement strand
TCGGCCTATGGCCGGTACGGAGACATTGAGAGCAAGGGCCTGTTTAACTATGGGGCCGGTGCCGCCGGCAACAAGGTGGATTCGTTCCACGTCGCCTTGCAGCTGCAGTACTAACTGGGATGGTAGGAGGTCGAATTGGCTTTCTTAGCATGGAGGAAGCTTAAGAGGGACATCAAAGGGTAAGAATGGGTACCGATACACGCGAGCGTTGAAGAGAGAGCGTGTTGGTTCTTCATGCTGAGCGAGGCTTCCGCGTCTTTCGGGGAGCCTCGCTCCCTCTCTTTCTAAAAGACTAGAAGCAGCTCTCCCCTGGGTTGGGATCCATGGTCCTGACTTTTCGGCAAATTCCAGAAATCTCATCAGTAATGGTTGTCCCTGTACTCAGGGTATTCCCGATGGGCCTCTATTATTTCTTCCAATATGCTGCAGGTTATCGGAAAAGCGGTCATGGGCGATGAACAAAGTCATGATTTGAGAAAGCCGGGGCCATGGATGGACCACAGCACCAGGAGATCATTCACCTCAGAACGGTGCCGGCAATGTGTGAGCCGGGGATCGTGTTATTGACTCGGTCGTTGCCATGAACTGAGCCGCGTATTTCTGTAAGGCCGGTCTCATTGTTCAGGAGACCGTGGGGGCCTGAGGAACGGGTGTTTCCGGGAAACCCAAGGAGCATGTATGAATGTGAAAGGGTTCATTCTTGAGGATGACCAGGGGCGGGAGTTTGTGATGGTCTGTGAGAAACCCTATGCGAAGCCTGGAAGGACGTTCTTGCTTCGAGGATGGCAGCGGCGGCGACTGGTTCCGTTACATTATTCGGAACGGGAGCTTCGCCGAATCGTAGGGGGAGTCTTGCTCACCCTCGAGGATCTCTTCAAAACCCTTCCGAGAGTGCCTGACAGAATCGAGACGTCCTGCTCCACCCGGGAAGGTTCCACGACACCACGATTGAGAAAGCCACTGCCGTTGCGGAAGGTGCGTGGGGACAGCAATTGTCTCGAGAGAATGAAGTGACTCGCTAGCCCGCATTATTCATGAACGCTTCTGCTGCAACCGCCGATCCGCTGTTTCGACGGGCCTTCGGCCTTGCTCAGGACGGTGAGCCTGTCGAACCGTCTCACGACGCGGCTTGGCGATTTCGCGATCTGCTGTTTCACTCTTCATCGTACTCCCACTTGTCGGCGGTTGCCTCTCCAGAGGCTGCAATCGGTGTGGGAGCCTCACCCATGAGAGGCCGGTGAGAAATGTTCTCGCAGCGTCCGATTCTCTTGCAGTATGATACGGCTTCTCCGACTAAGGGGTGCCGTGTGTTGAAACAGCGTATCGAAGCCGTTACGAAAGCCAATCAGAGATTCTACGAGGCCTTTGAAAGTCTCGACATCGTCAAGATGGACGAGGTTTGGACGCATCAAGAGTATGTCACGTGTATTCATCCGGGTTGGACGATTCGTTCGGGGTGGCCTGCCGTTCGCGACTCATGGGTGCTGATCTTTAACAACACATTCTCGATGAAGTTCGATCTCACCGATGTCATGGTGCAGGTCGCCGGTGATATGGCCTGGGTCATCTGTGTGGAAAATCTCGTGACCCAACAGTCAGAGGAACCACAACAGGCCAAAATTCTTGCTACCAACCTTTACGAGCTTATCGGTGATGAGTGGCTGATGATTCACCACCATGGGTCGCCGGTGATGGGATGAGGGTGAGATGCGGGCAGCTGGGCAGTCTCCTGTGCTCGCCCAACGCGCGGCCTCAGAAGGTCCTCGCCTGGGTTAACGGCACGACTCGGCGTGCCGGTGGGGATGGGGTGGAAAAAGTTGTGCGCAATCACTTCGAGGCAGCTTATGTGGAATACGCAACAACGATGGCCGATATTGCGGCGAAAAGATGGATCAAAGCATCTCGCTGGCAGGGGATGGACTCTTTGTGAGGGGTTGGCCGCTATAGTTTTGGCGCAGGGGTCGGGACTTCGTCGATCCGGATGGTTTTCATCCATTCGGCGGTGATGGTGTCACGTTCTGCCATCGACATGCCTGCATAGGTCGAGAACATCTGTGGCCCACGACGCCGTCGCCACGTCAGAAAACTGAGAAAATGGTCTTTGCAGACCGAGTGCGTGCCGGCTGGCGCATAAGGATGTGCCAAGCAGTTTGTCACGCAACAGTGGGTGTCGTGCACTTCGTCCTCCTCAAGTCCGACCAGTATGCCGGTCAGTCCTGTTGAATTTCAAGCCCGATGCCGTGTCTGTTCCAAGAGCTTCTGAAATGCTTAACAGAGGGGATTTCTGATGCGTCTGTTGTTTCTGTTCATCGGACTCGTTGTCGCCTGTTCTGTTTTCGTCGGCTGTCCCGCACGGTCTAGTCACCGCATGGGTTCTCACGATTCGTCTGAGCGGACATTGCTGTCCGGCTCGGGACTCCTCCCTCAGGGCGTTGCAATCGGTGATGTAAGTTCGCAGGGGGCATTGCTATGGTTGCGTACCGATGGGGCTGCTGCGGTGCAAGTGGAATGGGCGCCGCTGTCTGTGTGGGAGCAAGCTTCAAAAATGGCTGCGGTTGTGGCCCCGATATCGAGGACGGCGGTTCTCAAAACGGGCGCGGAAACGGATTATACGCTGACGATCCCTCTTGAGGACCTGACTCCCTCGACTCGCTATCGGTATCATATTGTAGTCGGTCCCAGAGAGTCATCACAATCGCCACTTCCTGAGAAACCTGCAGCGACAGGTGAATTCGTCACGCTGCCGGATGGGACAACCTCTGCCGCCGTGAGCTTTGCCTGGAGCGGAGATCTTGGCAGCGCAGGACGATGTCGCCGAGGCGTGGATGGTTATCCGATCTTTGACGTGATTCGTCAGTCGCGTCCGGATTTCTTTCTGTTCCTTGGCGATACTATTTACGGCGATCATCTTTGCCCCTCGCCTCCTAACGAACCGGGTGCGGATTTCAAGGCTACGACGCTGGATACGTATCGATTGCGCCATCGCTATCAGCGGGACGCTCAATCATTGCGGCGGTTCCTGGGGGAGACGCCGGTGTATGTGGTCTGGGATGATCACGAGGTCCGGAACAACTTTGCGGGTCCGTATGACGAACAGATGCCGGCCGGCCGGCAAGCGTTTCGTGAATATTGGCCGATTGCTTCTCCGCTTGAAGACCCGCATCGCCTCTACCGGGCCGTTCGATACGGGGCCGATCTTGAACTGTTTATCTTGGATGTTCGGCAGTATCGGAATCGCAATGTGGATCGAGATGATGCTTCCAAGACCATGCTCGGGACGGCACAACTGGCCTGGCTGCTCAACGGACTTCAGACCTCAACTGCGACATGGAAAGTCATCGCCACGCCCGTTCCCCTCTC
This sequence comes from uncultured Nitrosospira sp., assembly GCA_900696515.1. Lineage (GTDB taxonomy): Bacteria > Nitrospirota > Nitrospiria > Nitrospirales > Nitrospiraceae > Nitrospira_D. The sequence continues at coordinate 26,902 of CAADGK010000092.1, read as the reverse complement.
GATTCCGAAGGGCGGCGATAGTATGGTTCCTGGAAACGATGGGTGGGCCGGTGGGCCGGACGGTACGGGGTTTGAGCGAGAGCGGCAGGTGATTGTCGACACCATCCTCAGTCGCAAGATCAAGAACGTGGTCTTTCTCTCGGGAGATGTGCATTGGGTACAAGCCAATGCCTATGATCCCGACCGGGACGGGAGCATCGACTTTCATGAATACATTGCAGGCCCGCTTTCAGCTCCGCCGGGGAGATTCGCTCCCACTCAAATGGTGCTTCATCCCATGGAGCTGTTCTATGAAACCGGATACCATAATTTTGGCCTTGTCAGAGCCACGAAATATGATTTTCACGTGAGCATGGTGGACGAAAAGGGCAAGGAACGGGTGTTCCACCGCATTGCGGCTCAGTAGAACAGGGCGAGATCCTGGCTTCTGCCCCTTGCAATCCAGGCTTGGTGGCGGGTACGGTACGCATTTTAGGGACCGTGGATAGGTTTTCTTCAACGAGATAGAAAGGAACGCCATGTCAGGATTGATATCCGCCGATGAGATTTTTTCCAGAGCGGAGGCGGCGGCCGTCGCAGCGACAGGACCGGATGAGAAGGCTTTACAGATCGATTATGAGGCGTTGAAAGAGAAATTTCGTCACATGGTGGGCGATCGCAAAATTGCGCTCTGCCATATCAATAAGTTTTTGCCGGAAGGGTATGAAGACCAAGGTCGGTTCAATCTGGTACTGCTCACGGCGGGGAATGTTGTCTTTGACGTCGTGATCGGGGACTCTTACTTCAGATACGATGTGGTATCGGTCGGCCAGTTGGATAAGGTTCAACTGATCGATGCGATGTGGGACAACCGGGAAAAACGCCGAGAAGAACCGTTCTTAAGCCTTCGCCTGATGCATGGTGAGGAAGCACATTTGCTGTTGGCGTTGGACGATGAAGAGAGGGCCAGCCTGCTGAAGTTCGCCTCCGCCGTCGCAATGGCGAGAAATCCAGAGTCGTAAGCTGTTCATCCAGTTGTGGCGTGAGGGTGCGGCCAGAGTCGTGCCTCCACGCCATGGCGTTTCGTACCATCCGGTCAGCTTTTTCTATATCAGTTTAGGCGTATCACCCTGAGATCTGGAGTATAGTCGCGGGAAGCTCTGAACTAGGAACCTTCTCCGGCTCCCCACTCGCTTTTTCTGGAATCTCCACGTAACCGGCTTGATTGCTGGACAAGTTATCTGTCGGGATAAGGTGTGGATCGTCGGGGCTTGAAGGGTTTCGCCACATACGTTCATCTGTTTTCCTCCCTCAGAGGCATTATTTGACAGTGCCGGACCTGTTGGCGAGCAGGTTTGGAGGTGGGCCGATCGGTTCAAAATTCTTGAGCAACGGAACCTCTTCCTTCTTGACCCACATAATGTCGTGATTATACGAATCTCGAGGGCCGGAGCCTCCTGTGAAGGTCTTACCGTCAGGCATAAACGTCCAGCACATATCTTCGCCGGCCGTATTGATGGTGTCGCCGAGGTTCAATGGCTCCTGCCATTCGCCTCGTGGATTTTGATAAGCAATCCACATGTCATGTCCGCCTCGCGACCCCATGTCCGGCCGCGTGCTGGTGATGATGAGGCTCTTCCCATCCTTGGAGAGGCCGGTCCAGTGCATATGGTCGCGGTAGGGGGAATTGATGCGCGGGCCTAAGCTCTCCGGTTTCTGCCAGACCCCATCTCTCTTCTCGACTTTCCAAATATCGCTATCCTGAGTGACGCCCGGTTGTTGATAGTTGAAGTAAATGAGGCTGTCGGAGGCAATAATCGGACAATGCTCTTCGCCGGTCGACGTATTGATATGGGGAAGTTCCGGCACATCGTTCCAATTTCTGGCCGGTTGCCAAACGCCATTGATCTTTTGTGTCACGTAGAGATCTCCGGTCGAGAGATTACCGGGCTGATATCTTGTGAAATAGATGACGTTGCCGTCATCCGAGAGGCTCGGCTCCAGCTCCCAGGCAGACGTATTGATGTTCGGCCCCACGGTGGGATCAATGCCTGGTCCCAAATGAATCGGTTCCTGCCAGGTATCGTTTGCCTTGTGGGACATCCAGATATCAAAGTTGTAGGGCACTCCTGGTGAAGGGATACTTCCTCTTCGCCCTGAGACAAAAATGGCCGTCTTCCCGTCGGCACTATAGGTGATTTCAATCTCGGCTTCTGACGAATTGATCGGCTCACCCATACGTTTGGACAGGGAGGACGTCGATTTTCCGTGTCCGGTGTGTGGCATATCCATACCTGACATGGCAAATGTCATAGCAGGCATGAGCAGGAGTGTGAGTATAACCAAGCAGAGATGTAAGCGAAGCCTTTGTGTGTTCATGCGACCTCCCTGTTGCAGCGGACAGTTTAGCATATCGAGATCGTTCTCCCCTCGTCCGTGTAGGTAAGTGTGGTGACGGCACCGTTGAGCGAAGCGGACCGCTCACACCGCTAAGAACCAAAGTTGGTGGTCATACGTATCGACTGGGGCAGACGACCCGCCGCGCTCCTGAACTCAGGCTGCATCAGTACGGCCTCAAATCCGCTGATATGGCTGTCGCATGGAATGTGTCAGCGGGATCGATCATGTGGCCTGAAAAGAAACTATTGCAACCTGTGGCTCGCCGAGGGGAGTTCGTGCGCGATGGTGTAGAAAAGCTGCTGGAGGTACGGTTGAGGCTAGTCGATGGCTTCGTTGGAGCTTTTCCGAAACTTTCTGCGAATGTCGGCGAATGACCTTGTCAGAGAGGCACTGGAGGGTGGTTTCGTGGCATGGCACGCGGACTGTTCGGCGGCACAAAAGCGGCCCACGTCGATCCATGCCTCACATCCGATGGCGATCGATTCCGTTTGAAATGAGAGGGAGAGTTTTTGCTTTGTGCGATTGTGAAATGGAAAGCTCATGTTTTCACGTCCTCAGGAACTAGGTAGGGCAACCATACCGCGTCACTTGCCTTACGACTATTCCTCTCTCGTAGGTCCGGCCCGCTTCGGGTTATATCGTCGGCATTTCATCAGTGGGTTGTGCGTAGCATTCTGTCCTCGCGAGTTCTGGTCCGGCGTTGATTTATTGCGACAGCAAGGAGAGTGCCATGGGAAATCCTATGCTGATCGCCTTGATTTTGAAGGATAGTGGTGACTTCCGGAAGTCCCATGTCACTGAGTCCCTGTATCCGGAAGGATGCAAGCTGTATCCAAACGTACGTGGAGTGAGGCTAATGAGGAATTGCCCAGCTTATGTATGCGAAGAAAGGCAGGGTGGCGCGAGGACTAGATCTCGCCCGCGTTCACTTGCCGGACCCGCTCAGCGGGGATACTGAGCGCCGCCAGGAGGTAGTCTTTCAAGTCGTTACTGTAGGGTTGGACGGCAAGCGCTCGCTGCATGCACAGCAGCCAGGCATCTCGTTCCTCGTATCCGATCGGGAACCGTTTGTGCGCCCCTGGAATGCTGATCGGTCCATAGTGCTGTTGGAAGAGTCTTGGCCCACCCAGCCAGCCACAGAGAAAGTAGGTCAGTTTCTTTCGTGATTCTGCGAGATCAGGTGGGTGCATGTCTCGGATGACTTTGGCCTCAGGCAAGCGATCCATATTGGCGTAAAATTCGTCGACCAGGCGAGTGATTCCCACCAGCTCACCAGCTGCCTTGTACGGGGTGAGCTGGATACCGTCTTCCTGTTCATCAATGGACATGGGTGTTCAGGAGTGTTGAGAGGCTATGCCGTTATGGTCGGGTGTAAAAGGGGAGAGAATGGATGGTTGCCGCGTGCCTACTACCATCACATTCCACGGCAAGTTCTGTCCCTGCGGTACTGAAGTCGCGCAGCGGAAATCCAAAGGCGATGGTTTTGTTGAACTGAAGAGAACGGACGGCGCTGCTGATCCAGCCCACCTCGCGATCGCGGCTATAGAGCTTCGCTCCATGGGGGGGGATGACGGGGTCAGCCAAGACAAGCCCTACGAGTTTGCGGCGGACATTGCCATAGGTATCCATGCGCGCGACAACTTCCTGTCCCGGATAGCACCCTTTGTTGAGGCTGAACGCTTTCCCTTCAAGGTTGGCCTCAGGCGGAACAATCTCCTCGTTCAAATCTGGCCCAGCTTTCGGGAAACCGGCTTCCATGCGCAATGCCTCTCGAGCCTGGGTTCCGATGGCTCTGATTCCAAATCTGGCACCAGCTTGCAACGCACTCGTCCAGGCGGTCTCGAGACTCTCAGTTGGAAGGAGGATTTCGATATCCACTTCTCCCGTTTCCTCGGTGCGTAACACTAGCGCAAGCTGCCCGCCGATCTGTGCCGTGACAAAATCGACCGGTTTCAAGTCTGTGACATCCACACCGAATGCGGATTGAATGACCTGAGCGGCTTTGGGGCCGCTGATCAACAAGAGTCCCCAGCTTTCGGCACAGTTCTCCATCTTGGCCTTGGTGCCGTAGAGCAGGAACTTGCGGAAGGCTTGGAATGTGGCTTCACCGATTTCACCGACATCTTCCACCATAACGGCGTCGCTTTGTAGGTACAGGCGAAAGTATGTGAGCATCTTGCCTTTATGGGTCAAGAAGCTGGAATAGCGCCCTTGTCCGGGTCGGAGGGGAAGGATGTCGTTGCTGATGACGCTTTGCAACCACTTCACGCGATCCTCACCTGTGACCCGGAGCTTGCCGCGATGAGAGAGGTCGGTTATCCCTACTGTTTCGCGGACGGCACGATGTTCCGCAGCGATGTCTCCATAGTGCACCGGCATCTCCCAGCCCGTGATCTCCTCAAACGTCGCACCGAGTTGAAGGTGTTGTTGGTGAAGGCGTGAATGTTTCATAGTCGGTGTGAACATCGACAAGTCGTCAAATCAACGGTCACAGACCTTCACGACTTTCCGACGTAATGACATGGTTAAGCAGGACTCCTTCTACGAGATCTTTTGTTCGGGCTGAAAATTCATTGCGGGAGACGATTTTTGTCACACCGAGCGCTCGCGCACGATTCCAGGTTTCGACCTCTTCGTGGTTGGCAAAAGCCAGGGTCGGAATATCTTTCAGCCGTGGATCCGCCTGTAACTGTTCCAATGCCTGAAAGGCATTGAGGGCCAAGTCGTTCATGTTGAAGATGATGGCACCGGGGCTCACCGCAAGGGCCTTGTCGATAATGTCTTGTTGCACGCGAGCTTTTTCAAGCTGATAGTCCGGTTGACGTAACGCGTCCCGGACCTTGGTATAAAAGAAGAGATCGGTGACGGCAACGAGCACCGTCGTGGGACTTGTTTGGCTTGCTTGATTACCCTGATTCGTTGGAGTTGCTTGGCTCATGTCATACTCAGAAGTGTTGAATGTTGAATTCTTAGTTGTTAGAACTCAACACTCACAACTCAACATTCCAAAACTATCACTGACCTAGTTTAACGAACTCACCAACCGTCCGAGCGCTTTCTTGGCGAGTGCATAGTTGGGATCCAAGGTGAGCGCTGCCTTATACGAATCAATGGCTTCCGTCCAACTCCCTTTTCGCTCGTAGACGCGACCGAGATTGAGATGGGGATAGGCAGGGCTTTCGTAGCGCTTGGCCTGCATCGCTTTCTGAAACCAGGAAATCGCCTCGTCGAATTCTCCCTTCTCAATCAGGTACGCACCGATATCGTTGTAGGGATTGCCGAAGTCGGGATCCTGCTCGATGGCTTTGTGGCATTCCTCAATGGCATCATCGAGTCGTCCCATGAAGCTATAGGTCCAGCCCAAGAAGGTGTAGGCCTCGGCGGTCGGATGGGTTGCGATCGATTGCTTGTACAGGTTGACCGCTTCTTCGAGTTCGCCCTTCATCTGCCGTGCAAATGCTTGCTGAAACAGCTCCCACGCCTGGCGTTTGTCCTCTTCGTGCCCTTCACCCTGAACGAGAAAATCTTGAATATTCATAAGAGTGAGCTGAAGGTCGTCAGCTTCTAGCTGATAGTTGAGGACTGTAGCCTATTCGTTCTTCAACTTTTTTGCAATCAACTCAGCTCCATACCGGCCTGACAACAACATCGAGCCGAAGGCCGGACCCATTCGCGGTGTGCCATAGACGGCTGCAACGGCTAATCCGATGACGAAGCAATTCGGATAGACCTCTCCGGTGCGATCCATGATTTCTTCTTCAGAGCGGGAAACCCACATGGCCCCGTTCCCCGGAATTTTCTGATACTGGTTTCGCTTATGGAGAAGCTCAACCACGATGGCATCATGGCCGGTGGCATCCACCACGATCTTGCTTTCGAGCGCGATGGGATCGACGTGGATGATGTCATGACCGGCCATTTCCGCTGTGGTGTTGTTGACTACGACACCTTCCAATACCCCTTCGTTGCGCAGAATCAGGTCGAGGACCCGCGTCAAGTTCATGATCTTGGCGCCGGCCTTGTACGCAGCGGCGATCAGCGCGCCGGTGGCATGGGGCGGGTCGACCATGTACATACCCGCACACTCGTTGATCTTCTTGCAGGGAACACCGATCTCTTCGAGAATCTCATTCGCAGGTTCACAAATCGTGGCCTTGTTCATGAGATACCCGCCGGACCAGAATCCTCCGCCAAGTGCCAGGCTTTGCTCAATCAGGAGCGTTCGAAATCCCCTGTTCGCCAAATCATGCGCACAAATCAGCCCGGATGGACCGGCGCCGACGATGATGACGTCACTTTCGATCAGTTGGTCGAACTCTTTATAGTATTCCCGGGCAATCTGCCGGGTAATATCCTTCTCGCGCAATGGAGCGGGCTTTGGCTTGTTCATGAACGCAACCTTTTAGCTGAGAGTTGAGGGTGGAGAATAGAGAGTTGAGGCGGCGGCTTCTCCCGACTCGTTTTTACAATCGATGCCAAGATGCGATGCAATTCTTCGACATCTAGAATGGCTTGAGATATGTTGTCTTTGGGAGAGAGCTGTGAGTCTCGGAGCAAGCGAAGCCAATATCGAGTCTCAGCGGCTTCCTTTAAGGCGATCCCTATTTTGGCAATGAAATCAGCCCGGCTGAATCCATTTTGCGCCTCTTCTACATTGGCTCCGATACTGGTTCCTGAGCGAATGAGTTGGCTTGCTAATTCATATTCACCCTGTTTTCGAATAGCCCGTGCCAATGCGACGACTTTCAGAGCGAAGACGTAGCTTTTTTCCGTTATGACGCTGGCTTTCTTCAATTCACCACTCTCAACTCTCACTTCTTAACTGATCTAGCGATAAATCTCAGAACCGGCTTTTTTGAACTCTTCGGATTTTTCTTTCATGCCGATTTGAATGGCTTGCTGCTCGTCCACCTTGAGCTGCGCGGCGTAATCACGGACGTCTTGCGTGATCTTCATGGAACAGAAGTGGGGTCCGCACATGGAGCAAAAATGCGAAACCTTGGCGGCATTGTCGGGAAGCGTTTCGTCGTGGAACTGCAGTGCGGTCTCCGGATCCAACGCGAGATTGAACTGATCTTCCCAGCGGAACTCAAATCTGGCCTTCGACAGCGCGTTGTCCCGGATCTGTGCGCCGGGGTGGCCTTTGGCCAGGTCGGCGGCATGAGCGGCGATTTTGTACGTGACCACGCCCGTCTTCACATCCTCACGATCGGGGAGGCCGAGGTGCTCTTTCGGCGTCACGTAACAGAGCATCGCGCAGCCGTACCAGCCGATCATGGCCGCACCGATGCCGGATGTGATGTGGTCATAGCCCGGCGCGATGTCGGTCGTCAGAGGCCCGAGCGTATAGAAGGGCGCCTCCTGGCACTCCTTAAGCTGTTTTTCCATGTTCACCTGGATCATATGCATCGGTACGTGGCCGGGTCCTTCGATCATGACCTGCACGTCATGCTTCCAGGCGATCTTGGTCAGTTCGCCCAGCGTTTCCAGCTCGGCGAACTGGCCTTCGTCGTTGGCATCGGCGATGGAGCCGGGCCGCAGCCCGTCGCCCAGGCTGAATGACACGTCGTAGGCCTTCATGATCTCGCAGATCTCTTCGAAGTGGGTATAGGCGAAGTTCTCTTGATGATGCGCCAGGCACCACTTGGCGTGGATTGAGCCGCCGCGCGACACGATGCCGGTCATCCGCTTGGCGGTCATGGGCACATAGGCGAGGCGCACACCGGCATGAATCGTGAAATAATCGACACCCTGCTCAGCTTGTTCGATGAGTGTATCGCGGAAAATCTCCCAGGTGAGGTCTTCCGCCTTGCCGTTCACTTTCTCGAGGGCTTGATAGATCGGCACCGTGCCGATCGGGACTGGCGCGTTGCGAATGATCCATTCACGCGTTTCATGAATGTTTTTCCCAGTCGAGAGATCCATCACGGTATCAGCGCCCCAGCGTATCGACCAGATCATTTTCTCGACTTCTTCCTCGATGGACGAGGCGACGGCGGAGTTGCCAATGTTCGAGTTGATCTTGACGAGGAAGTTCCGGCCAATGATCATCGGCTCACTTTCCGGATGATTCACGTTCGAGGGAATAATCGCGCGGCCACGGGCCACTTCATCGCGGACGAACTCGGGCGTGATGACGTCGGGAATGCGGGCTCCCCAGGATTGACCGGAGTGCTGCGCCACGCCGCCGCCCTTGCCGTTGCGTTCAGCGCGTTCACGGGCCACCTCACGCGACTGGTTCTCACGGATTGCGATAAATTCCATCTCCGGAGTCACGATCCCTTTGCGCGCGTAGTGGATCTGGGTCACGTTCTGCCCGGCCTTGGCACGGAGCGGCTTCCGGATATGTTGAAACCGAAGGCCGTCCAGTTTGGAGTCGGCAGCGCGTTGGCGGCCGTAGTGGGACGAGATGTCGGCGAGTTCTTCCACATCCTGCCGACCCATGATCCAGGAGCGGCGGAGCGGTGCGAGTCCTGCGCGGACGTCGATCGTCACAGACGGGTCGGTATAGGGACCTGACGTGTCGTAGACGGTGACCGGTTGGTTCGGTGTCGGTGCGCCGCCGTTCATGGATTTGGTCGGGCTCAGGCTGATTTCTCGCATGGGCACATGCACGCCGGGATGGGTGCCTGCCACGTAGACCTTGCGTGAGGCTGGGAACGGCGCGGTTGTCAATGTTACGGGCTTCTGTCCGTTGCCGGTATATTCGCTCATGGTCGCATCCTTTCTGAGATGAGGAGCGTTGAGGGGGCACCTCAATAAAAAAGCCGTACTCCGTGGGGGAGGTACGGCTGAGTGCTCACAACGACCGCGTCTGTCGGCTTCCCTACGCTGGTATTACCCAGGTCAGGTTGTGAGGGTCGTCCGAGTGCACGGACTCTCAGCCTCATGGCTCCCCTAGCTATGAATGCGTGATCGTAGTCCTCCATGCCACCGAAGTCAATCGGCTATTAGGCCCATGCCGCATGGTCTCCTTGGGGGACGAGCGGATGGGACTTTCCCGCAAGGGAGGATTCGTTGATTGTGGGAAGGGGCTATCGTAGAATCACCTCCTGACGTGGGAGGACGTATTGTGACTGCAACAGCGACGCTACCAAGACCCATTACCGAGTATCAGGCATTGCCGGCGGAGGAGTTGTTACGCCGGACCATATTCGCGAAGCAGGTGCTTGGCGAACGCGTGATGATACTCGGTCATAACTACCAGCGCGATGAAGTCATTCAACATGCTGACTTTCGTGGAGACTCGCTGTTGCTGGCCAAGCTCGCCGCGGAGCGTTCCGAACGTCCGTACATTGTCTTTTGCGGCGTGCACTTCATGGCCGAGACGGCGGATATTCTCAGCCGCTCCCGGCAGACGGTGATTCTGCCCGATATGGCTGCCGGTTGTTCCATGGCCGATATGGCCGCCATTGAGCAGGTCGACCAATGTTGGGAAGCGTTGGGACGTGTGGTCCCGGCCGACGAGACGGTGATGCCCGCGGTGTACGTGAATTCAGCGGCGGTCCTCAAGGCGTTTTGTGGCGAGCATGGGGGTATTACCTGCACGTCATCCAACGCCAAAGCCGTGATCGAGTGGTGTTGGGCCAGACGAGAAAAAATCTTATTCTTTCCGGATGAGCATTTGGGCCGCAATACGGCCAACAAGATGGGAATTCCCCGCGAGCAGATGATCGTGTGGGACCCCTATCAGCCCAACGGCGGGAATACCAAAGACGCGATCAAGCGAGCCAAGCTGATCCTCTGGAAAGGTCACTGCAGCGTTCACCAGATGTTTCAACCGGCCCATGTGGATCATTTCCGGAAACAGTATCCGGACGGGAACGTCATCGTGCATCCGGAATGCCATGAAGATGTGGTGAACAAAGCGGACCTGATCGGATCGACCGAATTCATCATTCGCACCGTGACGGCTGCACCGGCCGGGACGACCTGGGCCGTCGGCACCGAATTGAATCTCGTCAATCGCTTGAAACATGAGCTCACCGATAAGAAGGTTTTTTTTCTGTCCTCCACCGTCTGCCAATGTGCCACCATGTTTCGCATCGATGCCGCCCACCTCTGTTGGGCCATGGAAAATCTGGCCGAAGGGCATGTGGTCAACCGGATCGTGGTTCCCGAGGACGATAAGCGCTGGGCCAAGGTCGCGCTGGATCGCATGATGGCCGTCAGCTAGCTCTCGCTGGCAGTTTTGAGTTATAAGTTGTGAGTGTTGAGTTAAACTAGGGCACTCAAAACTAACAACTCATAACTAAAAACTCTATCCCCCATCTCATGGATTACAAGGCAACGCTCAATCTTCCGAAAACCGACTTCCCGATGAAGGCCAATCTGCCGCAGCGGGAGCCGGAGATGCTGGCCTGGTGGGAACAGCAGAAGCTTTATGATCAGATCCAGGCGATGGGGCAGGGGAGGCCTCGGTATGTCCTGCATGACGGCCCTCCCTATGCCAATGGCCGTATCCATATCGGACATGCGCTGAACAAGATCTTGAAAGATATCATCGTCAAGTCAAAGACGATGGAGGGATTCCATGCCCCGTATGTGCCTGGGTGGGACTGCCATGGATTGCCGATCGAACATCAAGTGATGAAGGAGCTGGGCGAGAAGAAAAAAGACTTGGATGTGTCGGCGATTCGCAAACTGTGTCGAGCCTATGCCGAAAAATATGTCGATCTTCAGCGGGATGAGTTCAAGCGGCTTGGTGTTCTGGGAGAGTGGGCCCATCCGTATCTGACGATGACGCCAAGTTACGAAGCGACGATCATCCGGGAGTTCGGGAAATTCGTCGAGCAGGGAGGCGTGTACAAGGGGCTCAAACCGGTTCTCTGGTGCACGCAAGATCAAACGGCGCTGGCTGAAGCGGAAGTCGAGTATGACGACCATGTCTCGCCATCGGTCTATGTCAAATTTCCCGTTGTGACCTCCCCGGAGGTTTTGGGGAAGACCTTTCCTGGGGTTGCCTTTCCAGAGGGCATCAAACTGGTTTCCGTGGTCATCTGGACGACGACACCCTGGACCTTGCCGGCCAATCAAGCCGTCTGTCTGCACCGTGATTTTGACTATGCCTTCGTGCAGGTCGGCGATGAGCTGCTGATCGTCGCGGAAAAACTGTTGGAGGCTGTCGCGAAGGCCTGTGTGTTCACGAACTATCGGGTCGTCGGGATCAAAAAGGGTGGAGAGGGGTTTGAGGGCTTGGAAACCCAGCGTCCGCTTTCTACCGGTTTGTCACCGATCCTGCTAGGGGACTTTGTCACGCTGGATCAAGGGACCGGCTGCGTGCATATCGCCCCTGGCCACGGGATGGAAGACTATATTCTGGTGCTCGATCACAATGCCAAAGCGTCACCTGGCGAAAAACTTGAAATTGTGGCGCCGGTGGATAATGGGGGTCGGTTCACGGATATCGTGAAGGAATTCTCCGGGCAGCATGTATTTAAAGCCAATCCAAAGATTGTGGACTATCTTCAGGCCAACGGACGTTTGCTCGGCCAGGGTTCGTTGAGCCATTCCTATCCCCATTGCTGGCGCTGTAAGAGCCCCGTGATTTTCCGCGCCACCGAGCAGTGGTTCGTGTCCATGGAGATGAAAGACTTACGAAAAGCGGCTTTGGCGGAGATCGAACGGGTGCGGTGGATTCCGAGTTATGGTCGTGATCGGATTTTCGGCATGATTGAGAACCGGCCGGATTGGTGTCTCTCGCGCCAGCGTGTATGGGGTGTACCGATTCCCGGCTTTACCTGCGAAGGATGTCGGCACGTCCTGGCCGATCCGGTTGTCATCGAGCACATTGCGACCTTGATGGAGTCGAAGGGGGCGGATGTATGGTTTGAGTGGTCCGCCTCGGATCTCTTGCCTGCTGGGACCACCTGTCCGAAATGCGGGGGAGCGACCTTCGAGAAGGAACGAGACATTCTCGATGTGTGGTTCGAGTCTGGCGTCAGTTATGCGGCTGTGGCAAAGCCAAGAAAGTGGTGGCCGACCGATTTGTACCTGGAAGGGTCGGACCAGCATCGCGGCTGGTTTCATAGTGCCCTGCTCGCTGGAGTGACCACGGATCATCGAGCGCCGTACAAGGCGGTCTTGACCCATGGTTTTGTGGTGGACGGACAGGGCAAGAAAATGTCCAAGTCGGCGGGGAACGTGGTGGCCCCACAGGACGTCATCAAGCAGTCCGGCGCGGAAATCCTTCGGCTCTGGGTGTCGGCACAGGACTATCGCGAGGACCTCCGCATCTCGCAGGAGATCCTGAATCATCTCATCGAGGCCTATCGGAAGATCCGTAACACGTCCCGATTCCTCCTGAGCAATCTGTACGATTTCAACCCAGGTGTTCACCGTGTGCCGTATGAACAGTTGCCGGAATTGGACCGTTGGGCCTTGCTGCGTCTGGGTGAGCTGATCACAAAAGTGCGTCAGGCCTATGAAGACTTTGAGTTTCACACGATCTTTCATGCGCTCAATAATTTCTGCTCGGTTGACCTCAGTGCCGTGTATCTCGACATCCTGAAAGATCGCCTGTATACCTTCCGAGCCGATTCGCCTGAGCGCCGAGGGTCCCAGACGGTATTGTTCGACATCCTCACTGCCCTGACAAAACTGATGGCGCCCGTTTTGAGCTTTACTGCCGATGAGATCTGGCGGATGCTGCCGGAAGCGGGGCGTCAGGGAGTGGTCAGTGTGCAACTGGCCTCGTTTCCCGAAGTCGAACCTCTCTGGAAAGACACAGGGCTAGCCACCCGCTGGGAAAAGTTACTGAGCTATCGAACTCGCGTACAAGGGGTGCTAGAGGAACGTCGAAGAGACAAAGTGATCGGATCGTCTTTGGAAGCCCACGTGCAGCTCGATGCTGCCTCGGAGGCGTACGAGTTTTTGAAAGCCTATGAGAGAGACCTGAGTACGATTTTCATTGTCTCGCAGGTGTCACTGAAGAGGACGGACAGCGCTCAAACGGATCTCCAGATCGTGGTCACGAAATCTCAGGCAGGCAAGTGCGAACGTTGCTGGAATTACCGAGAGGCTGTCGGGTGTGATACCACCCATCCGACCCTCTGTGATCGCTGTGTGGAGGCAGTGCATTGAGCCTCTCGTTGCTGCGCAATATGTTGTTGGCGTCGGTGACCGGGGGCATTATCCTGCTCGATCAGCTGACCAAGCAGCAGATCATGCAGACGATGCGACTGCATGAGTCCATTCCCGTCATTCCCAACCTCTTCAGCCTGACCTATATCCGTAACCCCGGAGCAGCCTTTGGGCTCTTAGCCGGTAGCAGCAATGCGTTCCGCATGGTCTTCTTCGGGCTGACGTCGATCTTTGCCCTTGGCCTACTGGGGACCATCCTGTTACGGATGCCGGAAGAGGATTGGATGGGGCGGATCAGTGTTGCCGGGATACTCGGCGGGGCAATCGGGAACTTGATCGACCGGCTTCGGTTCGGCGAGGTGATTGATTTCCTGGATGTCTACATTGAGAGTTACCACTGGCCGGCGTTCAACGTCGCGGATTCAGCGATCACCGTCGGGGTGATCGCACTCATCATCCACTTTGCGTTCGAAAAGCACACCGAACCACCTGAGGCGTCTGAGACCTCGTCAGCCTCATAACTCTATGGAAAGTTGTTAGTTTTGAGTTTTTAGTGTTGAGTCGAACTCACAACTCAACACTCAGCACTCAACACTGACGTTAGGCCGGCATCCGGACGATAAACCCGCCCTTTTCCTTCGCTTGTTTTTGCTGCTCTGCCGAGAACATGAACAGCGGTTCGCTGTGACAGAATTGGCATTCCTTGGTCGTGATCGTTGCATCCGGTTCCCCGATGCTGACCAGGTACTCCTTGGCGAGTTTGAGTGCCGTGGCTTCATCCGTCGTCATGACATCGAAATGAATGCGACCGCTCTTCCCGTGAACCCAGGTGTCGTAAACGTGAATCGTATCCGAAGACATGCCCAACTCCTTTCAGCGGACAACCAACATGACCACAATGCCGAGAATAATACGATAGTAGGCAAAGACTCGCAAGGTATGCCGCTGGACATAGGTCAGAAACACGGCGATGACGGCCCAGGCGACCAGGAAGGAGACCAGCATGCCGAGCCCAAGCGCCAGAAAGTCTTGCTCGTTGAAGGCTCCGCGTGCCTTCCATGTTTCATACAGGGTAGCGGCGATGATTGTCGGGAGCGCGAGGAAAAATGAATATTCCGTCGCCACTTTTCGATCCAGCCCTGCAAGCAACCCTCCGATGATCGTGGAACCGGAGCGCGACATACCGGGGATCAGCGAGGCACATTGGGCCAGCCCAACCCAGAAAGCATGTCGTGGTGACACCTGTTCAAGACTTTTGGCCGACGCAGTGCGCGTACGGGCTTCCACGATGAGGATGATGATGCCACCTAAGATTGACGTGGATGCGACCGTGAAGGGAGTGAAGAGATAAGATTTGATCCACCCATGGGCCAACAGGCCGAGCACAGCGGCGGGGAGGAAGGCGATTCCTAATCCAAGGATGAACCATGCGTTCGGATGGTTCTGCATGGAGGCCGTGAGACGACTCGCCCACGTCGTGGCGGACGAGTTGCCGAGAGAGGACCTGAGCGTCCGGCGTTCCCGCCAGGCACCGGACAGCAGTCGACCGATCTTTTCCCGTTCGAAGACGATAACCGCGAGGATGGCGCCCAACTGGATGGAGATTTCAGCATTGGCAGCCACATCGCCGGTGAATCCCAATGCATGGCCTACCAGGATCAGATGGCCGGTGGAAGAGACCGGCAAGAATTCGGTCAGTCCTTCGACGACTCCAAGAATCACGGCGAGAACCGGGCCCCATTCGTTCATGCGTATACCGCCTAGGATTGAATGACGGGGGGATATCCCTCATCAGCTGACGTTGATACAACTCGAGGGATCATCACAGAGCCGCAGTGATCCGTCAAGCATCAGCACGAGGATTACGTTTGTGAGACGACGAAGGGGAAGGGGCGTTCGGACAACAGTAAATATATTGACAACGTCTGGATGTTGGCATACACACAATGCATGGTACGGGTTCAATACAAAGGACAAGCTGTCGGATTTGCTGGAGGGAGGATCGCATGAGACGTGAGTGGATGGTGGTAGTGCTGGTCGGGGCAGTATTGGCCACGGGATGCGTATCCAACAAGAAGTACCAAGCGGCATTGACCGAGGCGGACAGTGCCAAAATGGAGCTGGAGAAAGCCCGCCAACAGAAGAGCGCCATGGAACAACAGGTCCGAACACTCAAAGAGCTGAACGTCAAGTTCGGCAACGAGGCCCAGTCGGTTCGCGATGAACTCCAACGCATCGAGCACGGGCGCGACGCGGAACGAGGAGCGATCGAAAGCCGTACGAAAGATCTTGAAGAGAAGGTGAAAGCCCTCACGGCGCAGAACCGGAATGTGAAACAGGAATACCAGGATGTGAAGCGCAACAACGATACGTTGAAGTCGCTGGTGGCGCGGTATCAAAAAGAGCTGAAGGATCGCTCTCATGCCGGATCTGGAGGAACTGCCACGCTGACTCCCAACCAGCTGTCATCCGGAAGTGCTCAGGCAACCCCGGCTGCGGCATCGGCGGCGATGAATATCAATAAAGTGTCGGCGAACGACATGGTGCTCTTTCTCGGTCTGAAGCAGGATGAGGCGGAGCGCATCGTGGGCAATCGCCCCTATCGTGTGAAGGGCGAATTGGTGGCGAAAAACGTCGTGCCGAAAGAGACCTTCGATTTGATTAAAGATCGCATTTCGGTCACGCCATAGATCAGATCGCGGTCAGTTTCTCGGTATACCACGGGCCGTTCTCCTCTCAATGGAGAACGGCCCGTTTTGTTATAAGCTCACCGAGATCAGCAAGACTGATTTTACGTCCAGCTTCTTGTACGGAGACTTTGAACCGTATGTCGTGAAGCGTCATTCATGAAGCGTGGTTCGGAATGAGTCATCGCTTGGTCCATCTCTCTGGTACCCGCGCTCTTTCTCTTGCGAGGTACCATTCAGGCTTCACGCGTAGGGAGTCGTTCCATCGCGATCCGTTTTACGCCTCGCAGATCCAATTTCCCGGTTCCAAGGACGGGGAGAGCGTCCACCTTCACGAAGTGATGCCGGGATGGAATAAAGAGGTTCGGCAAACCCATGGCGGACAGTTTTGAGAGGATATCGGGAATTGCGGTGTCATCCAACGTGTGCAGGACGGCCAAGCGCTCTCCCTTCTTCTCGTCCGGCAGACCGGTGACGGCAAATACTTGCACCTCGGCGCCGGATGCTTGCTGCAGGGCTTCCTCGACCTTGCCGTGAGGAACCATTTCGCCGCCGATTTTTGAAAAGCGAGACAACCGGTCGGTGATGGTCAGAAATCCATCGTCATCCAGCGCGGCAATGTCCCCTGTGATGTACCATCCATCCCGCATCACTTGTGAGGTTAGGTCTTCCCGTCCCAGATAGCCGTTCATGACGTTCGGCCCTTTCACCAGCAACATGCCCGGCGTGCCTGAAGGCAGGGGGAGGTATGTGTCGGGATCGACGATTTGGACCGAGACACCAGGAAGAGGCTGGCCGACCGTGCCGCGACGTGAGGCCGGCTGGTAATAGCCGGCTGCACGAAAATCCGGGCAATTGACGGCAATCACGGGCGCGCATTCCGTGACCCCGTAGCCTTCGATCGGTCCGACTCCGAACGTATCTTCGACCGATTGGGCGAGACGGGCCGGAAGCTTTTCCGCGCCGGTGAGGATCACCCGCACCGAACTGAATTGTTCCGGGGTGCAACGGCGGGAATAGAGTTGTAAGAACGTCGGTGTGGTGACGAGGAAGGTGACGCGATATGTTCTGATCAGTTCACCGATGGCGGCCACATCGAGCGGCGACGGATGAAAGATCATCGGGGCGTTGTTGGACATGACGAACCAGAACACCATGTAACCGAACGAATGGAAGAAGGGCAGGATGCCGAGGACCCGTTCATCCTGGTACAGATGGAGCATCTGGGTCGCGCCCTGGCAGTTGGAGTCGACGCTGAAATGAGAGAGCATGACGCCTTTGGGTTCACCGGTGCTCCCACTGCTGAAAATGATGGTGGCCAGGCTATCGGGTGTCAACGGTGTGGTTTGTCCACAAGCCCGTTCGATGATACGGCAGGGAGCGAAGAGGGCCAGCAAGGCCGCCTGAAGTTTGTGGCCCTTGCTGATTGTTTTGGCAAGGTCCTCCAGCCAGATGATCGATGGGCCTTCCGGCAGGTCGAGCTTGGCCTTCTCCACGAACAGACGGCTCGTCACGATGGTGCGAAGCCCCGCGAGCTGGACAGCGGCCTCCAATCCGGATTTGCCGACCGTGTAATTCAGGTTCACGATGGTCTTGCCGCAGAGGGGGGCGGCCACATTCACCAAGGCCCCGGCCACCGTGGGGGGCAGCAGCGCCCCGACCCGCTCCTGTCCGTCCCAACAGGGGCGTAGCGTTCTGGCCAGGACGATCGATCCGATCAAGGCTTGCAAGGATGAGACATGCGGACGGTTCTGGTCGGCCATGGCCAGGCTGAATGGCGCGCGCCGCATTGAGCGAATAAATTCCCGATGAAGTGGCCGACGAGATGACTTGCGGAGCCGCCAGGCGGTTTCACCGAGTTCGCGAATTTTTCCGCGCAGCTCGTGGGTGGTTGTATTCGATGTGAGTGGGGCACCGAACGAAACGGTGACGGGGTACGGGAGCTGTTCAGGCAGTTTCCACAGAAAGCGTCCACGATTGAAGCTGAAGATGCTGCCCCAGACACGATCGAGGTGCATGGGAATGATCGGAACCGTTCGTCCCTTGACGATCCGTTCAAACCCACGCCTGAACGGCAGAAGCGTGCCGGTGCGGGTAATCTGCCCTTCCGGGAAAATGCAGACAAGGTCGCCGTGGTCGAGGGCCGCACCCGCTTCCCGGAGTGCTTTGAGAATGACGCGCACTCCACCATGTGACGAAATAGGAATGACGCCGAGCGCTTTCATGAAGGGTTTAAAGATCGGCTGCTCGGCATACTGGGCGTCGACCACAAACCGCACGGGGCGATCGAGGCTGGCGATCAGGAGCAGCCCATCCACAAAGGAGACATGATTGGGGACCAGCAGCGCGCCTCCGGATGACGGCAGGTGCCTGTCCCCGAGGATGCGGAGGCGATAGACGGTGTTCGTGAGCAGCACGAGGAGGAGTCGAAGAAGGGTATCCGGCAGCAGCCAGATGGCGTAGAGCATGCCGGCCAAGGTCATTCCGGCAGTCGCCAGAAAGATACTGGTAGTCGAAAGGCCGGCATTGGCCAGCCATCCGCCGGACAGTGAGCCGAGGAGGATGCCCGTGAAGACACAGGTATTGGACATCGAGATCACGGCGCCACGCCGATCGGGCGGTGATTTCCATTGGAGGATGGCGTTCAATGAGACAAAGATCAATGCGCTGGCGATGCCGAGTGCGCCCAAGAGAACAAAGGTTCCCGAGAGCGGGGGTGCGACAAGACCAAGGAGGAGCAGTGCCAGGAAGACACCGATGGCGCCCAGGGGGATGAGCCCGTACTCCACACGGTTGCGTGAAATCTTTCCCACCAGGATGGCGCCGATCCCGATGCCGACCGACAAGAGTGTGAGCGGGAGTCCGGACATGGCGTCTGAGAGCTGGAGCACGGCTTTGGCGTAGACGATCACGTTTTGCATAAACAGGCTGGCGATCGTCCAGAAAAAGATTTCCATCGGGATGGCCATCTGCAACATGCGTTCGGTGCGAATAGCCGCCCAGGCACCCCGGACGGTGGCGCTGATCCCGCCTTCGGTTCGGGCCGGTAACACGGGCGGGATGGAGAAGGCGGTGATAAGACCGACGACGGACAATCCGGTCAGCACGAGCGGAGCCAGCCACGTGTGGGATCCGGCCATCTGTAACAAGAAGCCTCCGGCGGCCGTTCCCGTCAGGATTGCGGCAAAGGTCCACAGCTCCAGGAGCCCGTTGCCGGCGGCCAGACGTTCATGGGGGATCAGTTCCGGGAGAATCCCATACTTCGACGGGCTGAAGAGGGCACTGTGGACACCCATCCCGCAGAGGACGATCAGCGGAAGCATGCCACCGGCTGGGTTGATCCAGAGTGCGACGGTGCCGGCTGCCATCAACAGAATCTCGACAACTTTGATGGTGATGATGACGGTCCGCTTACTCAGACGGTCGGCGAGGGTGCCGCCGACCAGCGAGAGGAGCACCAGCGGCAGGGTGAAAATGACGAAGGCGGTGGCGGTTTGGGTTTGGGCAACGGTTTCGAGCTCAGGCCCCGGCGCCATCCCTGCGGTCGCTTGCCGGATGGCCAGCAAGGCCACCATCAGTTTCCAGGCGTTGTCGTTGAACGCGCCGCAGAACTGGGCAATCAGGAGGCCACGAAGAGAACGGGAAACTGGTTGTTGGTCAGGACCGGCCGCGGTGGTCATGCGTGCGGCCTATTGTGCCTGATTATGACGGGTTGAGGAAATAGGCAACCCTTCCAGTTCCATGATTCGCAGGGCATTCGTCGTGGGGCACGGTCCTGGTCTCAGTTGGTAGTCGAAGGTCAGGGTGCCGTCCGACACCGTTTCTTGGAAATGGGCATTGCGCAGTCGTGGGATGAATTGTTCCAGGTCCGCCAACTCCAGATCATGCGTGCTGACAAGGCCGAATCCGTGCCCCTTCGAGAGTGCCGTGATGTAGGCCTGGCTTCCGATGAGCCGTTCGCGGTTGTTGGTGCCCTTGAAAATCTCGTCGATGAGAAACAGCACGGGAGGCAGGGCACGCTCATTGGTGGCGTCGAGGATCGTTTTAAGTCGTTTTACTTCGGCGTAGAAGAACGACAGACCGGCATCGAGCGAGTCGTCGACACGGATGCAACAGGCAAGCCGGCTCCAGGTCCAGTCAAATGACTGGGCACACACCGGAGCACCGGCCTGGGCGAGACAGAGATTGATGCCGATAGTCCGCAAGAAGGTACTCTTGCCGGACATATTCGAGCCGGTGATCAGGTAGATCGAACCGAGTTCAGTCAACTCGACATCGTTCGCGACGCGAGTCCGTGGAGGCAGCAAGGGGTGTGCGAGTCGGCTCGCGCGGAGGGTCGGAGGAATCTGCTGTTGCCCATCAGTGACAGCGAGCGGAGTCGGCCAAATGTAGGCAGGATGGAGAGAGGCAAAGGTCGCGAGCGCGGAGGCGGCTTCGACTTCCGCCAGGGCGTCGAGCCATTGCGGGAGTGCCTGTTGGATCCGGTCTTGTATAAATATGAGACGGCGCAGGAACCAGAGGTCCCATGGACCGACCGCGTTGATCGCCAGATGGACGAGGGGGTGGGCCTTAATGCTGATGGCGTGCAGCGTCCGTGCGGCATCCTTGAGTTGTCGCGTGGGACTGGAGTGGCCGATCAGGGTGGCCCAGGTTGACGCCAGCGTTGTCTCGCGGCCCGCTGCATACCGCTCGATTAAGCCAAGGACCGTGGCCAGGCGTTCGGTTTCGTGATGCAGGCCGACTGCATGCTCGAGCAACTCTTCTCCCTGATCGGTCATAAAGTAGATCAACACATAGGCGGCGAAGGAAAACATCCAGTAGCCGGGCAGCAGCCCGAACAGTGTGGCGAGGCCTAGGCCGATCGTCGTCGAGGCAAGGAGCGCCTGAACGACAAGGATGGTATTCAGGTGGGGGAGGCCAAGCCGGTGTTCGATGACCGCCGCCAACCGTTTGCCGTTGATCTCCTGGTCGCCTGTGAGCTTGGCATCGAGTGTGAGCCGGTCACGCAAGAGGGGACGGGACGTCAGTTCCCTGACGAGCGCTTGCCTGCGGCGCCACTGTCCGGAGGAAGGAGGCTGGTGGAGGAGCCAGCTGTACAACCGCTCTCGGCCCTGGTCAGAGATAGTGGTATCGAGCAGATGGGTCAGGGAATGGGGACCAACGAGGTCGAGATCCGCCGCGTAGGGGTGAGAGCCAGGCCCGTCGGATGATCGTGTCGGGATGTTTTTCCAATCCAAGGCAATGCGGGCAAGATGTGTCCGTTTAATCTGCTTCCACTGGCGGAGCCGATGAATCTGGGCCTCCACCTTGTTATGATAGGCCGCGACGGCGATAAAGATAGCCAGGAAGAGGGCGAGCGACAGATTGCCGCTCTGGTACCAGTTGAGCTTATAGAGGGTGACGGTACTGAGAAAGCCGACCACGAAGATGGCCAGCCGCCACCGGGTGAAGAGGGCGCTGGTCTTGGTGCCTTGAGCAATAAGACGGTCGGTGCGTCTGATGATCGTCTCAATCTGGATGGTGCATGGGCGTGCCATAACAGGCGACCTTACTGGAACGTGTGAGGGACGTCAAATTGTGAAGCGTATCTTGTGAAGCATATTGGTCTATTCGGTCTGTCTAGTCTGTCTTGTTGGCCGGACGAACGAGAGAGACCAGATAGACTAAATAGACCAAACAAACCAGAGTCAACGTGAAGCATGACGAATAAACCATATAGACAAGACACGGTCCGTTGTTGACCATGCCGAATGATTGGGTAGATGTGTGCATTCGTGGTTCGCTCGATCCAGGCGAACTGCTGAGCCGTCTTGACGATGCGACGGTCCAGGGAGCCTGGGAGGACGGGGGGAAGGTCCATCTCTATTGGGCGGAATCCCAGTGGACGGAGGAACGGGTCTCCGCACTCCGTGCGGCCCTTGCAGATGTGACCGAATCTGGTCAGGAGCAATCGCTGTCCGTCACGCTGGTGCCGGCTCAAGACTGGAACGCAGCGTGGGCTCGTTCGGTTAAGCCGCTGCGCATCGGTCGATTCGTCATTCGCCCCAGTTGGGAACCGGTGACGCTCGGTCCTCGCGATCTCGAAATCATCTTGGATCCCAAGCAGGCCTTCGGCACAGGGCATCACGCCACGACTCGCATGCTGCTGGAGTGGCTGCAGGAAGAGATTCGAGGAGGAGAGCAGATTCTGGATGTGGGAACGGGGAGCGCGATTCTGGCCATGGCCGCCGTCAAGCTCGGTGCGGCCTCCGTGGTTGGTGTGGAAATCGATGAGGTCGCCGCAGACTGTGCGAAGGAATATGTCGGGCTGAATCAGCTGACGGATAGGATCGACATCATGACGGGCACGTTGGCTGACCTGCCACAGGAGAACCAGAGGGCCATCGATCTGGTGCTGGCGAATCTTGATCGGCAAACTGTCTTAAGCCTTGCGGAGGGCTTGGCATCCGTTGCGTGTGGAGGGGCGAGGGTTCTAATCTCCGGCATTCTTGTTGAGCAAGAATCTGAGATCGTCGAGCGGTTTTCTACCTTAGGTCTAGTCTGTACTGACCGGCGGGATGATGAGGGGTGGGTGGTGATGCAGTTCTTGAAACCAGAATCCTGTGAAGGCGAAGTCTGACGATGCCGACCGGACCACCGTATCCACACGTGCATCAGATCAATGTTTCCGATGGAGGGGTGCCGAAACGTCCTGTCCTGGAAGCCAAGGTAAGCGAACAGGGGCTGGACGGCGATCGGCAGCGGAATTTGAAGTTTCACGGAGGCCGGGACCGCGCCGTCTGTTTGTATTCGCTTGAGCTAATTGAGCGGCTTCAAGACGAGGGGCACCCCATTGATCCAGGATCCGCCGGGGAAAATCTGACCTTGTCCGGCTTGGACTGGGACCAAATGCGCCCCGGCGTTCGGCTCATGATTGGTCCAGACATCCGGCTTGAGGTAACGAGTTACACGACACCCTGCCACCATAATGGGCAATGGTTTCGCGATGAAGACTTCTCACGCATCGCGCAAAAACTGAATCCCGGCTGGAGTCGGGTCTATGCGAAGGTGCTGCAGGGAGGAATTGTCAGACCGGGAGACGCAGTTGAAGTAAAACAGGTTTGAATTGTGAATGTTGAATGGAGAGTTGTGGGGACTCACTCGTCACTCTCAACTCATAACTCACCACTCGCGAAGCATGATCATGGAGCGAATACGTGAACCAGAGTTGATGGATGATCCGAAGCAGGCGGAGGCCTACGCAGGGGCGGACTTTGAGGAAGAGAACCAGGGGTTTGTCGAGCGGTTCAAAGAATACTTTCCGGAGTTCGCTCAAGGGACAGTACTGGATCTTGGCTGTGGTCCCGGTGATATTCCGATTCGATTCGCCAAGGTGTATCCTGCCTGCCAGATCATCGGAGTTGATGCTTCAGCCCCGATGATTCAGCTGGGGGAGCAGGCGGTAAAGGAAGCGGGCTTGTCCGGTCGCATTACGCTGCGCTGCGAACGGTATGAAGACATCGCCGGTGCGAGGATCGCCGATGGCGTGATCTCTAACAGCCTGCTCCATCATCTGCCTAATCCATTGCAGTTCTGGCAGAAGATTCGCCAGTTGGTGAGGCCTGGCGCGCCGGTGTTGGTGATGGACCTGCTTCGTCCGGACTCACCTGAAGCAGCTCAGGCCATCGTCGATCAATACGCCGCCGATGAGCCGGACATCTTACGCCGTGATTTCTACAATTCCCTGCTGGCGGCTTTCACGGAAGATGAAATCGGATCGCAGCTCGCCCGCATGAACCTCACACGATTGTTGATCGATGTGCCGGACGATCGGCACTGGGTGGTGGGAGGGATTATTTGTTAGGTAGAGTGAAGGCTCCATCTTTCATTGCCAAATCAGATTCGGACGCAGGATTTAGCCCGGAATGGGTGGTCGAGGGGGATTTAAAGGGGTTCTTGACGAAATCTGATTGATCGGCATAGTATCTACCCTGTAGATACAAGGGAGTGTCCGGTGTGAAAACAAGAGCGCAGAAGTGGGGGAACAGTTTGGCCGTACGAGTTCCGAAGAGCGTTGCCATGCAAATCGGACTCAAAGCGCAGGACGGGTTAGACATCGAAGTTCGAGATGGCAATGTCGTCTTGAAACCGCAACTCCGTCGGGTCTATCGGTTAGACGATCTAGTGCAGCAAATTACCAAGAAGAACATTCATCACGAAGTCGATTCGGGCGGGCCGGTGGGTGGCGAGAGCTGGTGATGAAGAAGTCCAGGTATGTTCCCGACCGCGGCGAGATCGTTTGGCTGCAGTTCAATCCGCAAGCTGGTCACGAACAGGCGGGACATCGTCCGGCACTCGTGCTCTCGCCGGCTAGATACAATAAGGTCAGCGGGCTCATGCTATGCTGTCCGATGACCAGTCACAAAAAGGGCTATCCTTTCGAAGTTGTGGTCAGTGATGACCCCCATCGAACAAGCGTGGTGTTGGCGGATCAAATCAAGAGCCTTGACTGGAGAACGCGACAAGCGGTCAAGAAAGGTGTCGTCTCATCTGCCGTGCTCATGGAAACCTTAAGCAAGCTGCAGACGTTGCTCTAGCTAATAGGGTACTCACGCGATGAAAGATAACCTTCGATCCGAATACGATTTGACCAAGCTGAAAAAGGTCGGACGCGGAAAATACTATAAGCAAGCTATGGCAGGAACAAATCTTGTGCTCGTCGATGCAGATTTAGCAAAAGTGTTTCCGGATTCAGCCTCCGTGAACCGGGCCTTGCGTGCCCTGTGTGACGCCGCCGGCAAGTCAACTCAACCACTCCGACGTTCCATCAAGAAGTCAGCACATCGGAAGCGATCAGCGGCATAGCCTCAGAATGGCCCGACGCTTCTCCGGTCCTCTCTTTCAGAATGGGCGTCAGAGTCATTCCCTCTCCTCGAAGTGGGGCGAGGGCACGTCGTCGGCTCAGATCAATCCGAACTGGCTCGTGCCGACATCACCGTTGGAATTGAAGACGCCGATCAGCGTTAACTCCGCGCCCTGAATCTCAGCCCCGCTTCCGCTCTCGAGATAGGAGTACGCCGCGAAGCGGGTGCTATCGGTGGCGTTCACGACCAACAACGCGTCCTGTCCGGTGCTTGCCGTAATAGTGAATTCGGCATTAAATTCCGCAGCAACGGTGGTTGCCGCAAGTAAGCTTGTATCCACAACCCCTTCGCCATTCGTGCCTGCGAGATAGAGCGCCTCACCGGTGGTGTTGAGATTGGCGGTGGTATTTCCACCATTGGCAGCGTTACCCGTCACCCAGGCGAAAGTCCTATTCGCACCGATGTCGTCAAACGCGCTCCTGAGCGATCCCCCGAACTCGACCAAGTCGACCTGCCCGCTGCTTCCAGTGCTGTCAAAGTTTGAGACGGTATCGCCGAACTCGCTGGCCTTGAAGAATTGCACCCGATCCTGAACGTTATCGTTGGACACACCCACATCGATGGTATCCGAACCGTCACCACCGATGAGCATGTCGCCACCGGCCCCTCCATTCAGATTATCGATACCGGCGCCGCCGGTGAGAAAATCATTGCCGGCCCCGCCGGTCAGGCTATCCGCACCCCCTGATCCCGAAATTGCATCCACCCCGGAACCACCCGTGAGTGTATCGGCGCTGCTGCTACCGTTGATCACCAAGCTTTCTGACTGGTTGTGAAGGTCAATGGTCACAGTCGTGGCCGCACCTGCCGCCGACACCGTCTCGACATTCCGGATCCGGGCATCCGTGGCGTTGTTCAGGTCTGCCGAGGTCGTCGTCAGCAAGATGGTGTCCGATCCCGCACCGCCCATGATGGTATCGCTGCCGGCAAATCCGTTGATGGTGTCGGTGCCGGCAAAGCCGAAGATATACTCTCCGTCACTGGTCCCGGTGAGTGCCGTACCACCAGTGGTTCCGGCAAGCACCGATACGGAACTGGCGGCGCTCTGGCTCGTGGCATTCGCCACCTCGGCGGTGAAGGTATGATTGCCTGCCGTGGTCGAACCCGTGGCGAAACTCCACGTGGTCCCGCTGACCACCGCGTTGCCGAGGACGGTGGCCCCATCAGACACCCGCACCACCTCGCCTGGCACCAAGGCCGCGCTCAGTGTCCCACTCAGGGTAAGGGATGTGCTGCTGGCACTGTTGGCCGTCGTCTCCGTCAGGTTGGTTATCGTGGCCGTGGTCGTCGGCACAGAGGCCGTGATGACCAGTTCATTGGCCGTGGCATCGCTGGTGGCGTTGCCCGCCGTATCGGTGACGGTGGCTGTCACACTGTAGGTGGTATTCGGAACGAAGGCGCCCAAGGTGCCGCTGCTGGGCGTCGCCGTGTCGGTGTTGAGCGACCAGGCGCCGCTCGTCACGGGCACGTTGCTGTAGGTGGCGCCATTGACCGTCACGGTCAGCTGCTCGTCCGCGCCCAGCGTCGCCGTGCCCGAGAGCACCGGCGTGGTGTCGGAAGTACTCAGGGCATCTACCGTCGGCGTCGCAGGCGCCGTGGTATCCACCGTGACGCTGACGATGTTGGAGGTGCTGTTGTTGCCCGCGAGATCACTGACCTGCGCCCGGAACTGGTAGCTGTCGTCGTCCAGGTCGATCTGGTCGGTTGTCGTGGACGCCCAGGTATTGCCGCCGTCGGTGGAGACTTCGTAGGCGACCGTCGTGCCGCTCTCCTGGCCGGTGAGACTCAGGTCAAAGGTACTATCGGTGCTGATGAAGTCGCTGCTGCTGGCCCCACTGTCATTGAAGGCGG
>CAADGK010000091.1 GCA_900696515.1 uncultured Nitrosospira sp. | reverse complement strand
TCGTCCTGCCACCGACGGTCGACCTGGTGACGGCAGGGGCGGCCGCCCAGACCCATCCGAACGGCGCTTTCGAATGTTCATCGCAACCTCCTCCGTCAAGATGTTGCAACGACCACTTGAATCCGCCTTGGCTGCCGCGGTCCGAGTGGTGCAGGAGCCCCGCCGTACAAGGCCGATGTCCTAGCGCCATGGTGAGGGCCCGTTCGGCCAGATCGACGGTCAACCGCTGGCCCATCGCCCAGCCAATCACCGCACGCGAGTAGAGATCGAGAAGCACCGCGAGATACAGCCAGCCCTCGGCGGTCCAGACATACGTGATGTCCCCGGCCCAGACCCGATTGGGCTGCGCCACGGCGAACTGACGATTGAGCGTATTCTCTGCCACGGGCAACCGGTGATTCGACTGGGTCGTCGCACGCCACTTCTTCACGGTCTTGGCCCGGAGGCCCGCCTGGCGCATGAGCCGGGCCACGCGATGTTTGCCGACGTCATGCCCCTGCTTGCTCAACGCCTCCCAAATGCTGGGACTCCCGTAGGTCTCGCGGGACGCTTGGTGAATCACTCGGATGGTGGCGAGCAGTGTCCGGTTCTGCCTGGCCCGGCGGCTCTCCGGTCGCTCCCGCCAGGCGTAATACCCCGCAGGGGACACGGCGAGTGCCCGGCACATGAGCCGGATCGGATAGCGACGGTCCTGTTCCTGAATCGCGCGGTATCTCATTGCGACTCCCGCGCGAAGAACGCCGCCGCACGTTTTAAAAAATCCCGCTCCTGAGTCACGCGCACCAGCTCCCGCTTCAGGTGCGTGAGTTCCTCGGCCTCGGTGCGTTGGCCGGCTCGGGTGGTGCCCTGAGCCTCGGCCTGCCGGTGCTGGGTGCGCCAGCGATACAGCAGGCTCTCTGAAATCCCTAAGTCCCGTGCCACCTGGGCCACGGGACGAGCTGAGTCCCGCACCAACCGCACGGCCTCCTGCTTAAACTCCTCGGGATACTGACGTCGTGTGAGTGCTGCCATGCTGCCCTCCGATTTCATTATTCTCCTCCTTATGGAGGTGTCTGTAAAATCGGGGGAAGGTCACAGACCTTAAATTTAAATGGATCACACTGAAGGTGTCAGGTTCTTTTATTGACTGTTTCGAGTGTCAACATCGAGAGAAAAAGAATGTTCCCGGACTAATCTGTGCATGGGCTAGAAGCTGTTGGTTCCTCTTCGTGAAGCTTGACGGACTACAAGCAGCCATTTCAGCAGTAGGCTCCAACTTGTGGGACCATGTGTCCACGCACCTCAGGATACCGATATTCACCTCAGAAATCACCTCGACAAAAGACCATACAGCGGCATCCCAATCATCAGGATACTAAAAGTAGTTTTGAACCGGTACCTCTCGACCTTGGCTAACAAGAACGTCCTCAGCAGACGTCATACAAGCGATTCCGTCGCTTTTCTTCAGCCGCCTCGCGGCCGCCTATCACAAAATAGGCATAGGGCACACAGAGCGTGCCAATGGAAACTAGAATGACCACCGTGGCCGATGGAATCATCACCTCGCGCATACTGACGACCCAATCCTGTACCCCGACCGCCATTTGATCCGACATCACGCCACGGAGCACCGGCCAAAGTACCGTGAACGTCTCCTGTACATGCTCTGGCGTGAGAAGCTGGTACATGAAATTAAAAAAGACCGACAGGAGGATCACTTTGACGATGTTCGCCACAATCATGGACTGATAAATGTCCTGGATGGCGCGTTTACAGACCTTTCCGATATAACACGACCCTAGATTGTGCCCAATCATCACAGCATAGCCGACACCGTAAGTGATCCCAATGAGTAGTGCGAACACCTGATCGAAGAGACTAGGGTTGGGATCTCCGAAAATCGGCATCAAGTTGCCCATGACGCCGAGGCTCATTGGTACTCCGAGCATATTGATCAGGCCATCTACCACCACGCTGTGGACGCCCACCTCGGTATAGGCAAAGCTGCGATCCAGCAGGATGATATGTTCTGGTAGTGGCGTCCCAAGTTTCTCGACCACCGCCAACTCCTGAATCTCACTGATGGCCGCAATAAGACTCCGCGGCCGACTTCTGCCAGACGCCCCTTCCGCAAAGATCGGCCCTCGCCTTCCCGCCGAGTGTTCCATCGCTACAGACTCCCCGACCCAATCAGGTTGATCAGCGGCCGAAAATATGACAACAGAATCGTCAGGATGAAGAACAACAGTCCCAGAGCGATTCTCTGTTTATACGCACCGAACCAAAAGGTCGCCCCGAGGGCGGCACACGCGAGGATGCGAAGCGGGACACCGGCGAGCAGCGTGGTGTTCACCCACGATGACACCGTAATAAATGTTTCCGGGTCCATGGACGGCCTCCTACCCTCTCCCGAGCTGGAATTCGGTCACCAACTGCATGAAGGCGACCTTTCGCGACTCCAGTTCGGATTCGGCGATCCTGAATGCTTCCAATTTTACCGGGACAAAATACCCCCGCTGTTTGAGGCCTGCCTTCTTCGTAAAGATGTCGAACGGCCGGCCATAGAAATGTTCCCCAATCTCCATCGCCAAGAGATCGGCGGCCCCGAGGATTTTCACGAGCCGCCGCAACGTGTCCTCACGATCCGTCGATCGAATCAATCCCATTTCGACAACCTTCTTCTGCCGTGCCAACTCTTTGGCCGCTTCCAGAACCGCGTCCGGCGTCACATAGACCACCCCTTTTAAGGAGAATGCCGCCCATTTGTTTCCCTTGAGTGAACGATTGATCCGCGGGGCAACAATTGTCAGCAGTTCCTGCCCCCCACACCAACTGTCTAACGGCTTCTCCTGCATGTCTTGTGTACTGAGGATCATTTCCTTCACGCGAGCCTGACCATCCGCTTGCCGAAGAATGATGCCAAGACGATCCTTCCCAATACGATGATGACCCTTAATCGCATCCAACACCTCGTTGAACCATGGGATGGGGGTGCCGGCAAAACACTCCTGCAGCTTGATGGCGCTCACCACCGGATGATCTCCCATCGCGTGGGCTGCGGTTGCGCGAAACCTCGGGATTTTTCCCAAATCATGTCCCAACGCGGCCACCAGCACCTTCGGAATCATGAGGTCTCCATCTCGATAGGTCTGCTTGAGGTATGCCAAGGCCAACTCCGTCACCCGGTAGGTATGGTCACGCAGGGTGACTTTCGCGAGCGTATCGCGAATGGAATAGAGATCCGTACACTCTTCGTCCCGCTCGATTCCGGCCGTCACAATGGATGGGCAGTCTCCGTACTCTTCCAGAATCTTGACGACCGTCAACAACGGCTCCAGTGCCCGCTGGCTCTCAATGACCGGCTGATACGGCATAATGAAATCTCGAATCAGCGCGGACGACCGGCCGGACGGCACGGCTCGGGATGTGGGGGCTGGCTCTGGGGTGGCGGCGGACACCACTCCAGCCGGGAACGACGCCTGACCCTCGGATGACGGGCTAACTACAGGGGTGAGCGTGGGCGATGAGGTCGCGGCCAAAGGAGTTGTTGTCACCTCCGTATCATCGGATACCGACTCTATCGGATTGCTCCCAGGATCGTCCTCCTCAACCAAGGTCCCCGTTTGTTGAATAAAATCGAGATTGAGGGGGAGCCAGACGTCTTTGGCCAAATCCTCAAGGCTGATCTCGATCTGACTAGGGATTGAACGAGAAGTCTCCTCTCCAGCATGGGCATTCCCTCTCACGCCACGGAAAGCTCCCCATAATCTCGCAAGCATGTTACCTCCATGGTTCTGGAAGTGGAAGGACGCTCACATGGGTTACTTTGGTTCTCACTCGCACAATTCGCCCCATCAAACTCACATCCACCAGCAGGTCCTCGCCATCCAATGCCCTGACAATCCCGTTCATGTGCGCGTAGGGACCGGTACCGACCTGCACGACATCTGAAATCTTGACCGGGAGTGGCATACCACCGAAGGATTCGTCGAATAGGTCTGTATCGAGCAACGGCAACGCTCTGACCACACCAGACAATCCTCGAATCACGGGAACGGCCGTCGGAGGGCAAGCAGCTATCACATATCCCTTCGTCGGGCGCTCCACGTTGGTACAACCAAGCTCTGCCATGTGCTCCGCGACATGGCGCTCGCGACCAGGGGTCACATCAAATGCCCATCGCGCAGGTGATCGATCATCTACCACACACCCGTTCGCTTCGTTGTTATTCATGTATCCTCCACTCGAGAACGAACCACTTTCCTACACGCCGCTCATCGCGACAATCCACGTTCTCTCCTGATTCCGGCGAGCCGCTCCAAGGCTCGGTAAATTTTCCAGCTATAGCCCTCGATATTGCGGCTTCCATTGTATCGACCGACGGCCGTCCAGGTTTCCTGATACTGATTGATCTTTTGCCGTAAGACGTATGCCGCCCATTGGATGTTGATGCAGGGGTCGAGAAAATGCACCGGATCGATTTCGTGCTGACGCATGTGCACACTGTTGATTTGAGCAATCCCCACATCAAAATTCGCACCGGCACTCCAAAGCTCTCGTACAAGCGCCTTCGCTTGCGTTATGGACAGTGGCCCTCGTCGATCCCCCTTGCCATCACGGTTCACGTTCACCGCATGCGGATCGCCTTCGCTTTCCACCAAAATGATGGCCTCCAGTATCTGCACCGTGACCGCGTATCGGTTCGCAGCCGCTTTGACACAATTGTGATTGACGTACCAAAAACTGTCCGCTGGCCTCTCCGCAATGACGAGGTCTGGTGAAACACCAAGAAGCACGAAGGTGAGACACACCCTAGCTCGTTGGGAGTGGCGCAGACAGTGGGAGAACGATCTGAAGCCCATGGCTGCGTCGCCTCAACACGTGCCCGTATACGTGCAGATTTTCGTCGCCATTTCCGTCGTGATCACTGACGGGTCAATATTGGCTGACACATTTTTGTACCATTCCGTGAAATCCATAGCCTGGAAATTGAGCCCGCTGAACTGCTCTACCGTGAAGCCGTCGCACTGGGGCGAATCCGCTGAGCCCCAACCAAGGCCCAGTTGAGCACGGCCTTGTTCCTGCACCATCCGACCAAGCTCGGATTTCATGGAGCAGTAGACCTCTTCTTTTCTGAGGCACACACCAAATGGCCCTTTGTCTACGCAGTGCGTCCCGATCAAATGAGCCTTGAGATCGTGTTTGTCGCGAGCCAGCGCAATCTCCTCATCAGAACATTTCCCAATCAGTTTGTCGGGGTCAGAATCACAACAATTGATGAGTGAACGTCCGATCGTACTGAAATCGCAGGTACTCCGTGTCCCCGTGAAAATCCTCAGCCGCTCCGGATCCCAATCTTCTTCCACATTCTTCGTCATCGAGAGCCACGTTGCCGCCAGCGCGAGATTCTGATTGGGTGGCGTGCTGGTATCCACGCAAAACGGCACCGGGCTGTCAGGGCTACCACATGGAATGGGATCCGGGGGCAGGCTTTCGGCCGTGGCCTGAGTCGTCGTCACAGCGTCACTTGTCCGTAGGTTCCATGCATCACGATCCACTCGACTCTGCCGTATCCGAGCGTACCTCTCATCGCTGCCGGCGGCCGCACTTCCATCGGTGCTCAAACTTCCGGGATCGGCATAGTACTTCTCCTCTGCCGCCCCAGCGCACCCAGCGCTCACACAGCCCGCGGATCCTGAGTACTGAGGCACCTTAGTCAGGTTCGGCGCCAGGATTCCTCCCCCAATCAAACCAGCTGCCTTTTGTCCCTCGACCTCGCACTTCGCCTTTAAGTACGGATCGGTAATACTCATACAGTCTGCATGGACCTCCACGGCACCATAGGCGCAAAAGGCTGCCAAACTCGCTCCCATTAGCATTTGCTTCATCACAGACAGCCTTTCTATAGCCGCGTGCCGAGCCGAGCCGAATCTAACGACGGCACTGCGATATCGTCCATTCCCATGGCGTCCATCTCGCGATGTCCGTCCAAAGAGTGGCCCCCATCAGCACTCTCCGGTAAGACAGTTGTTTCCCCAGCAAACATCGTCCCCATCGACTGGCGATCCGTGAACTGAATGGGCGTCCCGCGCATGACAATTTGTGCCATTCCCCATCCCCAATAGCGCGCTGTCACCTGATGAATCTGAATATCGAATCCAATGATCACATCAGCTCCCAACGCCGTAGCGCTGTGCGCCAGCCGATTCACCATGCTCTGAGTGGCGTTGACGATCGGACTGTCATACATCTTCGCACGTCCTCCCCAGAAATCCGTGAACCGCACCACGGCATCCCGCCAAGACGCGATTCCTACGGTCTCGATTTGAATCAGCGCCTGACAATAACGATACCTGTGGCCAGGAATGACATCGACTGTGAGGATTTTCATACCGACCTATCGCTTTTCGGCGTCGGACGCCGACAAGTTCGACTTCCCTTGGCTCTCGCTATTGATTCCCATTGTGTCTACCGGCGCGGCCAGGGCTTCCCCGTCAGTAGGCGGAAGAAACGGGCGTTTCGGTGATGGATTAACAGCAGGTGCAGGCATTGGCGGATTCGCCGCCACATCTTTTCCACCAAGGAAGCCACCTAGAAGACCTTTTAGCCATTTCCAGTCTTTGGCCTGTTGCGGCTCATTCCTTGCCTCAATGACTGTCGGAGGAGCGATCATCGGCACATCCGGTTTTGCAGGAAGGCTTGGTGTGCCGACGGCCCGCTCGGCCGGCAACTGGCTTGGTATGCTCGGGGCAGCAACACTTCCACCTGAAACTGGACTTGTGCCCGGTTCAGCCGTCGGAGTATCGGCTTTCGCCACTACATCAGCTTTTTTCGAGGGCTCTGCTTTGCGCTCGGCACTCTGCACGCGTGGTTTGGTGGGTTCCGGTGAAGAGCCTCGTGCCTGGACAGACTTCCCAATTTTCCCAATCAACGTTTCGACACGTTCAAAACGGTTGGCTAATGCGGCTGTCGTTTCGGTAAGCGTTTCAATTTTCCCTCCAATCGTTTGCAGGTGCGCGTCGACCATGGACAATTGTTGTCCCTGCTGCGCAAATTGGGCTTTTTGACTCTCATACAAATTCTGGGTGTCTCTCACTTGTTCCTGTACGGCACGGAGATCCCCTTGAATTTTGTTCGCTTGTGCCTTCACTCCTATTTGCTCTTGCGCGACATGCCGATATACCTGGTCCACAGTGTCCACTCGGTGAGACAGCTCATCATGTTCCGTCTCCATGAATTCCTTCACTTCTAACTGATGCTCATACTTCGCTTCCAAATTCTGATACTCACCGGTGCTGACACAACCGGACAGCACCGCTATGCTCAGAGCTGCCATGGGTTTCCACATACCGTGCTCCTTTCCTACAACAGGGCTGATCAACCGCTTTCCTCCCTATTCCTTCAGAAACGCCTTCACCGCACCTCGTGGCTCATATTCCGTCGCGGTCACCCGTGCGACTTGCCCAATGACGCCATGCAGAGCCACTACCAGTTCATCAACAGCTTCAAAATGTTTCACAAATGGAGTGAGATCCTCTGCCCGGAGTCGAATGCTGTTCAGGGCGTTATCAAGTGCTCGGATCACCGGTACCAATCTCGCTGTATCCCCGACACGTGGCGTGATGACTCGGGCATTCCGCCGCCCAGCCAGCTGGCTGCGTTCTTTCAAGTCTGGGGATGACTCCTGTGGGTGCCAATCAAACTCCCCTACCCCAAGATCCCGCAGAACCCCTTTGGCCCGCGTCACCCATTGATCGACGCGAGCCAACTCGTTACGCACATCTTCGATTGACAGCTGAGAACCAGCAGCCCGCCGCAGGCGATGCATCACCTTGTCGAACATGTACAACATGGATACACAGGCCATTCCCGCCTTGGTGTGCGGCAACAGGAGAATGGAATTCGGATCTTCCAGACGCTTCCTGTTGTCTTCCGTTCGATCGGACTGCCGTCCGTTCGTCGGCATCGCACCGCCTAGAATCGGACCCTCACGCCTCGCCACTCCCGCTTGTCGCTCTGCATCGACCCCATGAGACATGCCTCACCTCCTCCATTACGCCCCTGACACCCTGCCCAAATCGGATTCATCCACGAGCAACAGTCCGTACCCAGTCAATTTGCTGGCCACCGCAGCATTCATCCCCTTCCGCCCCAGGAACTGCGCGATCGTCCCACGTTCGACAACGACACGAGCTTGGTGTTCCTCTCGATACACATCGACACGACGCACTGATCGACTCGGAGCAGGCGTTAGAGCTTCGCGAATGTACAAATCCAATTCCTGGTGATACTTCACCAACGCGATGGTGCGAGGGGTGTAGGTCCGGAACTCGGACAAGAAGGGTTTACAAGCTGCAATGACATCTTCGCCTGTTCGATGGCTATCGACTGCGACCTTCACAAAGGGAGCTGCCTGAGCCGTCGCCACACGTTTGATTTGCACATGGTCATCAGCCAGAACCGGTGCCAACATCAACTCCGCAATACGACGGAAGTAGTGCATCGATCGCTGAGAGAGCATCGGAAACTCCTCGCCGACCTTGTAGACAGCCCCAACCAAGGAATCGCGTACCTTGTACTGACGGTCTGCAAACTGATGCGGAAGAATGGCATATCTCCCAATTGAGTCGGCCCACAGGAGGTAGGCAGAGTGCCCCGGATCCATCCGAATGACCCGAGCCATAACCAAGTCTCCTACCTGCACCATTCGTCCTTCGCCTGTGCTATGGTTTTTTGACCTGTGTACGCACCCATCACGTACGTGTAGTTCGAGACTCGGTCTCACAACTATGCCAAACAGGTATTACCGGATCAGTCCCACCCCACTCACACAGTCCTCCGCAGAGAAGGCTCGCTCTTTCTCCCGTCAGGTTTGGATGCCTACCTGGTGGCAGAGGTGCGTTGTGTTGCTAAGGAAGGTCTGATTTATTCTCCTCGCGAGATGTGCTACGGGTAGCGCGGCACTGAACTTGGCCTGCTGCCGGTTTCAAAGACACCAAGTTAGGTGTATGAAGGAACCTGGAGGTGGGCATGGCGCGACGCACGTTTACGCGAGAGTTTAAACTGGAGGCGGTGAAACTGGTTCGAGAGCGGGGCGTGACCATGGCGCAGGCCGCACGGGATTTGGGCGTGCATGACCACGTGTTACGCCGCTGGGTCCGGGAGTACGTGGCTGATACCCAACAGGCGTTCCCTGGCCAGGGGCAGATGAAACCCGATCAGCTGGAGCTCGAACGCCTCCGGCGCGAGGTCACCAAACTCAAGGCCGAGCGGGATATTCTAAAAAAAAGCCGCGGCCTACTTCGCGAAGGAGTCGCTGTGAAGTGCGGATTCATCGTGAAGCACCGAGGGAGCTGGCCGACAGCGTGGTTGTGCGAGGCGCTCGGTGTCTCGCGGGGTGGATTCTATGCGTGGCTGACGCGGCCACGCAGCCAACGCGCGCGTCGCGACGAGGTGTTGGGCGCCAAGATCCGGACGAGTTTTCTGCAGAGTGACCGGACCTACGGCGCGAGACGCGTGTGGCATGATCTGCTGGCTGAAGGCGAAGCCTGCGGCTTGCATCGGATCGAGCGACTGATGCGGCAACAGGCGTTGCGGGCAAGGCCCAGACGGCGTCGGGTGCCCGTCGAGACTGGCCCGCCGTCGTCGGGCACTATCTCGCCCAATCTGCTCAATCGCCAGTTTGAGGCCTTGGCCCCGAACCGGAAATGGGTGGCGGATTTCACCTATCTCTGGACGGCCGAAGGGTGGCTCTACATCGCAGCGGTGGTCGATCTCTTCTCCCGCCGAGTGGTGGGCTGGTCCATGCAGGCGACGATGACGGCCCAATTGGTCACCGATGCGTTGGTGATGGCGATCTGGCGGCGAGGCAAGCCTGAGGCCGTCTTGCATCACTCGGATCGGGGCAGCCAGG